>JBGYFE010000173.1:0-7149 GCA_041819925.1 Capnocytophaga sp.
CAGAAATTTGTATGTTTGGTAAAAAATGATACACATACGCACGAAAGGATTTAGTTATGTTAAGATATAAAATAGGCATTGCATTGCGCCTACCAATTTGCAATGAAAATACACACAAAATCAGTGAATTATGCAAGTTTTTTAGGTAAGTTTTCATATACTTTTGGTATTTTACGCATCATTGGTTATAATTGCAAATATATGCCAATGTTTTTTAACATACAACGTTTTAAATGTTAAAATTTATGATTTCTACCTAAAAAGTCAAACTCCGCTGGTGCGAGCTTGTAGCTCGTGTCCACTCATACTGAAACTTGCAAATTAAGGTACGAGCAAAATGCTCACATCAGCGGGGTTTCCTACAAAAGCAGAGAGCAACAGGGGAATAGGAAATAACTTTTCTAATCTCTTTCCCTTTCCCCAAAATTTTGTAAAACCATATTTTTTATTACTTTTGCAGCGATTTTAGTAAAAAGTGAAACAGCTTAAATGACATCTTTTTAGAGCTGTAAAACAGATAAATATAATATGAAAGCAGGAATCGTAGGATTACCCAATGTTGGAAAATCCACTTTATTTAATTGTTTATCAAATGCAAAGGCGCAAAGTGCAAATTTTCCGTTTTGTACTATCGAACCCAATTTGGGAGTTGTAAACGTACCCGACCCACGTCTTGAAAAATTGGAAGAACTCGTAAAACCCGAACGTGTACAGCCTGCCACTGTTGAAATTGTGGATATTGCTGGTTTGGTGAAAGGAGCAAGCAAAGGTGAAGGATTAGGAAACCAATTTTTAGGAAACATACGCGAGTGTAACGCCATCATTCACGTGTTGCGTTGTTTTGAAAATGACAATATTGTACACGTAGATGGAAGTGTAAATCCCATTCGTGACAAAGGCACTATTGATGTGGAGTTGCAACTCAAAGATTTGGAAACCGTTGAAAAACGTCTTGAAAAAGTAACCCGAGCAGCCAAAGCGGGCGACAAAAAAGCAGCCAAAGAGCAAGACCTTCTCAATCGCATCAAAACTACGTTGGAATCGGGCAATTCAGCGCGTGCCGTGCAAGTAGCTGATGATGAACAAGATTTGATGGATTCCTTTCAATTGTTGACCGCCAAACCGATTTTGTATGTTTGTAATGTTGATGAGGCTTCTGCCAAGTCCGGAAATGCGTATGTTGAGCAAGTAAAAGAAGCCGTAAAGGACGAAAACGCCGAAGTAATAGTCCTTGCCGTTGCCACCGAAGCCGACATCACTGAGCTTGAAAGCTATGAAGAGCGTCAAATGTTTTTGGAAGACCTTGGTCTGGACGAACCTGGTGCTTCAAAACTCATTCGGGCTTCATACAAACTTTTGAACCTACAAACCTATTTCACGGCTGGGGTGAAAGAGGTGCGTGCGTGGACAATCCATCGGGGAGACACTGCGCCCAAAGCGGCTGGCGTTATTCATTCAGATTTTGAAAAAGGATTTATCCGTGCCGAAGTAATCGCTTATGATGATTTTGTTGCCTACGGAAGTGAAGCCAAAGTGAAAGAAGCAGGAAAAATGCGCGTGGAAGGCAAAGAATACATCGTGAAAGATGGCGATGTGATGCACTTCCGATTTAATGTGTAATCATACTGACAACAAACCATTAAAAAAATACGAAAAGATATTTTGTATTTTTTGTCCTTTTGATAGCCTTAAAAAACAAAAAGTCAAAAGTTTTTACCAAAACTTTTGACTTTTTAATGGGTATATTACTTCCCTTTTGCTTTTTTATTACTATACTTGAAGTGATATGCCAACATTTTGTAATATAGCTTTGCAGCCAAGAAAGCGGTTGGTTTTGCTGCTGGGCTATCCATCAATTCTACAATATCAAAAGCCACTACATTACACTTTTTAAATACTTTACGCAACAATTTCAATGTAGGATACCATTGCAACCCACCTGGTTCAGGCGTTCCTGTTGAAGGAGCTATCGCAGGGTCAAAAGCATCTAAATCAATAGTAATGTACACATTTCCAGATACTTTTTCTAAAACATCATCAATCCAGTTTTTATTTTTAGCGATTTCGTGGGCGAAAAATACACGTCCCTTTGGCAAATATTGCTTTTCCTCAGCGTCCATTGAACGAATTCCTACCTGCACTAATTTATGTTTCTGATTGGCTTCAAAAACGGCACAAGCGTGATTTGATGTAGAACCGTGAAACTCAGGACGCAAATCAGTATGTGCATCTAATTGAAGTACAGTAAGTTTCTCATATTTTTCTCCTACCGCACGGATTGACCCAATAGAAACAGAGTGCTCCCCACCAAAAAGTGTAAAAAGTTTATCTTCGTGTTTTAAAAGTTCTTTGGTTTTTTGATAAACCGCCTCTGTCATTGCCTCAGGTGAGCTGTTTTCGCTGACCTCTCCTGCTAAATAAACTCCATTGAGGTAAGGTTCGCTATCTGTTTCAATATCATAAAGTTCCATATTTTCAGAGGCATTCAGAAAAAGTTCAGGACCTTTGTCTGCTCCTTTGCCCCAAGTTGATGTTCCGTCATACGGAACAGTTACTAACATAACCTTTGAATTTTCAAGTGTTGCGTTTTCTTCTGGAATTCCTGCGTATGTTCTATCCATTTTTCTATGTTTTTTAATTATTTTATTGATTTAAAAAAAGTTATGTACTTTTGTTACAGTTAATTTTTATATTTTCCGATTCATTAAATCAAGTGCAAATTGTTTAATTTCACGACGTTTTTCAGGATTAATTTCTAACCTTTCAAGATTTTGTAAGGCTTTTTGTGTGTAATTTTCAATTTCATTTCGCACAAAATCAGCCGCTTGTGTTTCTATAAAAATCTGTTTTACAGTTTCGATTTTCTCATTTCCGCCTTCGGGGAGAGTATACAATTCTAATAATTTACTTCTTTGCTGATTATCAGCTATTTCTAATGCTTTTAAATAGAGCATTGTTTTTTTGTTTTCTAAAATATCTCCCCCTATTTGCTTTCCGAAAGAGTCGTCACCAAACGAATCTAAATAGTCATCTTGCAACTGGAACGCCATTCCCAGCAAAATTCCGAAATCGTAAATGAGTTTTTTGTTCTGTTGTGTAGTTTGCGCCACGATAGCACCCATTTGCAAAGCCGCTCCGACTAAAACTGCTGTTTTATATTTTATCATCAAAAGATATTCCTCAACAGTTACATCATTTCGAGTTTCAAAATCCATATCAAATTGCTGACCTTCACAAACTTCCAAAGCCGTTTGGCTAAATAATTTTGCCAATTCTTGAAAAACGATGGGTTCGTAATTTTCAAATAATTGGTATGCAAGGATAAACATTGCATCTCCTGAAAGAATAGCCGTATTGACATTCCATTTGTGATGTACGGTTTTTTGCCCACGCCTTAGCGGAGCTCTGTCCATAATGTCATCGTGAACCAATGAAAAATTATGGAAAACTTCAATTGCCAAAGCTGCGTGCAGAGCCTTTCGGTAGTCTGCTTGAAAGAGGTCTGCTCCCATTAGCGTCAAAATAGGACGAAGTCTTTTTCCTCCTAAATTAAGTATGTAGTATATGGGTTCATACAAATTTGAAGGTTCAGTTTTCGTAATTGTTTTTTTTAGATGAGCTAAAAACTCTTTTTTGTAATGTTCAATAGATGACATAATTTTATTTTTGAAGAAAAAACCGCCTCGAAAAGCTCTAAATGCAAATCTTAACGGTTTTTTTATATTTTTGAATGCTTATTATTCTCCTACTTCCTTCATTGTGTGGTACACATTTTGAACGTCATCATCTTCCTCAATTTTTTCTAAAAGTTTCTCAACATCGGCTTGCTCTTCGGGAGTTAATTCTTTGGTTACTTGCGGAATACGTTCAAATCCTGATGAAAGAATTTCAATTCCTCTGCCTTCCAATTCTTTTTGGATAGCGCCAAAACTCTCAAAAGGAGCGTAAATATGAATTCCGTCATCGTCTTGAAAAACTTCCTCTGCACCAAAGTCAATCATCTCTAATTCAAGTTCTTCGGGGTCAATTCCGTCTGCTTTAATTCGGAAATTACAAGTATGGTCAAACATAAATTCCACTGAACCTGACGTTCCGAGTGTTCCGTTACATTTATTGAAATAACTACGAATATTTGCCACCGTTCGGTTGTTATTATCGGTTGCTGTTTCAATCAAAATAGCAATTCCGTGAGGAGCATAACCTTCAAAAAGCACTTCTTTATAGTTTGCTGTGTCTTTTTCAGATGCTTTTTTGATGGCTCGTTCAATATTTTCTTTGGGCATATTTGCCGCTTTGGCATTTTGAATTACGGCACGCAGTCGCGAGTTCGACTCAGGGTGAGGTCCGCCTTCTTTGACAGCCATCACAATGTCTTTCCCTATTCGTGTAAAAGTTTTTGCCATCGCAGCCCAACGCTTGAATTTTCGGGCTTTTCTAAATTCAAATGCTCTTCCCATACGTCTTTTTTATGTTATCTGATATGTGTATTTAATAATATTTTAAAAAATTAAGTTCCTGTGTTTATATTTTTTATTTTTCAGCAATTACATCAATGCCACCTTTCACGGTTTGTCCAAGTTGTACGTTCGTTTTTGTTCCAATAGGCAGATATAAGTCCACTCGTGACCCAAATTTGATAAATCCAGCATCAGCACCTTGCACAGCAACATCGCCCTCTTTGGCATAATTGACGATACGCTTTGCCAACGCTCCCGCAATTTGACGATATAACACCTTTCCAAATGTTTGATTTTCAACAACTACTGTTGTTCGTTCGTTTTCCTCTGAGGCTTTGGGATGCCAAGCTACTAAATATTTTCCTGGGTGATATTTGCTAAAAACAACCTTTCCGCCAAGAGCATAACGTGTTACGTGCACATTAAAGGGCGACATAAAAATCGAAACTTGCAGGCGTTTGTCATTGAAATATTCTTTTTCAAAAACTTCTTCAATCACTACAACTTTTCCGTCAACAGGCGCAATGATGTGATTGTCATTCTTTTGCGTAATTCTTTTCGGATTGCGAAAAAATTGGAGTACTAACACCAAAAATACGAGTGCCAATAATTGAATAGCTTTTTGTAACCAAAAAATATCTACAAAAAAATGAGCCAATAGAGCCACTGTGGCAGTAATTACAAATGTAACTAAAATAATTTTAAAACCTTCTTTATGAAACATATAACGTTATTTTTCTAAATATAAAAAACTCCAAAAATTTCGGCAAATATAGGAATAAATTCCTAAAAAACATCTGTTTTCAACTTCCAATAATAAAAATCGCAGGGCGTTTCTGTATCGAAATGGGTGTTTTCCGCCATTGAGCAATGGTTTGTGTACGAATTTGTTCAGATTCTAAACTAATATCGCAGGCAATACAAAGTATTGTATCAGGCTGTAATGTTTCTGTCAAATCTGTAATCATTTTATCATTTCTGTAAGGAGTTTCTATAAAAATTTGAGTTTGATTGTTTTCTTTTGCTTTTTTTTCAAGTATTTTCAGTGTTTTTCGTCGGTCTGTTTTTTCTATGGGAAGATAACCATTGAAGGCAAAATTTTGCCCGTTCAGTCCACTTGCCATCATTGCAAGCAATATGGAAGAAGGACCTACCAATGGAACTACTCTAATCTGTTGTTTATGAGCCAATTTCACAATTTCGGCTCCTGGGTCAGCAATGCCAGGGCAACCCGCTTCGGAAATGATTCCTATTGAAAATCCTGATAGACAAGGTTTTAAGAATGAAGACAAATCAACGTCCGAAGTGTGTTTATCAATGACAAACAACACTAATTCCTGTTGTGATTTTTCGGGAGCAATTCGCTTGATAAATTTCCGAGCCGACTTTTCATTTTCAACAATAAAATGCGTTAGTGAACGAACCACAGTTGCCACTTGACTTGGTAGAACAGTTTCTGTTGGGGTTTCTCCTAACAGATTAGGTATTAAATAAATACTTGACATAGCAATGTTTTTTAGGCAATAGGCAGTAAGCAATATAAGTTAGTGATTTTGCTTTTTTCTTTATCATCTATTTGTAAATAAAACACTTACAAAATTGTTTCTGATTTGCAATCCGAGCCAAAAAACATTAGTTTTCTGCTTTTAGTTTTAAACTTATTTTTTCACAAGCCTCATCAATCATATTGAAAACTGCTCTGAAATCGTTTTTATCGCCGTAATATGGGTCGGGAACTTCTCGCAAAGAAATTCCGTCAAGAGCATCTAACAAATACGATACTTTTTTACGATGTTTTTCGTTGGTTGTCAAGTTACAAACATTGGCGTAATTGCTTCTGTCCATCACAAAAATATAGTCAAAATCCTCAAAATCTTGGGCTGAAAATTGCCGTCCTTTCAATTGAGAAATGTCGATTCCGTTTTTGCGAGCAACTTCCACAGAACGATGGTCAGGTGCTGCACCTACGTGGTAATTTGAAGTTCCCGCAGAATCCACCTCAAACTTTTCGGGGTCTAACTTAGCTCTCAAAACGCCTTCCGCCAACGGGGAACGGCATATATTGCCTAAACAAACCATTAATATCCTCGTTTTCATTCAAAAAAATGTAAAATTAGTTTAAGTACGCAAATCTATATTTTTTCTTCTAAAATTGCAAATTTACGTTAGGCTAAATAGATGAATTTTTTCAGAAAAATATGAGAGAGGGTAATTTTAGAGAAAAGAGTTATTTTTTTCCTAATGGCAAGATTTCAATGCGTATAAAAATATATTTTGTAGAATTTGTGTGAATTGGTTTTTTGACAAGAACTGATTAGCATAAAAAAATAACTCACTGAAATTCAGTGAGTTATTCTACTTTTTCTGTGACCTCGACAGGATTCAAACCTGTAACCTTCTGAGCCGTAATCAGATGCGCTATTCAGTTGCGCCACGAGGCCATTACTCTTTCAATGCGGTTGCAAAGGTACAAAATTATTCCATTTCGCCAAACTTTTCTCGATATTTTTTTTGACTTTTTTTGAATAAATAGCTTAAACCGTTGAAAATTAAAAAATTATTCTACTTTCACACGCCAACCGAATGGGTCTTCTGTTTGGTTGTATTGTATGCCAAGAATGGTTTCTTTGATTTTTGAGGCATACAAATCTGCGGGTCGTACGAAAGAATAGTCCTTACCTTTGTAACCAAA
>JBGYFE010000174.1:0-3648 GCA_041819925.1 Capnocytophaga sp.
AATCACCTAAAATTTGCTGTTGTGTTTGGCGAATTTCATTTAAAAATTCAGGTCGCAGTTTCCATTTCGCATCTGGATTGCGCTTCAACACCCCCAAACCACTGCAAGGGGCATCAATCAAAACACGGTCAGCTGTACCTTGCATTCGTTTAAGTTGTTTATTGTCAATTAGTTTTGTTTCAACATTAAACACTTCATTACGACGGGCTCTTCGTTTGAGTTCTTGCAATTTATTCTCGTAAATATCCATTGCGATGATTTGCCCTTTATTTTTCATTAACGAAGCTAAATGCAAGGTCTTTCCACCTGCTCCAGCACAAGCATCGACCACTCGCATTCCAGGTTCAACCTCTAAAAACGGAGCTACCTTTTGTGATGAAGCATCTTGAACTTCGAACAATCCGTCTGCAAAAGCCTTAACTGTGAATACATTAGCTCGCTCCAATAATTCAAGAGCCTCAGGATATTTCTCTAATAAGCGAGTTTCAATTCCTTCTTGTTGCAATGCGTTTTTAAGTTGTGGGGCAGCAACTTTAAGTGTATTTGCCCGTAGAACAACGGGAGCTAATTGGTTGAGCGCGTGTATTTCTTGTGTCCAAAAATCATCTCCTAACTCCTCTGAAGCCAATTCATCAAGCCAATCAGGAATGGATTCTCGAAATTTACGTATTTTTGAAAGTTCATCAAACTTACCTTTAATACGACGTTGGGGCGTATCCTCAAAATACGACCAATCAGGAAGTTGAATGCCTTTCAGTACTGCCCAAACAGCAAACATACGACGCAAATCGTGTGTAGAAAAAGGCGGTTTCACTTCGGCTATTTCAGCATAAAGACGTTTCCAGCGCACAATGTCATACGTGGTTTCTGCAATAAAAGCACGGTCACGAGCGCCCCAGCGTTTGTCTTTTTTAAGTTGACGTTCAACCACTTTGTCCGCGTAATGATTTTCGTTAAATATAAAACCTAAACCTTCAATGACCGCATCAGTCAAGTTTCGATGTAATCGCATTTTTTTCGCTTTAAAATAGGGTGCAAAGATATGGAAAATCAATTATGAATCACGAAATTAAGTTTATTTACTTCTAAAAATTGTTAGATTACGAAAAACAGCCAATCATTGAAAGTGTCTAAAACCAACACAAAAACTTCTCCTCTTACAAAAGAGAATGTTTTTTTAAAATTACATCTCCCTAACTCTCTTCAAAACAGTAAAAACGGAAGACCAAACAGTGTCCATTTTTTATGTATCTATCCGTTTTTTTTGTTTTCTGAATTATATTTCTATTTTTGCTTATATAAACCCAAAAAAATAGACCTATGAAGAAAATTTTATTGTATTTTTCGCTCGTATTTACATTTGTTTTTACAGCACAGGCACAAAGTGTTTTAGGAAAATGGAAAACTATTGATGATGAAACAGGAAAAGAAAAGTCAGTGGTTGAAATTTACGAAAAAAACGGGAAAGTGTACGGAAAAATTGTTGAATTGTTAGAGGAAAAGAATAAAAATGCCGTTTGTTCAGCCTACTCAGGAGCCAATAAAAACAAACCTTATTTAGATTTGGTCATCATTAGTGACTTGAAAAAAGAAGGAGATGAATGGAGTGGAGGCAAAATTTTAGACCCCAAAACAGGAAAAGAGTACAAGTGCTACATCAGTTTAGAAAATTCTAACAAATTGAAAGTGCGTGGTTATATTGGTATTTCACTCGTAGGAAGAACACAGTACTGGCAACGAGTTCAGTAAAACAAGGAAAAAGCTACCCAACAAGGTAGCTTTTTTTATCTTTATTCAATGACGGTAACTTGAATGCTATCTTCCAAAAAGTCATCGCGTCCGTCTTCATAAGTAACTTTTATGGCGACAGTTCCTTTTTTAACGGCTATCAATTCTAATTTTTCGTTGACATAAGCGGTTTTGCTATCACTGGAAGTCCACCTCAAAAATTTTCTTCTGTCATCTTGACTATTAATTGTTCCTGTAACAGTATTGTTGTAGGAAAGATTTAATGTTATGGGGCTTTTGCTCGCTTGTTTGACTGTCAATCCACCATCATTATCTCGGTTTATTCTTATTTGGTCAGCATTAGTAATAACCTTAATTTCAATGAAATGCGTTATTGCTGAACCATCTGTCGCTTGGGCTGTTATGGTACTTCTTCCTTCTTTCAAACATTTGATTTTTCCCGTTTCAGCATCAACCGAAATAACATCAGAATCACTTGATGACCACGCCACAAACGTACTCGCATTGGCGGGTGAAACCTCTACTTCCAAAGTAAGTTCAGCTCCTACCATCAGTGTGTGATTTCCAAGAGTAATATTCAGCGATTGAGTTAGTTGCACCGAAGTAATGGTAATTTCTGCTTTTACGTTACTTCCATCAGTTGCAGAAGCAGTGATAGTAGCTCTTTTTCCGGCACTTTTGGAAGAGGCATAAACATTTCCTTCTTGGTCAACTCGAATAACATCTGGATTATCAGATTCCCACTTCAATTTTTGATTAGACGCATTTTCGGGTGAAATAGTCACGCTTAATGGTTGAGGTCGCCCTACCACAAGTTTTTCTTGATTTTCATTAAAGGTAATTGTTTGAATCTGAATTTCTTTGCTTTCAGTTTCATTGCTTTCATCGCTTTTGCCATTTGAATTATCGGAAGATTCATCTGTGGTTGAGGAGGTTGAGTCGGTGGTTTCTGAAATTGTGGTTTCTTCCTCCGTTAAAATAGTTTCTTTGTCTTTTGAACAAGACACAAAATACGCCGATGCTCCAATGAACATTAAGCTAAAAAGTAGTTTTTTCATTGTATGTGAAGTTAAAATATTATTTTCTGATTTTGTGCGGATTATACAAGCCAGATTAATAATTTGAAAATATTTTTGTTAAAACTGGGTGCAAATTTACGGTTTTATGACGGTATGGAAAATAATTTCAAATATTTTAACATTTACATCATTTTCTTTATATTGTCTTTATTTTGTACTCAGGATATATTTCCGACAAATATTTTTCACTGTTTTTAGGAATATAAATAGCTGATAAATAAGTAAATATAACAAATAAAGCAAAAATAATCGAATAAACGGAGGGGAAAATCCAACCGCTGGGAACGTACTTTATGAATTGGATATTTAACTGAAAGAAAAAAAGAATAAACATTGAGTAGTTATTGAGTCTGAGGATAATATCTTCAAAAAGTAATTTTTTGTCTGTTTTTTGATTGTATATTTTCCTATTTTTCCACAAAAGAAAAACCGTTGTAACGAACAACACCCCATTCAAAACAGCAATAACAACTTCTTTTTCTTGAAAAAATGACAACAATAAATAAACTATTAATGTGATAAATAGTGTCAGCATCACTTTTGGAAAGGTAAAAAATTCTTTGGTTTTTTGCCAAAGGATTCGGTTGTAACGCTGACTCATTTGTCCCATTTTTTGTTCAACAACTTCCATAAACCCAAACACACCGAATTTCCGAAATTCTTTTTGCAGAACTTCTTCAAAATCAGTTTCTGGATGGGTCTGCCAATGTGCTTCTATGGCATTTGCCAAGTGGTCAACCAATTCGGTTTGTACGTCGTAATATTCCACGTAATGTTGTCGTGTGAACTCGTAAAGTCGTTCAATTTGTTGGCTGGTAAC
>JBGYFE010000175.1:0-4973 GCA_041819925.1 Capnocytophaga sp.
ATAAAAACGGCGGAAACATTTTCGTCTTGTTGAGCTATATATTTTGTTTTGTCAATCATTTGTAACTGTGTCATTTTTCTAATTTTTAAATGTTGATAATAGAAATTTTCACTACTTTTCGAAAGCAATGAAAAAGTTTTACGTTGTTTATTTTGGACAGTTACTTATAGCTTCATCGGATTATACTTTTTTATGTTCAACATTCTGTTTGGTAAAATTACCGCCAACGGTTTTCGGCTTTGCGTAGTGGCGGATTTTTAGCACTAATGTTGATGCGAAGACGAAAGCTCAAACTTACGAAAAAGTGTCATACGAAGCACTGAACCCGCCATTACGCAAAACCGATGTTACCTGCTGTATTTTTTCAGAGTTCAATTGTTCGTTCTATATTTATCTGCTCCAAAAACATTTCATCGTGCGACACAACAATTAGTGTTCCTTTATATTCGTTTATTGCCATTGTCAAAATTTCCACATTTTGAATATCTAAATTGTTCGTTGGTTCGTCAAGAATAATGATGTCGGGCGATTTACTGTTAATGGTCAAACAACACAATAATAAACGCATTCTTTCGCCACCGCTCAACGTAATACAAGGTTTGTCCCAATCATCTTTTGTAAACAAAAAACGGTTTAAACGGACTTTAATTTCGTGTTCTTGCAATGCCGAAGTGTTGAATTGTTGGGCTTGTTCGTAAACTTTCAGATGGTTGTTGAGCAAAGAGTAATCTTGGTCAATGTAAACCGATTTGTTTTCTGCCTGATAAATTCTTCCTGTTTGCGGTTTAATGTTACCCAAAATGAGTTTTATCAAAGTGGTTTTTCCCGAACCGTTTTTCCCTTTCAATGCAATGCGTTCGCCACTTGTAATTTGAAAATTTAGATTGTCTTGCCAAAGTGGTCTGTTGTCGTAACCAAAATTGATGTATGTTGCGGTAAACAAAACTTTTCCTTTATGCAACGCTGAATTGTCAAAGCCGAATTTCATTTTGTCAATGTCGGGCAACGAAGAGCGAAGTTCTTGTAAGTCCTGCGAAAGTCCACCGATTTTTTCTGCGTGAATACTTTTCAATTTTGAAGTGCTGTTTTCAGCATTGTTTCGCAAAGTATTCATCATTATTCGGGCAACACCCGATTTTTCTTGTTTGCCTTTGCCACGACTGTCTAATTTTTGTTGTCGTTCCAAAGTTTCCCGTTCTTTTTCTTTGGCTTTTCGCAACGCCTTTTCTTTGCTTTGAATGTCTTGGCTCAAAGCATTGTTTTCTATTTGCTTTTGTTCTTTGTAAAAGTCGTAATTACCGCCATAAACTTTAATTCCATTTTTGCTCAACTCACAAACGCTGTTCAAAAGATTGAGTAATTTTCTGTCGTGGCTTACGATTATTAAAGTGCTTTTTGTGTTCTGAACGAAGTCATACAAAAGTTGTCGGCTTGCGCTGTCCAAATGATTACTTGGTTCGTCCAACAAAATCAATTCGGGTTGATGAATGGAAATACCTGCAAGGAAAACTTTGGTTTTTTGTCCACCACTCAACGCTTCCATTTTTTGCGACAAGCTCAAATCATTGAGTTGCCAATAGTTTAACGCTTCGGTGCAACGGTCTTCGATTGTCCAATCGTCATTCAGTAAATTGAAATTTTCTTCACTTGTATTTCCGTTCAAAATTTCTTTCAAAGCGTTTAATTTATCTTCAATCCGCAATGCTTGTGCGATAGTTAAATGATTGAATTGCCCGAAAATTTGCGGAACATAATACGGTTGAGTTTCAACGCTTATTTGTCCGTTTGACGGTTGAAGTTCGCCTGCAATAATTTTAAGCAAAGTAGATTTTCCTACTCCGTTGTTGCCGATCAACGCTGTCTTTTCGTGATTGTTTACTGTCAGATTAATGTCGCTAAACAGTAAATCTTTGTTTGGGTGTGTATATGAAATGTTTTGTAAAGTAAGCATAATTCCTTTCTTTAAAGATTAAACAATACAGCAACCGCTTTGCGGTTGTTGTTCTGATTTGTCTGAAAGAAATTATTTTTTACATTTTGTCTTACTTAAATTTTTGTGTCTGCAAATATACGACTTTTCTTTTAACACGGTCGGTCGTAATATAGCAGGTAACGGTTACGTATTGGCGATGGTGGGGCATTTGAAAAACGTCAGCCCAACATTTGCACTAATGCCCGATAGAAGCACAAATGTTGAATTTATAACTATCAGCCCCACTATTGCCAATACGATGTTGGTGGCTGGGCTTCTTTCAAAAGAACTCGTCTAATAATATATAAAACTCTATTTTATTTTTGTTTGGCTTATCAAGTCCATATACCTTGTAAAATATGTCAACCATTTCTGGTCTAAAATTATCTCGTATGTTTCTAACAGCAAGTGCAATATCTTGATATTTATCTGTTATACCTCCATTGCCAATGTCTATAAAACCACTTAAGTTATGATTGTCAAAAATTAAGTTGTCAAAACAGTAATCTCCGTGTGTAAACACTAATTCATAGTCTGATGGCTTTATGCTTAATAATTTCACAAATAGTTCTTCGGGGCTGTAAGTTTGATTTTCGGGTTGTAAGTCTGTAAAATCAATTAACCCACTATCTAAATTAAATCTTGCTTTTGAAATTTTCAAGTCAAGGTGTTGAACCAACGCAGTATTGTCAATTTTCAAAGAATGAAGTTTTTTCAATGATATTGCATATTGCTTAATAATTTCTTCAGTTTCTATTTTATCAAAATAATATTCAAGAGGTTTTCCTTGCAGTTCCGTCATACATAACAATTCAAAGTCGCTTAATTGTTCATAAAAAATAATCTTAGGAACTGGAATTTTTCCGTCAAGCCATAAATAATTTTGATAATCGTATTTGAGGTTTACATTATGGTTACTATAAATTTGTTTTTTGAGAATAAAACTCTTTGATTCATCTGTCGTAACCCTGAACAATTCAGCATTTGTTGAACCACCTGAAATTTGTGTGGTAGTATAATTTCCAAAATATTTGTCAAGTTGATTTTTTACGTCTTTACTGATGTCCATTTGCTGTGTCTTTTAGCCTTGCCACCAACGGAAAAAGTATTGGCGAAGAACGGGCTACCTTGCAGACAATTTCAAAGGAAAACCGTACTTGAGCAAAAATTTTTTCCTTTTGCTAATATACGAAAAAAGTAAAAGGAAAAATTTTTTGCGGATACTGCTAAATGAGTCCTCAAAGACAGTATTCACCCCGTTTTTTGCCAATACACTGTTACCTGCAGTGTTTTTTATGCTTTTTCTTTTACAGTTCGCTTTTTGGAATTCGTTTTTTTAATTTTTCTTTCTTTCAAGAATTTACTGAACGCCAAATCTTGTTCTTTAGTTGTCTTTTCATTTACAAAAACAACCTCCTTTTCTTCCAATTTCTTTATATTAATCATAATTTGAAATCTTTATAATATTGTTTAACCAAAATTTTTGCTTCTTTTGTATCAATGAACATTCGATTTCCTGCGAATCTTTTTGCTCCCAAAGTTTGTTCATAATGCGAAATCAATTGCGTTTTTGCAATGAACGAAACAATTCCGTCGTAACTTTTTTCAAAAGAAACTTTACAAGCAAAAGCCACCAAATTTCCTGCCACACCATTGTAAAGTTTGTTCTTGCCTTTATTGAATTTTGCACTTTCAATCAAGTCCATAAAAATATGGTCTCCTTTATCAGTTAGAGAAATCAAACCTTGAATAATTTTTGGATTTTCAACTGTATTTAGTTTAAAAACAGATTTTGTTTTTTCTCCAATTTCAGATTTCCAATCGAAAACCCAATCAGCATTTTTAATTATTCCTTTTTCAGTGCTAGTAATTTCAGTGATTTCAGTCAAAAAACTTTCGCCTGAAATAGCATTCTCAATTGACTTTGTTAGTTTGTCAATTTCAAAATCAAGTTGTATTTCAGTTTGTTTTTTCATACCTCCAAAATACAAAATTTATTTGAAAATCAATCGAAAATCTAGTTTTTAGCACGGTCTTTCTAACATTGCAGGTAACGGTTGGGTATTTCTGTTGGCGGGGATTTTTATAACTAATCTTTGTAAATATAACAAAAAGAACAATTAGCGAAAATCTTCATGATGTAAACTTCAACCCCGCTAATAGAAATAGCATGTTAGGCGATGTATTTTTTATTATTCTTTACCCCAGATAATGATATTTGCTAAGTTATCAACTTTGAATTTTTCAGAAAGTTTATTTAAATTATTTGAGTAAATCTCCAATTCTTTCAAAAGTAGATTAAATGCTACAACCGTTTTATTGTAGTTTAAACGTATTTCTTTTTGGGTTGATACTGGAATAAAAGTTTCATATTCATCTTCACAGATAATTATAATTTCATTTGCTCTTTTAGTTATTAAAGGACTTGGATGACATTCTGTTAAATAAAAATCGGTGAAATTTTCATTTAAGATGTTTTTCCAAAGTTGAATTTCTTCAAGTAATCCACAACATTGTGGAAATAATTCAATTTCGCTATTAATCGATAATGCATAACCACCAAAAAGAGAAATAGAATCTTCGATATCAGTATCTCCAATATGTAAATCGATTATTTTTTCCATATCATCTAATGAAATTTCAAACAAATTGTATTGATAAATTCCAGATTGAATAGGTTCAGGAAAATTTGAATAATTTTTTTCTATTTCTTTTTTTTGATAAATATCCCATTCCTTTTGATTAGTAAAAGGAAAACCTTCAGGTTTTAATTCGCTGTTTTCGTCTTTTAAAGTAGGAGGTTCAATTAAAGGAATAAATTTAATTTCGTTCATTTACGTGATTTTGGGGAATATATCGCCTAACACTCAAATATATGAATATTTATGAATCAAGCATCATAAAATCGTAATTTTTTTTGAATCTTTATTAAGTATTTGTATATTAATATTTTATAGCTATATTTGGATTGCGTATTTTAAATTATTGGCGGCGGATAACA
>JBGYFE010000176.1:0-8747 GCA_041819925.1 Capnocytophaga sp.
GGAAAGTAAAATCCATCTGTTTAAACTCTCCGAAAATTTCTGGAAAGTAAAATCCATCTGTTTAAACTCTCCGGAAAATTCCGGAAAGTAAAATCCGTTTGCGTAAACTCTCCGGAAAATTCCGGAAAGTAAAATCTGTTTGTGTAAACTCTCCGAAAAAATCCGGAAAGTAAAATCCGTTTGCGTAAACCCTCTGAAAAAATCCGGAAAGTAAAATCCGTTTGTTTAAACTCTCCGAAAATTTCCGGAAAGTAAAATCCATTTGTTTAAACCCTACGGAAAATTTCGGAAAGTAAAATCCGTTTGCGTAAACTCTCCGGAAAAAATCTGTATAATAAAAACAAATAGTAGCTCATCTATTAACGTATTTATTGATATTTTCTTTTGGAATTTTTTACAAAATAGCTATTTTTGCGCAAAAAATCAGTCTAAAATTTTTAGAAAATGAAAAAACTACTACTCACAGTCTTAATTTTATTCTGTACATCGCAATATGTAAATGCTCAAACCTCGTTTATTGAGTTCAAAGTGCGTTATGAAGCATTTATCAAAGGAGAGATGAAAATCATTGGAAATCACATCGTAAACCGAAGTGAAAAACGCAATAAATCTCATATTGCGTATGATGACCGTACGTCGTTAGCAAAAGTAAACGACCAATTTGATATGCAATACGTGGATATTGATGATAATGCCGACACGTTTTCGTCAAGCAGTGCTGATTTTTCTTTTGAAAACGGACAGAAAGCGAATATCATTTATGCAGGATTGTATTGGTCAGGAACGTATCCTTACACATTAGGAATTGTAAAAGGAAAAAATTACGAAGCTAAAAATCCGAATCGGGAAACGTTTCATACCGTAAAAGTGAAAATTCCCAATGCGTCTGATTATGTCTCCGTAAATGGGGAAATTATTTTCGACGGAATTAATGACCCCACATTAAACGGAGTTTCTCCTTATGTTTGTTACGCTGAAATCACAGATTTGTTGAAAAATTCCCAAGCGGAGGGAACATACACAGTTGCCAATGTGAAAGCAGCCAACGGTCAGATAGCGGGCGGTGTGGCGGCAGGTTGGGCATTGGTGTTAGTATGTGAAAGTCCGACTTACGGAGAGAAAAAACTGATTACGTATGACGGATTTTCAAGTATGAGCAATACATCTAAAACGATTACATTTGAACGATTTAAAACGCCTTCATCGAGCGCATTTCAAACACGTATAATGGGCGCTGTTTTAGAAGGAGACTTAGTGATGGCAGGTGATGAAGTGCAGGTTTCTGTACCAACAAGTGAAAAATCTTTAACGTTAGAAAATGGTTTGCGTCGCCGAAAGAATTTTTTTAACAGTAGCATTACGGACAATGGAAACGCAGTGATTACACGTAAACCTGCAAGTTTGAATACTCTCGGCTTCGATATTTTTCATTTAAATCTGCCCGATGAAAATCAGCAAATCATTCCCAACGGAGCAACTTCGCTTGATTTGACCTTTACACGCAGTGCCGACCAATATTATTTATTTTTAACTGCTTTACAGATAGAAAGTATTCAAGAAAAATCGAGTGATATTCGGCTCTCAACGATGATTTCTAACGATATTGATAGCGGATATTACGTCATCGTGGGAGTGTATTCCAATGAAAAAAATGTAAAAAAACAGGTTGAAAAATTGGCTTCTTTTGGTTATGAAACGCAGATATTCTTTGATAAGAAAAAGAATTTGCATTACATCTATACAGCCCGATTTGATGATTATAAGCAAGCTACACAGCAAACAGAAACAATCAGGGCAAACACCGATATTTCTGATGCGTGGATATTGAACGTAAAAGTTTTGTCAGAGTAAAAATTATTGTTGTATTTTTGCCCCGCAATAAATTTAAAAATGTTAGATAAAGAAACACAAAAGGCGGTCGATAAAGGCGAAATGCTCCCTCTTATGGAAGCGTTTTACACCATTCAAGGGGAAGGATTTCATAAAGGAACAGCCGCTTATTTTATTCGAGTGGGCGGGTGCGACGTAGGTTGCCATTGGTGCGATGTCAAAGAAAGTTGGGACGCAGAAAAACACCCACCTACACACATCGACGATATTGTCAATCAAGCCGTTCAGTATTCAAAAACCATTGTGATAACGGGCGGAGAACCCCTGATGTGGAATATGTTTCCACTCACCGAAAAGTTGAAAAAAAACGGTATGAAAACACATATCGAAACTTCGGGCTCGCATCTGCTCACGGGCATTTGGGATTGGATTTGTTTATCACCTAAAAAAATGAAGCTGCCAACGCCCGAAATTTTCAAAGTTGCCAATGAGCTGAAAATAATTGTTTATAACAAACACGATTTTCTTTTTGCCGAAGAAATGGCATCAAAAGTGTCAAAAAATTGCATTCTGTACTTGCAGCCTGAATGGAGTCGTCGTGAGAAAGTAATTCCCGAAATTGTTGATTTCGTGATGAACAACCCGAAATGGAAAGTATCGTTGCAAACACATAAATATTTGAACATTCCTTAAAAAACAGAAGTATTTTTATTTTGAATGTTGTTTTTTTATGTCAGAAGAAGAGTAAAATTACAAAAAAAGAAAAAGTTTTAGTTTTTGATTTGCGTCAGAAGTATAAAATCGTAAAGCTAAATATTTACTGATGGAAATATTTCAAATGAAGTTTGTAAACCATTAAAAGACAGATGAAAATAAACTTTTGATTGTTAAATTTTAGGTTTTTTTTTGAAATGATTTTTATTAGTATTACTTTTACGCCTTTATTTAAAAGTATAAATTCAGTTACACATTTTTATGGATAAATTTATGTTATATTTACCGTTAGTCCTTGCTCTTTTAGGACTTTTATTTATGATTTCAAAATCCTTATGGATTAACAAACAAACAACGGGAAATGAGCGTATGCAAAGCATTTCCGAGAAAATCCAAGAAGGAGCGATGGCGTTCTTAAATGCCGAATATCGTATTTTAGCAATTTTCGTTATCGTGGCATCAGTAGCCTTGTTTGTAGTTTCACGAATGGTTGAAACTTCGCATTGGTTGATTGTTGTTGCTTTTGTTTTTGGAGCTTTATTTTCGGCTTTGGCAGGAAATATTGGTATGCGTATTGCCACAAAATCAAACGTACGCACCACCGAAGCTGCACGAACAAGCCTTCCGAAAGCGTTAAAAGTTTCTTTCGGCGGCGGAACTGTAATGGGATTAGGCGTTGCAGGTTTAGCCGTGTTGGGATTGAGTTTGTTTTTTATCATTTTTATCAACGTTTTTCTTGACGGAAGCAAAGGTTTTTATGACGAAATGACCATCGTTTTGGAGGCTTTGGCAGGATTTTCATTAGGAGCTGAGTCCATCGCTTTGTTTGCACGTGTGGGTGGAGGTATTTACACCAAAGCGGCAGACGTTGGAGCGGATTTGGTAGGAAAAGTAGAAGCGGGCATTCCCGAAGATGACCCCCGAAATCCGGCAACGATTGCTGACAATGTGGGCGATAACGTAGGCGATGTAGCTGGAATGGGAGCAGACCTTTTCGGTTCATACGTGGCTACGGTTTTGGCATCAATGGTATTAGGAAATTATATTATCAAAGACATCACAGAGGCAACAGGTGTGGCGTTTACCGATAATTTCAACGGATTAGGACCTATTTTGTTACCATTAGTGATTGCTGGTGTAGGGATTGTAGCTTCTATCATCGGAACGTTTTTTGTTAGCATCAAAAACAACGAAGCCAAAGAAAAACAAGTGCAACAATCTTTGAATATGGGGAATTATGTTGCTTTGGCTTTGACTTTAATTTCTTGCTGGTTTTTGATTGATATGATGCTTCCTGAAACTATTCAAATGAAGTTTTTTGGAGAAGGATATAAAAGCATTCCGAGCAGTAATGTGTTTTTTGCTACAGTTGTAGGTTTGGCAGTAGGTTTGCTAATTTCAGCTTTCACAGAACACTTTACGGCGTTGGGCAAAAAACCGGTATTGAACATTGTTCAAAATTCATCAACAGGAGCGGCTACAAACATCATAGCAGGTTTGGCAACGGGTATGAAATCAACATTTTCATCTGTGCTTTTGTTTGCTGTGGCTATTTGGGGTTCGTATGAATTAGCAGGATTCTACGGGGTGGCAATCGCTGCTTCGGCAATGATGGCAACTACGGCAATGCAGTTAGCAATTGACGCTTTTGGACCAATTGCTGACAACGCAGGAGGAATTGCAGAGATGAGCGAATTGCCAAAAGAAGTACGTCAACGCACCGATATTTTGGATTCTGTGGGCAACACCACAGCAGCTGTTGGTAAAGGTTTTGCAATTGCTTCGGCAGCTTTGACAGCTTTGGCTTTGTTTGCCGCTTACGTAACTTTTACGGGCATAGACGGAATTAATATTTTCAAAGCCGATGTGTTGGCAGCTTTGTTCATCGGAGGAATGATTCCGGTAGTATTTTCGGCTTTGGCTATGCAATCAGTAGGGAAGGCAGCGATGGATATGGTGCAAGAAGTGCGTCGTCAGTTTCGTGAAATTCCTGGAATTATGGAAGGAAAAGGCACACCAGAGTATGGAAAATGTGTGGATATTTCAACCAAAGCGGCACTTCGTGAAATGATGTTGCCAGGAGCTATAACTATTATCACGCCTATTATCATTGGTTTTGTGATGGGAGCAGAAGCTCTTGGAGCGTATATGGCGGGAGTTGCCGTGTCAGGAGTTCTTTGGGCTATCTTCCAAAATAATGCTGGTGGAGCTTGGGACAATGCAAAAAAATCATTTGAAGCAGGTGTTGAAATCAACGGAAAAATCGAGAAAAAAGGTTCTGATGCTCACAAAGCTGCCGTGACAGGGGATACCGTAGGAGACCCTTTCAAAGACACATCTGGACCATCAATGAATATTTTGATTAAGTTAACTTGTTTGGTTGGGTTGGTAATTGCTCCTATTTTGGGCGGACACACTTCAACTGCCAAAGAGAATGAAAACAAGCAAACTGAAATTTCTCAAACAGCGATTGAAAGTACTGAAATTCAAGATAAAGAAACTGCCAAACAATCTGAAACAACTGACACCACCGCAAACAATAGTTTAGACAAAGGATTGTTAGATGCTTACGGAAACTACAAATATGATGTGGGTGAAGTTTCGGCATTACCTCTTTTTCAAATCAATGTAGGGATAAATTCTTCTGAACGAAAACTTGTAAACTTGCTTTTAGATGATAGCTTCAATGTAGAGAAAGATGCTAAACAAAATTGGATTACGCTCGACAGAACCTACTTCAAGTCAGGAAGTGATGAATTGACACCCGATTCAGATGAACAATTGAAAAACATAGTGTCTATTTTGAACGTTTTTCCAAAAGCAGGACTTCGTTTGGGAGGGTACACCGATAATTCAGGAGACACGGATTCAAATATGAAATTATCACAAAAACGTGCCGAGTCTGTGAGAGCAAAGTTGATAGCATTAGGAGCTGATGCAAAGCAACTTACCGCAGAAGGTTATGGAGCGAATTATCCGGTTTGTCCTGAAAATAACACACCAGAATGTAGAGCCAAAAACCGTCGTATAGACGTTCGTTTGACATCTAAATAATTTTACGTGAAATATTAAACAAATTCCAAATATCCACTGATATTTGGAATTTGTTGTTTTTAAGAAATGACGATATGATGAAAATACAAATCGAAAATGAATTAAAATCGCTTGCTAATGCTGAAAAAGCGGCTTTTGTTACGTCTTATTTTAAGGCTAATGAAGGCGGTTATGCGCAGGGTGATAAATTTTTAGGCATATCAGTACCTGAACAGCGTCTGGTGGCAAAACATTACTATAAAGAAATTTCGTTAGAAGATTTGCAACACCTGATAAAATCCTCTTTTCACGAAGTTCGACTAACAACACTTTTGATGTTGGTTCTCAAATATGAAAAAACGAAATCAATAGAGGAGAAAAACCAAATAGTTCGGTTTTATGTCAAAAATACGGTTTACATAAACAATTGGGATTTGGTGGATAGCACAGCATATAAAATTTTAGGAAGACATTGTTTTGAGCAAAATGATGTGTCCGTTTTGAAGCAATTTTCAAAGTCTGATAATCTGTGGGAAAACCGAATAGCTGTGATAGCGACGCTTTATTTCATTAAAAAAGGAAAATTTAAACTCACAAAGGAGCTTGTTTTAGCCAATATGAATCATTCACACGATTTGATGCACAAAGCAAATGGTTGGATGTTACGTGAAATTGGGCAACAAAATCAAGAAGAATTACTTTCTTTTTTGAGGGAACATTATAAAAAAATGCCTCGAACATCACTCAGATATGCTATTGAAAAGTTAGATATATTTGAAAGAGAAGATTTTTTGAAGGGAAGAATTTAGGCATAAATAACTGAAAATAAGTTGTGTGTAAAATTGTGTAAAAAAAACACGAAAAAAATAACATTATTTCTTGCATAGAAAAAAAAAACATTCTATATTTGCACTCGCAAAACAGAAACAAAGACGTTCATATTAGAGTTTAAGGAGAGGTGCCGGAGTGGTAACGGAGCAGATTGCTAATCTGTCATCGGGTAACCGATGCCTGGGTTCGAGTCCCAGTCTCTCCGCATCAGAGTTATATAGTTTTTCGGGGCGTAGCGTAGTCCGGTTATCGCGCCTGGTTTGGGACCAGGAGGTCGCAGGTTCGAATCCTGCCGCCCCGACTGAAAGTAAAATATATTTCATAAATGTTTCGATGTTGCATTATGGAATATATTTTTTTAGTTAAAGGGGTCACGTAGCTCAGCTGGATAGAGCATCTGCCTTCTAAGCAGACGGTCACAGGTTCGAATCCTGTCGTGATCACGAGAATTTGTTTCATTTTGTATTAAAATTTATGTTCAAAGTAGTGTAGGACTTGTCCTGCACTACTTTTTTTTGCTTTTATCACACAGATTCGTTATTTTTGCGAAACTAACATCAAAAAGTAAAACAATGAAAAAATATTTTTATGTCTTTTTGCTAATCGGAGTAATAACAGGATGTAATGTTAAGAAAAATCAATCTACGATAGCCTCACAAAAAGAAAATTACTCTCCCGTGATTAAAAAACAGATTGAACAACTTCATAATGAACAAAAAATGATAAAAGAAATCAAGTTGAAAAAAGACGTTTATCATTTTTTTCCTGACGGAAGTTTTGAAAAAGAACTCTACATTTCAAATCACGACCAAGATAATCCTAAAAAAGTTGCTTTCTATTTTGAAAATCTAAAAAATTTAATAATTGACGGAAATGGAAGCGAGTTTGTTTTCCACGGAACTATGATTCCGTTTGTTATGAAAAATTGCGAAAATGTTACGCTGAAAAACTTTTCAATTGATTTTGAACTTCCGCATCTTCGGCAACTTACTGTTTTGAGTGTAGATAAGCAAAACGATATTTCAACAGTTCAGATTGAACCAAAAGAAAATTACGAAATCAAAGATGAAAAACTTTTTATAAAAGTAGATGATTATCAATATACCCCGCAATGGGTGATGGCATTCAGGAATGACAAACGTCTTTCTTATAAACGAGCTGATGTTGATTTCGTTACTAAAAAAATACGTGAAATAAGTTCTAATGAGCTTGAAATTCAAGGTTGGAGTCAAAATAAATTTACCTCAGTAGGAGAACGATTTGTTTTAAGAAGTTATCATCGTCCTACGCCGGGGATTGTAATCGATTATTGCAAAAAAACATTTGTTGAGAACGTGAAGGTGCACTATGCTTACGGAATGGGATTGTTAGCACAAATGTCTGAGGACATAACACTTAATAAATTTTCTGTTTGCTTGAAGAATGCCAGCAATCGTTACTTTACAACACAAGCTGATGCCACGCATTTTTCAGGATGTAAGGGAATTATACGTTCTGAGAATGGTTTGTATGAAGGAATGGGCGATGATGCTATTAATGTACACGGAACGTATCTAAAAATTGTTGAAAAAATTAATGATAATACTGTCAGGGCGAGTTATATGCACCCGCAGGCTTGGGGATTTCTTTGGGGAGAAATCGGAGATAAAATACAATTTATTGCTGCAAACACGATGGAATTAGTCGATGAAAAAAACTATTTCATCAAAAACATAAAAGCAGTTGATAAGCCAACAGAATTCGGAGCTAAAATTTTTGAAATTACGTTTACAGAAAATATTCCTCAGGAAATAAGCGCAGACAAATCGTTTGGAATTGAAAATTTGACTTGGTCTCCCGAAGTTATTTTTAGTAATAACATAATTAGAAACAATCGTGCTCGCGGAGCATTGTTTAGCACGCCTAAAAAGGTTGTTTGTGAAAACAATTTGTTTGACCATACTCACGGAACTGCTATTTTGCTTTGCGGAGATAGCAATGGTTGGTATGAAACAGGAGCTTGCCGCGACGTACTTATCAAAAATAATCGTTTTATCAATGCTTTGACGGCAAACTATCAGTTTACAAATGCAGTTATTTCAATTTATCCTGAAATTCCGAACTTAAAAGAACAAAAAAAGTTTTTTCACTCAGGAATTGTGATTGAAAATAATATTTTTGAAATGTTTGATGAACCTATATTGTATGCAAAATCTGTTGAGAATCTTATTTTTAGAAACAATACGATAACATATAATAATGATTTTGCTCCTTTCCATTGGAATAAATATAAATTCTTTTTTGAAAGGATTAAAAACATACGAATTGAAAACAATAAGTTTGAAAAACCAATGAATGAA
>JBGYFE010000177.1:0-13236 GCA_041819925.1 Capnocytophaga sp.
AATAATAATCGAAAGTTTTTAATTTTAGTGGTCTGTATATCAAGTGTTTTTGATGTTTAAAAAGAGATTTTGGAAGGAAAGTAAAATAAAATATTTGATAAGTAAACGAAAAGAAATGATAATTTAATTTGCTATATTACATCGTAACTTTGCAGCAGAATTATAAATGTTTTGAATAAATTCTGTATAATTTAAAATGCCACAACAATGGATAAATTAAATTTACTAAGTTACAAACAAATGAAATCTGATAAAACGTAAAAACAAAACAATATGAACAAAATTGTATTTGTTTTTATCGTCTTTTTAGGATTTTTGACAATGCAACCTTTGCAAGCTGAGATTTTGACAAACGCACGGCATTTTCAGCAAACAAATCGAGTTATTAAAGGAAATGTAGTTGATGAAAATGGCATTCCGTTAGTGGGAGCAAACGTTGTAGAAGTCGGGACAACAAATGGAGTCGTAACCGATTTTGACGGAAACTACCAAATCACACTCACCAATTCCGATGCTGTACTTGAATTTTCTTTCATAGGCTACAAAAATGTAAGTACCGTCGTTGGAAATCAATCGATTATCAATGTTAAAATGAGTGACCAACTCATTGACCTTGACGAAGTTGTGGTAGTGGGATATGGCACACAGAAAAAAGAATCGGTAACAGGTGCTATTTCTACAATGAAAGGGAAAGAATTGACTGAAACTCCTGTGGCGAACGTTTCTAATGCTTTGGTGGGACGCATAGCGGGGATAACTTCCACGCAATCAAGCGGTGAACCTGGAAGAAATGCAAGTACCATACGCATACGAGGACTCAGCACATTCAATTCGGAAAGCCAAGAACCATTAGTCGTTGTTGATGGCATTCAAAGTTCAATGAGTGTGATAGATGCAATGGATCCTCACGAAATAGAAAGCATCAACTTGCTTAAAGATGCTTCGGCTACTGCTGTTTATGGTGTGAAAGGCGCAAACGGAGTTATCATTGTTACCACTAAACGCGGAAAATCGGGAGCTCCGAGAGTCAATTTGACCTATAACTTTGGGATAAGTCAGTTGGCGACCCAAATGGATCTTTTAAATTCGTATGACTATGCCGTTTTCAGAAATGAAGCTATCCGAAGTGATAATGACCCAAGTCATTTCAATTTGTTATTCAGTGAAGATGGTTTTCGTAACGAATTATGGAAATTCAAAAATAATCGTGATTTTACTCCCGATGAAGTTGAAGCAATGAACCTTACGGAGGAACAGAAACAAGCACTTTTGAACAGTCCTGCATTATATTACAGTAGTCATAATTATTTCCAAGAAGCCTTCGGCAGAAATTCTCCACAATCTCAATTTAACTTAAATGTTTCAGGCGGTACTGAAAAAACACGTTATTTTACTTCTCTGGGTTATCTCTATCAAGGAGGTTCTTTTCAAAATACCGATTATTATGATGCAGATGTGAATTCAAAATATCAACGGTATAATTTCAGGTCAAATTTTGACTTTGACATTACTGATAACACGAATTTAACCATAGATCTTGCCGCAGTATCTTCCAAAACAGGTGGAATATTAGGAAGTGAGCAAGATGGTGATGTTACGGGTGAATACTCCCGACAAAAAGCGATGTTGGTCAATATATTAGCCAGTCCGCCTTTTGCAGGTCCTGGCATCATTGAGGGGCATTTAGTACACGGTTTTGTTGATGGTATGAATCCGCTTGCCGAAAAAGGTTCTTCGGGTTTTTCGGTACTTTCAGGATTGCTTACACGTCCATATCTCACCTCTTACAATACCAATCTGAACATCAATCTGAAATTAAAACACAAATTAGATTACATTACTGAAGGATTGTCCGTCAGTGGAACATTCTCATATAATGATACTTATCTGAAAAGTGTCCGAAGACAGAAATCTATTCCCTCTTATTCTGCGGTAAGAAATCCTGACAATCTCTCTGAAATATTGTTTTTTGGAGGAAGATTAAATCCAACCACACTTGAAGATAATTTCAGGCAATACAAATGGAGAAGAGTGTATTTTGAACTTGCAACCAATTATGAACGTACTTTCGGAAAGCACGCTATTACGGCACTTTTGCTTGCCAACGGACAAAAAACACACGACCCAGGTCTTGAATATTACGTTCCTGCCGGATTAATGGGAATTGCTGCCCGTGCTACGTATGACTACGACCGACGTTATTTGTTGGAAGCCAATATGGGATACAACGGAACAGAAAATTTTGCTCCGGGCAAACGTTTCGGCTTTTTTCCTGCTTTTTCGTTGGGCTGGGTGGTCAGTAACGAAAAATTCTTTCCTAAAAATAACCTTGTAACGTACTTCAAAATAAGAGGTTCTTACGGAGAAGTAGGAAATGACAGAGTTGGCGACCGCCGATTTTTGTATCTGCCAAGCACGTGGGGTTACGGATTTGAAGGTTATCAAAACGGAGGAATTGGTATTGGAGGCTACTATTTCGGAGATACGAACGGAAGTACCAAAGCCCCTTTCTACATTGGCTCGTGGGAAAGAAGAGTTGGTAATCCGAACGTTACGTGGGAAAGAGCCAAAAAAACTAATTTAGGAGTAGAACTCAATATGTTTAAAGACCGACTTTCCTTCATCGCTGATATTTTTAAAGAAAAACGAGACAACATCTTGTGGTATCGGGGCACTGTTCCCGGAATTGTAGCTTCCGATTTGCCAGCGGTGAATATCGGAGTGGTTTCTAACGCAGGATATGAAGTTCAGCTTCGTTGGACAGATAAAATAGGGGATTTCTCCTACGGACTTGGTTTTAACGTTTCTTATGCCAAAAATAAAATTGACTATCGGGACGAACCCGCCAACGAATTTGAATGGATGAACGCTACGGGCTATTCCATTGGGCAGTATAAAGGTTTTTTGACAGACGGATTTTACAATACGTGGGAAGAAGTAATGCAACGTCCATATTCCCGATATGACGGAAACAAAGTGCAACCTGGCGACATCCGCTACGTTGATGTAACGGGTGATAATATTATTGATGAAAAAGACCGTGTTCCGATTGGATATTCCAATTTTCCAAGATATAGCTTTGGGGCAAATCTGAATGTAGGTTACAAAGGTTTTGGACTATCAGTTTTATTCACAGGAACGGCGCAAGGTTCTATGCCTCTTGATTTTTATATGCGTTATCCGTTTTATATGGGAAGAGGAGTGGCTTTCAAACATCAATATGAAGGAAGATGGACACCTGAAAAAGCAGCAAATGGCGTTCAACCTACTTTTCCGAGAGCTTCATTGCGCACAGGCGACAACATCAACGGACTATTTAGTGATTTTTGGCTACTTTCCACTGACCATATCAAACTGAAAAACGTAGAGATAAGTTATCTGTTGGACAAAAATGAATGGTTGAAAAAGAACGGAATTACGTCTGTGAAAATTTCCGTAAGCGGAAACAACCTCTACACGTGGTCAGATATGCTACCCGGATATGACCCAGAACAAAAGGATTCTAACGGAGCGGCTTCCGGATACTTATACCCGATGACCCGAGTGTATAACGTTGGGGTAAATATTCAATTCTGATTAAACATAACATAAAATATAATTACGAATGAAAAGTCTATTTTATATTTTTCTGATAGTAACATTTAGCTTGCATTTTTTTTCTTGTGCTAATGAAGATTATTTCCTTGAAAAAAGATTAGGAAGCGACATTACCGTAGATTCCATTTTCGCCACCAAGCAAAAATCACTTTCTGCCATTGCGCAAGCGTATGCAATGAGTTTGCAATCGGGAATTACATTACGATATGACAATGACCGCATAAGCGGATTAAAAGCGGGAACATTATCACACCTTTCAGGCGAAGTCAATGCTGTGAAATTCAGCTGGGAAGATGCTTGGAAAATTCAACGTTCAGGAATGACCGCCAACGAAGGCGACGGAAAACCATTAAGTTCAGACGGTTTTATTTTTAATTATCAAGCCATACGCCAATGTTATTTGGTTATTGAAAATATTGATAAAGTTGCCGACCTTTCGGATACAGAAAAAAACGCCATAAAAGCTGAAATGCTTACGCTTATCGCTTACCGATATCAAGAAATGCTCAAAAGATATGGAGGCGTTCCTATTGTAGAAGGATTATTAACCGTTGAATCGGAACTTATGATTCCGCGTTCATCAGTGCGGGCAACACTTGACCATATTATCAAACTATGCGATAGGGCGGTTGCTACTTTGCCTGATTCTTACAACCGAACTGACAAAGGGCGTGTTACCAAAGGAATACCGATGTGTATCAAAGCCGAAGCCTTAATGTTTGCAGCAAGACCTTTGTTTAATAGTGCAACACCTTATATGAGTTTGGGAGCAAATAATCACTTTATTTCTCTCGGCTCGGAAGACCCATCGTTGTGGCAATCCGCAGTTGAAGCCAATCTTGAAGTTATCAATTGGGCAACATCCAATGGTTATGCCGTTATCAATACAGGCGACCCATTCAAAGACTACGGAACGGCAGTGGCAACGCCCAACAACAACGAGGTGTTATTGGCTTTCAAATCGCAACAACCTATTGATGCTTATAATCCGCACGTACAAGCAGGAGGAGCTAATGCGATGAGTTACTTGCAATTAACACATTATTACAAAACTGACGGAACTGACCAAACGTGGGCAGGTGAAGCGTGGAAAGCCTACAACGAATTTGTTCAGAAAGCCAACGAATTGGAAGCTCGATACAAAGTTTCCGCAGCCATCGCAGGACAGCAAGCGTGGAATAATCCTACTTCGCACCGGTGGTCAAGTGAAGTGCTTTCCAACGCTTCTACGTGGGAAGGACGCGGAGGAACCGAAGGCGCTGGGCGACGTGTGAAATTCTTCTATATGGCAGATACAAGAGATTGGTTTGAATTTCCGCTGTATCGATTGGCTGAATTTTATCTAAATCTTGCTGAAGCATACAATGAATTGGGCAACTCAACAAAATCGCACGAATATTTGAATGTAATAAGAAAAAGAGCTGGTTTGCCCGACATTACCGAAACCAATAAAGAAACTCTCAGAAAGATAATTCAAAGAGAATGGGCGGTGGAGTTTTATGAAGAAAACCATCGGTATTTTGATGTAAAACATTGGAAATTAGGTGATTTAGGTAACGGAATTATCGGAGGAGAAAAGAAAGGTGTTGTTTTTCAATATGTTGCTGGGCAAGATGCAGGCTGGAATCCGTGGGATTATGTGTCTTATGCCGTAAAAACGGTTTATACCGGATATTGGGACCCCAGCCAACACCTTGAACCTTTCCCGATAGGTGAAGTTAATAAAGGATATATTGTTCAAAATCCTGGATACTAATTGTTTGAAATGACAAATTTTAAGAAATAGTAAAATGAAATATACAAGTAACATCATCTTCCGTACCATTGTGTTGTGTATTTTTTCGACATTTCATTTGTTCGCACAAAATAATGACAACAATGCCATATTTATCCCCGATTCAACATTTGTTGCGGGGGCGTTAGTAACCATTCCGAAGGAATCTTCAACGATTTCCTACGCGTCTGTTTCGGGAGAAAATTTGTTGAAAATGCCATCAACCAATTTTACAAATAGTTTATTCGGGTGGTTACCTGGATTGACCGTTTTGCAAGGTTCTGGTGAACCGGGTGCAGGCGATGCGTATTTGACCATCAGAGGATTAGGTTCGTATAACTACCCACAACCAACTATTTTTATTGACGGTTATCAAAGCGATTTGATTTATTTGTCCCCTTCGGAAATAGAATCCGTTACCATACTCAAAGATGCAGCTGCTTTGGCTCCACTTGGAATGAAAGGCGCACACGGTGTTATCTGGATAACCACCAAAAGAGGTATGGAAGGCAAGCCCGTTATTGGTGTGGAATTTCAAACGGGTTTGCAAAAACCTACCATACTGAGCAAACCGCTTTCTGCCACAGAATATGCTTATTTGTACAACGAGGCGTATAGCAACGATTTGGGCAGGGTTTGGAATGATTATTACAAAATTCCTGGTGATATTAAGTCAAATACAGATTGGTTTGACCAAGTGTTGAAAAACTCAGGTTTTTTAAACAGGGAAGATGTAACCATACGTGGCGGTTCAGCAGCAACGAAATATTTTGTTTTGTTAGGACACGCCAAATCCAGCGGGCTTTACAAAGTCAGTGATGATGATTCGCATTCTAATGTAAAGTTTGAGCAATTTACTGTTAAAGCCAATCTCGATTTCAGTATGTTAAAGTTTTTTGAAGGAAGAGTAAATATCGGCGGACGCATTGAAGACAGAAGTAATCCGAACTATTCAACAGCAAATTTATGGAAAAGCTTGGAAAGTTACCCAAATATTATTTACAATCCTCAAAATGCAAATGGTTCTTATCCAGGTACTTCTACATATCCTGATAATCCGTACGCTTCGGTTCAAGCGTTGGGATTAAAAACGATGCACGACCGAACTCTTACGGCAAATTTTGACCTGAAAGAAAAACTCGATTTCATATTGCCAGGATTATATATCAATCAAGGTGTTTCACTGAGCAGTTGGACAAGAGGTACTCGAAGCGTGAGTCGAAATTATACAAGATTGTTAAACGGTGTACCACAAACCACCGACCGTGATAGCAACTACGAAGTGCAAGATGATTACGGAACGAATCAATGGAACAGATTGCAATTTCAGTTGGGAGCTGGTTATGTTCGTAATTTTGGAAATAGCACGCTTACCACAGCTGTCAATTACTTGCAATATCAATATCACGTAGATGCCAATCGTAACAGCAAAGCTGGTTTAAATATGGATTATGCTTTCCAAAATATTGGCGGGCGTATTCATTACAATTGGAAAAACCGATATGCAGCCGAATTGGGCTTTTCGCTAAGTGGTTCTGATAATTATGAAAAAGGCAACCGATTTGGCTTTTATCACGCTCTTTCATTTGCTTGGAATGTTTTCAGTGAAAAATACCCTGCTACCAATCCAAATATCAACCTGTTGCGATTAAGAGCTTCGGTTGGGACAACGGGCAACGACCAATACAACGGAGAGCGATATTTGTACCAGAAATACTATTCTTCGTTTGGAGGAGGTGGTTTCGCAACGGGGAATGATGACCCAAGATGGCACAATTCCATCGGATTGAGAAATGTCCCCAATCCAGATATTTTTGCAGAGAAGGGGTACAAGTATAATATCGGGATTGATTCCAAATTTTTTAGCAAATTAGGAGTTACCATTGATGCTTTTCTTAATAAACACGAAGGCATTGTAAGTCCCGATTACAGTTTGTCAGCGGTTTTTGGTGCTACGCCTCCGTACAAAAATATTGGAAAAGTAACCAATAAAGGTTTTGAAGTGGCAACCAATTACACATCTTCTATCGGGAAATTTAATTATTCTGTCGGATTAAATGCTTCGTATGCCATCAACAAAATAGATTATATGGCAGAATATGACGCTTTGTCCGAAAGTTCAGCCCAAACAGGAAAAGCTATCGGAACACGATTTGGTTACGATGCCATAGGATTTTATGACATTACTGATTTTGATGCTAATGGCGACCTCATATCTTCATTGCCTAAACCATCTTTTGGTAGTGTGATGCCTGGTGATGTGAAATATAGAGATACAAACGGTGATGGCATTGTTAATCAATTTGATAAAGTGGAAATCGGAAAAGGTTTTCTGCCTACATTAACCTATGCGGGTACTATTAACATCGCCTATCAAGGTTTCGATTTAGGGCTTTTGGTGCAAGGAATACAGGGCAGAGAAGTAAATTTGCTTGATGATGCTCGCCTAAAAACAATCGCTTTTGAAAACAATGGAAATGTATATGAAATTGCCAAAAATCGATGGGCATATTATCCTGATAAAGGCATTGATACTCGCAGTTCGGCAACCTATCCTCGTCTTTCATTATTGAGCAATAACAACAATTATCAGCCTTCCACATTATGGATAAAAAAAGCTGATTATGTGAGAGTTCGATACATCGAAATTGGTTACAGCCTTCCTCAAAATGTAATTCAAAATGCGGGATTGAATAAAGTGCGTATCTACCTCAATGCGACAAATCCGTTTACGGCTTCGTCTTTGATGTCAGATTATGATTTAGACCCCGAAGTGTTGTCGGGCTATCCAGCTCTTAAATCGGTTACAATGGGTGTTTCTTTGAAATTTTAATTTTGGTAAAAAACTTAAATTGAATATATTATGACAACAATTCGTAAATATTTAAAAATACAGAACATCAGCCTGATGTGTGTACTGGTAAGTTGGCTAATAAGTTGCAATGTGTTGGATACCAAAGAGGATATTTACAACACTGACGAACAAATAAAAACCAACTATCAAGTGTTGTATGACTTTGGTTATGCGGCTTACACACGATTGCAAAACAGAAATCAAACCATTGACGGAAATCTTTTTGCAGCTGTTTCTGATGAAGCTGAATACACACATTCGCCTTCTTCTACTCAATTTTTCAACGAAGGAAGTTGGAATGCTGTTGATAATCCCGACAATACTTACGCATATAACTACGAAGGCATACGGGCAGCCACCTATTTTTTGGAAACCTATCCGAATTATGCCGAGTTTTTAAAACAAAATCGGAATTTAATCACTTCCAACGACCTCAACGAATATCAGAGAGATGTGAAAAGTATCCGATGGTTGCGGTTTGAAAACAGAGTGTTACGTGCCTATTTTTATTTTGAATTACTCAAACGCTACGGAGGTGTGCCTATTGTGAAAGACCTTTTGTCTGCCGATGAAAACACACATTTGCCACGAGCCAATGTTGATGAGGTTGTCAGTTATATTGTTAGTGAAATTGACGCTTCCAAAGATAGCTTGGTAACCCATTGGGGAACAGATTTTCAAGATGTTGGGCTGGACGGAAGAATTACCAAAGGAGCTGCTTTGGCATTGAAATCAAGAGTGTTGCTCTATGCAGCAAGTCCGTTGTATAATCCCACAGGCGATGTTGCCAAATGGCAAGCGGCGGCAAGTGCAGCCAATGAATTATTAAGTCTGAACCTTTACGCATTGGATAATAGTTACGGTGAATTGTTCGTTGGAGACCGAAGTGCCAAAAGTTCCGAAACGATTTTTGCTATACGACAAGGAGCGACTAACGAATTGGAGAAAAGAAATTATCCGATAGGAACGGCAGGAGGAGGCAGTGGCATCACACCATCACACAATTTGGTAAGCGCTTACGAGTACAAAGGAACGCCCGATGCCAATAATCCGTATGCCAACCGCGACCCGCGACTTGGTTTTTCTGTGGCGACCAACAATAGCCAATGGAACGACCGAACCATCGAAATTTGGGAAGGTGGCAGCGATGATTACACCATAAAAAATACATCAAGAACAGGATATTATCTAAAAAAATTCTTGAATGAAAATCTGAATTTGGTGCAAGATGAAAAACGATTAAGAAGTTGGATTGTTTTTCGTTTGGCTGAAATTTATTTGAATTATGCCGAAGCGATGAATGAAGCCTACGGTCCTGATGATAGCAATGGTTACGGACTTACGGCACGAGAAGCCATCAACATAGTCAGAAGCCGAACCGGTGTGGAAATGCCTCCCGTTACAGCCACTTCAAAAGATGAATTCAGAGAAAAAGTGAAACACGAACGACGCATTGAACTTGCTTTTGAGGAGCATCGGTATTGGGACGTACGGCGTTGGAAAGATGCCACAAATGTTTTGAACGCACCTTTGTTGGGTGTTCGTGCGGTGAAAAATGGAACTAATTTTACGTATGACGTAAAAGAAGTGGAAAAAAGAGTTTTTACTGAAAAAATGTATTTCTATCCGATTCCGCAGTCAGAGATTGTGAAATCAAAAGGAATTGTAACACAAAACCCCGGTTGGTAAACATAAAAGTACTAAAAATGAAAAGAATATTTATTTTATTTCTGTTTGTTACAGCGATTTTTGTTGTGTCTTGTGATTCAAAAGATGTTTTCGATGAGGACGGATTGACATCTATTTATATGCCACAGGCTTCAATGCTCAATGGAGGTTTCTCGAATGTCTATCCTGTTCCGTTTGAGAATGGAAACATTGAAAATTATGCGTTAGATGCAAACACAAAGCAGATGAAAGTAGTGCTTGGCGTAAAAAACTCGGGACGCAGCAAGAATGGTTTCTCGGTTAATGTGGTTGCCGATTTGGAAAAAACCAAATCTGTTGTGGAAAATCAGCAAGTAGAAAATTCTGTGCAATTGCCCGAAGGCACATACGCACTTCCGCAGAGTGTGAGCGTTGCATCAGAGAGCAATGAGAAATCATTTTTTCTTGAAGTGAACGTTCAGAAAATCATTGATGAATATCCCGAATATTTTGAAAAGAAAATGGTTTTGGCTGTCAAAATTACGGGCAATGACAATATCAATTCGGCATTGGCAACAACTCTTGTGGTTATTGATGGGGCGAAATTCTTGCCAACTCCGCCACCGCCTCCTATTGAAACGATGCTTGATAGCAATGCTTGGAAAATTTTGTCTCAGAATGTAGGCGGTCCCACAGGAGCAGCAACCATAAACGTAATTGACGGAAACATTCATTACTCCAACGGAACTGATTATGGCAAATTTAACCACGTAATTTACCAACCTGTGCAAGTGGTGGCGGGCGAAACCTATTCGTATGATATGATAGTTGACATTAAAGGAAAAGCGTGGGGCTGGATAGAGTTGTACATCAGTGAGCAAGAGCCGATTGCTAATGAAGATTTTCAAGATAATAAGGTATATGAAATATCGAGTGTTACTTCGCCTATGAATGGCTTAATGTCTGAATTTTCAATCATTCAGAATAAGAAAACATACACGGCAACCAAAAATGGAGTGATTTATTTCATTATCAAAGTCGGAAGTTGGGACAATAATTTTGAACAAGTAACCCTTTCAGACATCGTATTTAAAAAATCAGATGTAGTACCGACTCCGCCACCAGCGAGCGATACCACACTTAAAGATGATGCTTGGAAAACACTTCCGCAAGATGTGGGAGGCACGCCAACGGGTTCAGCCGAAATAACGATAGCCAACGGAACTATCCAATATTCTAACGGAACGACCGATGGTATGTTCAATCACGTGATTTATCAGGCGTTGCAGGTCGAAGCGGGCAAAACGTACACGTATGATATGAAGTTGGACATCAGCGGAAAGGCTTCGGGTTGGATTCAAGTGTATGTAAGCCAATATGAGCCCGTTAGTGGTGAGGATTTTCGCGATAACAAAGTTTTTGACATTGCCAATACGGTAACTTCACCGATGAGCGGATTGATGTCAGAACTTTCTGAAATTCAAGATAAAAAAGAATTTACGCCTACACAAAGCGGTACGATATATTTTATTATCAAAATCGGAAGTTGGGGTAATAATTTTGAAAGTGTGAAACTGAGTGATTTGTTTTTTAAAGAGAAATCATAGTAAATATTTAGAGTGAATATTTTAAAAAAAGTTTCAGAATCTGTTAAGCGAGACGCAGAGACGACTTTGTCAAAGTTTTAGGGCTTTGGCAAAGTTTAAAAAACGTTCAGAAAACATCAGAAATTAGTTAATTAAGGACAGAAGTCAGTCAATAACTTCTGTGCGTTAGTAGTTATCCAATGGAAACTACCTAACAAGGTTCAAAAATGACTTTGCCAGAGTTTTAGGACTTTGGCAAAGTTTTCAAAAGAAACTATCAAGTTACGGGAATGACTTATCAAGTTACGGGAATGGTTTATCAAGTATTACAAATGGATTATCAAGCGTTACAAATGGTTCATCAATCGTTACAAATGGATTATCAAGTGTTACAAATGGATTATCAAGTTTGATTATTCATTCCCAAAAGAAAAAAATAGAATTTTTTGACCTAAAATAAGAAATATAACACCAAAAATAGTATATTTATACACTAAAATAACATTCCTAACAGAGAAAAATAGAAAAATATATGTTGATAAGTCTATTTTATAAACAAAAATAGCATTTTAATTTCTTTTTTAAGGAAATGTGCATAAAGATATACCTAACTTAAAACAATTTATTGCAATGATTCCCTCTTTGAAGAGAAGTCTTTGAAGAGAAGTCTTTGAAAGGGAGATGTAATTTAAAAAAAACATCCTCCGTCCTTCGGACACCTCCTTCAAAGGAGGATTTTGTGTAACGACAATTTAAAATGGGTCGGTTATAGAAATATACATACGTATTGTGGTAGTTATCAGAATGAAAAATCTATAAAAATAAATAAAAATGAAAAATGTAGTAAAAATGATTTGGATTTTCGCAATGCTTGCAATGGGTTTATCTTGCAAAAAAAGTGATGATTCGGGTATCAACGAAACGCCCGAACCTTACACCACTCCCGAAACGCCTGTGGAATGGGTGCTGGACTTTGAAGATGACTTTGACGGAACGGCATTGGACACCAACTCGTGGGCAATTTATGACAACTCGTGGAGCGACAACCCCGAACATATGCGACGAATAGAAGCCGTTCAGGTAAAAGACGGATTTCTAAATTTACTTGTTGATGTGCACCCGACAGACCCTAATCGATATATGACCGGAGGCGTGGCACATCTGAAAAACTATACCTATGGAAAGTTTGAATTTAGAGTCCGAATGGATAATGACCCCGCCAGCGCCACCGGAGGAGTGTGCCTTACGTGGCCAGAAAGCGATACGTGGCCCAAAGACGGAGAAAATGATATTTACGAAACCGAATACGAGTCAAACCATTGGAACACGTGGATACATTACGGAAAGTTAGGAAGCGACAACCAATGGCACGACACAAAATATCAAAAAACACATACGATTGACAAAACCCAATGGAATATCGTTGCAATGGAATGGTCGCCCGAATACATAAAAATTTATATAAACGGAAAACTCAGCTGGACGCTCAAAGACCCCGAAGCGATTGCCAAAGTGCCTCATCACATCTGTTTCCAAACAGAAAAAGATTTACAAAAAGATTTGGTAAAACCCATTCAAATGCAAGTAGATTGGGTCAAAGTTTATAAAAGAGTACCCAAAGAATAGACCTCTGACGATGTAAAAAGCATCACTCACCGAAAACTTTGTTTGAAGGGTGAACTATTGACAGAATTATAATGAACTTTCGTTTTTGAACTATCAAATTATGAAATTGAATTATTTACCTTACAGAATTGTTTTAGTTACTATTTTTATTC
>JBGYFE010000178.1:0-3657 GCA_041819925.1 Capnocytophaga sp.
CCGATACATTGGCATCATTTAAAGGAAATATTACCCGAAGTATTGCCTTATTTGGGGCTTCCGCAGGGATTTTTCTTTATCATTGATAATGAAGGTTATGAAGATATTTGGCGAGATGAAGATGATTTGTGATAAAATCAATAAAAATTGACATAAAAAATAGAGATTAAAAATGGGATTTGAGTATAAACTAAAAACAAAACTGACCAAAGAACAAACAGACGAAATCCAAAAATTACTTGCTAATAACATCTTTTTTGACAAAAAATATCTATTTGACAATAAGGAATTTTGGGAATTTAGAAATACGGATAACGATGGAGAATTGCCAAATACCAACATTATTTTTGAGAGTGATGGCATTTATATTTGCCAATATGCGGCATCTTATGTATGGACAGGCATAGAGATGCTCAAAGAGTATTTGAAGTGTCATACTATTGATTATCAACTAATTGATTATCAAGAATAATTGACAAAATAAATTTAAAAAAACAAATAAAATGAAAAAGTTTAGTTTAAAAGTAAAAATTAATAGTGAACGACCTGATTATCGGGTTTTTGGGGCGTTTTTCTTTGGAGAAGATTTACATAATTATGACGGTGATGGCAATTCTTATCCCATTTGGAGTAGGAATTGGACGGAACTTTATATGTGTTCGCGTGAAAATGGGCAATCTTTTGACATCAGTCCTGATAATGAAGAGGAAACGATTTTAAAAATCACCGCCGAGCGTCAAGAAGATGTTAATGCGTTGGCGTATTTTTTGGCAAAAGAAACCAATGGAGAGATATTAGATGCTGACAATCAGATAATTGATGCAGAAACCCTAAAATCACAATTGGGTGATTTTGATTTGGAAAACCGATTGCGTTTAGCCAAAGAAAGCATTTGGCGACAGACTTCAGCCGAGAATCCTTATCCAAATTTAAAGAAAGAAAAATAACTTGTAGTGAATTGATTTACAAGTTAATAAGTGTGGTTAAAGATAGAAAAAATGAATATATTCAGAATTTACGCAGATTATGATAATTTTCAATATCTGATACAGAAAACCGAAATTGATTACATAAATTGTTTAGACCGTGAGGGAGAATCCTTTGAAAATTGGCAAATTCCGACACAAATTTGCTACAAAAAAACGAAAAAAGACCAAAAAAAGCGTTCAGATTTTAATGCAAGTTGTTTTTTTGACGGAATTTTACTAATGGAAGAAGCATTGGCTGCTAAAATGGTGGCTGATTTCGGGATTTCAGCTCAACTTTTGCCTATAAATACACCTGAAAAGGAAGAAAAATTCGTTTTTGTGAATATTTTAGGCGGTATTTCGGCTGTGTTAGAGGCGTATATGCACGGAAAAGTGTATGTAGGATACCAAAAACTATCGCAGGACAAGAAGGAATATCCGCCCGAACTGGAACATAAATTCCTTTTCGATGCTAAAACATTAGAAACGAACGCTATTTTCCGCGATAAATGGTTAAATTCGTCTTATTTCTGCACCGATGTCTTTGTGAAATGGGCGGAAACTAACGGCGTAAAAGGACTTCGTTTTGAAACCGCAGGGATAGTTAAATAGTTGAATATTAATAATTTATAAACAATTATGCTAACGCAAGAAGATATTACTTGGCTAACGGACAAAGGTTTTATTGTTCAGCCAGCAAGAGCCAAAGAAAAATTGGCAAGTTTGGAAGATTTTAGCCAAAATAAGTTTATGTATCTGGAAAATAATCGTTTTTTGAAGACGGAATTTATCAAATTCCCCGATGAAAGACGACAAATAAGCCTAAATGATGAAGTTTTTGAGATTTTTGGCAAGACTTGTTGGGATTTTTTTGCCATTAATGCCAAAAATGAAGGCATTTGCTTGATTTCAACCCAAGAAGAATTTCCGCTGATTTGCCAAATCAATGAAAATTTGGACAATTTTATTTCCATTTACTATTATTTTTTGATGTCAATGTACCAAATCATTGCCGAGCAAAAAAGCCTTGTTTTTATAGATGAAAAAACTTACACCCGCGATACGGACAGACTGTACAGCAAGGTTAGCACCCATTTTTGTCAGACAGTCAAGCCGTTGGACGCATTCGCTTTTCCTGATGAAGAAACCCCTTCTTTTTGGCGAATGGTTCACGATATGATGTTGGAGGCGGATTTGGCATTTACGCTTTATAATGTTTCCTTATTGGATTATATGCAAACAGGACGCTTTGGGCAAAATGCCATTGGTGATTAAATAAATTTAATCTATAACTAATTGATTTAAAAGTAAATAACTTAAAACAAAAAGATGATGGCAAAGATTCCAAAATTTCAAATAGGAGCGGTTTATGCGGTGCAAACTCAGGAACAGACCTATTATTTTAGGCTTTTGCAGGGCGGTCGTTGTGCGTTTTTTGCTCCTTTTTTGGGGGAAATCAACGAAGAAAATCTCAAAAATGTCCCTTATCAACTATACATTTCTTGCAATAGCTACGCCATAAAAAAGGAATTTTGGCAAAAAATATTGCCATCGCCTAACATTGATAAAGACCGTTGGGAGTCTCCTATTTTGGCAAATTTTTCAAATTTTACTTTGGTACATCATTTTGAAACAGAAGATTTTAAAGTTTGGAAAACAGATGGTGAGTTATATCCTATTGAGAAAGAAGTATTTATAAAAATGGTACAAGCAGGACAAATATTGCATATTTTTGATAATTATAAATCGGTAGAAAAATTTTTGGATACTTATTATTGTGATTATCCTAATTCGTATCTATTTGACCCTCAAATGCTTTTAATGGGAAATGACGATTATAAAAAGCAATATCAAGAGGTGTTGCAAAAATTAAGAGATGAATAAATTTAATCTATAACTAATTGATTTAAAAGTAAATAATATGAAACATCAACAGATTTTAGACAAATTAGCCGCACGATTTTTGGTAAAATGTATGGACGAAAATTTTGCCAGAGCGGTATCGTTTTGATATTTTTGAAATCCAGCAAGAAATAGAATGGTTATTCCCTGAAAAATAGTAAGTTATGACATTAACAGATATGTACATCATCGGGCAAATAGTTCCGATTTCTGATGAAGTTTTTTTGATATTGAAAAAACTGTAAATTATTCTTTGCCAAGTGATTATAAAGAATTTATGAGGCAATATGGCTATGGCAATTTGAATGGATTGTTGCTTTTTGAAACGCCTGACGAGGGGTTTGTTAAAAATAATTTTGGCGATGATTTGGATTTGTGGGAATGGGATAAACCCTTGCAAGACAAGGCATTACAGAGCGTTATGGTTGCCAAAACTATTGATGGTGATGTGATTGTGGCGATTCACGATGAAAAATCGCCCTATCTTTTGCTTCCCAGACATTCTGAATATCCAAAATTGTTTGCTCATTTTCAGGAAGTTATTGAGTGGTATGTGCAAGAATATCAACTCAAAAAACTGTATTTTGACTCGCATTATCAAAGGGATTATCGGTATTTTCTTATTAAAGGCGAGTTTTTGGACCTCAAACTTGAAAAAAATAACACTCATTTACAAGAAATTCAAGAAAAGTTATGCCGTTGATGCCTTTTTTGGCGTGGAAGACTATCAGCCGAAATGCGTTTTGCAGACCATCGGTGGTTGGGTTTATTTTAATTTGGATACGAG
>JBGYFE010000179.1:0-19137 GCA_041819925.1 Capnocytophaga sp.
CTGTAATGTCCACATCAATGGTTATCACGTTTGCCGTAGTGTTAAGATTCGATACAGGCACTTCAACAGTCGGATTTGAAGATGTTATCGGATTCAAAAATGCTACACTTGTCAATGTGAAAGTATATGTACCTCCTCCTCCGTGAGGATTTTGAATTTCTACAACACCCGGTAATGCACAAGTTATTCCTCGTTTGACAATCGGTGTTCCTTGCAATTCGGTTTGTTCATACATATCAACATCACGACTTGCCCATACACAACCCGTAACAGGGTTTTTCTCGGTAATTATCATATAATATGCACCTACTGGCAAGCTATTAGTAACACGTACAGACCCTCCTGGTGCAGGCATTGTTTCTGTTCCATTAGCAACTGTTATGCTGTTTGTTTTATCAATTAACACCCAATCAAACTGTGTTGCTGCTGTGGTTGATGTAACGGTTCTGCTAATAACAAAGCTAATAGAACCTTGTGTTGCTCCGTAACATATTGGCGTTACCTCACCAACTACACTTACAGGCGCTACATATCTTTCATAGATATCCCTTCTATTTTGCTCAATACAGCCATTTTTATCTTTTACGTAGAACGTATATGTTCGTCCTGGTGTAAGCCCTGTAAAACTATATTGATCCGCACGTCCCGGAACATTTGATGGAAGCCAAACTGTTGTTGGATCATTCGGATCTCCCATTGTAAAGGTGTATGGGTCAAGACCTCCCGAAGCAGTTACCAACACAGTAAATCCGCCTGGCGTACAAGTTGCTGAGAAGTTTGTTACTAAATCTGTTGCCACCGCCAATTCACTAAGCGGGAATGGAACCGTGTACCTTGGTAATGTTTCCAAACATATAACTGTTCCCGAAGTATTTCGTACACGGAGTGACGGTGTAAAGCTATCGCCTACTTTGAAACCTTCAACAAGCGTGTTAGTAGTTGTTATCCTTGTCCAAGCACTTCCTGTTACATTGGTGTTATACTCTATCACATAGCCTAAGCCTGTATACGTATCAATTAATGGCTGAGTAACGGTTAAAGTCAAGGATACGGTTTGCCCTGCTTTAACACAACCCGTTGTTGCAAGAGTTATTGTTGCTGTTAATTGTGGTTTGTCAGTAAGTGTTACAGTTTCTGTTGCCACACAACCATATCGGTCTGTTACCGTAACAAAGTATGTTTTGTCAGCTGCTAAGTTTGAGAAATCATACGATGTATTGATATAGTTTGATACTGTTGATATTGCAGTAGCAGGCGTTGTTGAATCATATAGGTTCAACGTATAAGGTCCGTCTCCTACAATGTTTGTAAGTTCAATATTTCCTGTATAACCGTGGCAATTAGGCTGTTTAGCAGTAGCTGTAAAGGCTACTGGTGTTGCCTGACCTACTGTTACCGTAGTTGAATAGACACAAGCCGCTGATTGTACATACACATCATAAGTACCTGCGGTGGTGATTGGATATGTATTTGCTGAACCATACGCTGGTGTTCCTCTTTGCGGCACAACTGCATACTGATAACTACCATTACCGCCTGTGGCTGTAATTTCTATACTACCGTTTTTGCAACTTAGAGCCGTTTCTTTGGTTGTTACCACCAATCGCGGATAAATCACCACAGTAGTTGTTGCTTGGCAACCAAAACTATCTTCCACACGAATAAGATGCCCTGTTGCAGAAGCTGGCAAGTTTGTGAACGTATACGTCAATGAGCTGGTTGCCACAGGCGTTTGCCAAGCTCCATTGTTGATACTAAATCGATAACCTCCATTTCCGTCAGTAACAGTTACTACAATTTCCGCATCGTTATTTCCTGAATAACAAGCTGTTGGAGTTGCTGTAAAAGCAATCGCTTTTGGCGCTTCAACCACCACAGGCACACTCGTTTGGCAGTTGTTTCCATCAATCACCGTGAAAGTATGCGTACCTACGGGCACTTGCGTAAATACACTGCCTGTTTGTGGTGTTCCTCCGTTGAGGCTGTATTGATAAGGTGCTGTACCTTCTGAGGCTTGTAAACTAATGGTTGCCCGTTGATTGTTGTTACATTGTGCAGGTACAGTTATGGTAGGGGTAACCACCAATGCTTTTGGCTCGGTTACGGTTGCTGTTACCGTCACTGTACAACTATCCAAGGTCAAAGTTATGGTATGCAAGCCTGCTGTCAAAGTTGCTGGTGTTTGCAAAGTCGCTGAATTACCACTTATGCTTGCTCCTCCATCAATGCTATACGCATAACCTGCTCCAAAATTTTCTACATTTAACGTAATTTGCCCGTCATTTCCACCTGCACAACTTACGTTTTTAACGCTAACTACATTAGCTCTAAACTCTTTGTTAGGCTCTACTACTACCGTAATGGTCATCGTATATCCACAATCAAGCGTTCCACCAATGTTGTTTTGCACATAGTGAATTGTGATTGGGTGCGTACCTACTGGCACATTGTTGAACGTTCCTGTGGTATTGCTTTCTGTTCCTAATGTAAACGTATAACTATATGTTGCTGGCGTTGGAGTCAACGTAAAGTTTCCTGTTCCGTCGCAGTTATAAGTAATTACTGGATTAGGACTTACAGTCGGCGGTGCAGGTCGGCTTGGCACTACGATAGTGGTTTGCGTTTGACAACCTTTTGCATCTGTCACGGTAATGTTATGTGTTCCTACACCTAAACTAATAGTTCGAGTTTCTGTTCCGTAGTTTGTACCTCCTTGATTGTCATTATATGTTGGTGTTCCTCCCGCTACCGAGTACTCAACCACCGCTTTATCCTGTGTTGGGTCACAACTGATAAGTTGTTTGATAAATGTATTTATCGCCAGCGGTGTGTTAGGTTGTGTAATAGTTACAGTCTCAGTTGCCACACAGTTTTTAGTATCACGTACTGTTACTGTGTAAACTCCTGCTGCCAAATTGTTGAACGTGTTTTGCGTACCTCTGTCTGTTCCATTTAAGAAATAACGATAAGGCGCAACACCTCCCGTAGTGGTAATCACAATAGCTCCTGTACTTTCTCCATAACAGTTCACATCTGTTTTGTTATAAGTCAAGGTAGGCATTACAGGCGCTGTCAAAGTTCTCGTCTCTTCTGCCGTACAATTTTTACTATCGGTTATTTTTATTGTGTATGCACCTGCTTCATTTGATTCAAAAATAATCTCATTATTTGTAGGCACAGCCGTGCTCGCTACCACTTCGGTAGCTCCATTTTTCACAACGGTGTATGTAAATGGTGCGTATCCTCCTGTGATGGTTACTTTTATGCGTCCTCGGTCATTTGGCGCAGCATCACAAGTAATATCTTTTTCAACCGTAGCTCCATTAATTCGGAGTTCAGGCTGAATGGTTTCAACCAACGTTCCGACACAACCATAACTGTCCGTTACAGTCATAGTGTAAGTACCTGGTTGTAAACCTGCAAAAATATAAGTAGTGTTATTGGTCGTTTGCCTTACAGAACCGTTAATTGCATAGGTGAATGGCGGTGTTCCTCCGGTTACTGAAACATCAATATTTGCAGGTGTTCCTGCTGACACGCAGTAGTTTGATGTATTTCCTGCCAATAAAGCTGGTGTAGAAACTGGTATTACGTTGAACGGCAAAGTTTTTTGACAGCCATTTGCATCTGTAACAGTAAGCTGATGCGTTCCTACTTTGGTCAGTGTAAAGTTTACAGAATTTTGAGGACGCACCGCACCATCTGGTTCTGTAATTTGGTAACGTAAGGCTCCCACACCTCCTGTTGCTGAAACTGTTACGTTCACAGAAGCTGGATTACATCCTAATGGTAGGTCAGCAATCGGAGCGATAGTTATCGCTGACGGATTGTTAATGGTGAATGTACGTGTTACCTCGCAATTAGCTGTATCTTGCCCATAGCGGAACACAACAGTGTGTGTACCTCCATTAATGCCTGTCCAAACAAACGGATTTGCTGTTTCAAGTGCAAAAGCCCCTCCGTCTTTTGATACCCAATATCCGCTGGCTGCTGTGTTTCGCAATGTAACTTGGAAAGTTCCATTATTGTCATCATTACAAGTAATGTCGGTTGTGCTATGAGTCAATACGCCAAAAGCCTTATCCGGTTCAATGATAACCTCAACAGTTTCATCGAACGAACAAATTTTTGGTAATTGGTAAAGATAAATATCATCAATAACCAAATCGTTTCCATTTCTCACCAAACTACCTGAACGAATGACCGCATAAAGTTTGGTATTGTTTCCTGGATTAAGCGCATAGGAGTAAGTATACCAATCTCTTGGACTTGTACTTTTTGGAGGAGAGCCTATATATTGTGAAATCAACGGAGTTCCTGCTAAAATAGCCGCTTCACTTGTATATAGTTCAATGGTCAAATCTGGATCAGCTGCACTTGGATTTGAACCTCTTGCATTGATTAGGTTAAACATTGCTATGGAGAACTGAATAGGCTGATTTGGCATTACATCATTCATCTCACGCTGATACAGAATAGCTCCCGCATTACCTAAAACGTCTCCAACATTGACAAACAACATTCTTCCGTTGGTAAGTCCGGTATGGTCAACAGGTTGATACCAAGCTCCATTGTTAGGGTTCAACCTACGAGACACCACATATTCTCCATCATTCAATTGTGTTGAGTTATACCAAGAATCTCTTTGATATTCTCTCGGAACCAAGTTATTAAGAACCCTAATATCTCCTGGTGCCACTGTTTGAAGGTCATCACCATAAATAGTAATATCCCTACTTTGAGGCTCAAAGAAATATTTAGGATTTATATAAGGTGTTTTCACGTTGGTTGTTCCCACACCAAAATCTTCGATGAACAACTCGTGACGGCTTGGCGTGCTTGGGTCAGCGTAATTCACTCGAATACGATGCCTTCCTGGTGGTAAGTTCTGGAATGAAGATGTCGTTGTTGTTACGCCTCCAAAGGTATATGTATATGAATACGTAGCTTGCGAACTATTGATAACCACATTTCCTGTTCCATCACAATTATAAGTTATCACAGGTGTAAATATCGGATTTGTTGGACGTGCTTCTACCTGAACTGTTGTTCTGAATTCACAATCAACTTGGTCGCGCGCCACCACAGTGTAAGTTCCTGCTGGTAACCACACTTCACGAGTGTTTGTCCAAGTAGCTCCACCATCAAAACTGTACTCATACGGAGGCGTTCCACCACGCACATTGGTGATACGCACTTGTGCCTTGTCAATGTTCGCTCCTTCTCCACAGCCTATGAGTTGTGCTACTCCCGCCGAAGCGATCACCCTGCCTGATGCCTCTGGAGGCAAAGTCACCGTACTTGTTATGGTACAATTTGCGGCTCCTGTGGAATATATCAATGTTGGCGTATAGGTCGCCTCCGGCGTAAGCCCAAAGAATTTAGTTCCTATTTGACTTGTCGCTCCGCCATCAATGCTATATCGAAGGATATATCCTTCTGGATTCGTTACGTTTATAAATTCAATCGTTCCTTTTGTTCCACAATCCGTTAATTTTTCTTGAATATCGAAAGTTGGAGGAACTGCTGGCCTCACTGCCTCAGAAGTAACAGTAACCTCACAATTGTTAGCATCTACTACCTTAATTGTATAAGTTCCTGTATTGGAAACTGTGAATTCATAGAAAGACCCTGTGTAATTATAGACATAAGGTTCGCCATTGATGCTATACGCATAGCTGTTTCCTCGTGTTCCGTCCCACGCATCTACTCGTACAATTCCCTGTCCGTTACACATCAAGTGACTTTTCACAGTAACAGAAGCCTGTAATGGCGGAATTTTATCTATTTGCTTAGTTCCCGTAAGCAAACAGTCAGGAGTTTTTACTTCCACATAATAATTTCCGTCATCAAGACCCGAAAAAGTAACATCAGAGGTGTTCGTTACCGTGCTTGCAACAACACTTCCTGTTGCGTTGTTTCTTCTGATTGTGTAAGCGTACTGAGGGTACGCATCTACTACCTGCACCCGAAGAGCTCCTTTTGAAGTAGCACAAGCCAAAGGAGTTGAATCAATGCCAAGTAAAGGTTTTTTCTCTATAACAGAAGCTGTTGCCTCAAAAACACAAGCTGAATAAGTCGCACCTATCGCCAATTTCTGACGCATCAAAACCTTATAAGAATCAGGTGCCGTGATATTTTCAAAAGTATTTCTATCCTGATAAGGACGAACGATAGTTCCCGAACTGCTTTGCAAAGCATATTCATATCCCGAAGAAGGGTGTGTTACAATAATCCTTCCTTGTGTATTACAAATAATATCACGTATGTCCAAAGTTGGAGTGAGTTCTATTTTTGTTACTTTGAAGTAATAAACGGCTACGCAATTTCCTACGTAGGTAATCTCAACTCTGTAATCACCTGATTGTGAAGCATTGAAAGAATTTCCTGTTCCCACTTGTTGCCAAGAACAACCATAATTATCACGAACAGGACATTCTTTTGGGTGATTTTGAGGTACAGAACAAGATGCCTCATTGAGCCTTTCCCATTTATAACCTAATGCTTGCGTAACATTCAAGGTTAACAACTGAGAATCAGCAGTTCCGCACAAATAAATCTGCGGATAATCCAAGTTATCGTTATTACATTTAAAAATTTCTGAAGCATACGGATTAATAGGATTATTTTTTAAGGCCTCATCGTGAAGTTTTACATCAATAACCTCCGCCATATCAGCACAGCCCGCTTTTTTCTTTTCAACACGATAAATACCCGATTGATTTACTGTAAGAGTTTGAGCATTTGCACCTGAAATAAGTTGACCATTTCTATACCAAGTGTACGTATCAAAATTAGCTCCTGCTGTTAATGTTAATGTTTTTTCACAAAGTGTTTCTTTGGCTTTGCTCTCGCAAGTTCCTAAATCAGCTATGAAGGTTGAAGGTCCTTGAATGTTACCATCACAATCTTTATAATCGCTCACACTCTCGGCTGTAAAAGCATCGGCTGATGTGTTTTGCACACCAAAATACTGAGCATTGACAATATTAGGTATGACATTAGAACAAGCATCTCGCAAATCATCACAATGACTGGGCACTTGTGTTTCAAAAGAAATGGTTTGCCACAATGTTTGTCCTTTTTTTACTACCGTGTTAGGAACTTTAATTTTAAGTTCGTGAGTAGTTTGATTATATTCATAATCAGAGGGTTGAGAAGGATTTGCTTTCCAAGGTAACTTTACTGATGAAGCTACATTTTCAAATATTAAGTTTTTTGGCAGCTTGTCCACTATGACCAAATCGCGCGCATCATCATTTCCTGAGTTTCTAAATTTTATTTCATAGCGTAATTTATCTCCCAAATCAACAGAACCTCCTGTAACATCTTGATTTGAAGATACTTTATAAACTTTTTTCTCTAAATCAATCACCGGAGCAATCACCTCAACGTTAAATGCCATCATAAAGGGATAATAAGCATCTTGATTGGTCGTAGGATTGATGGTTGCTGATGTAGAATTATTGGCAATCAATCTGTTACTTGTATTTGGTATGTCAAAAATTCCTGCATCAAATCCCAACAAATTGGTACTTGCGGGACTACGATCTGTATTAGCTCCACTCAAAGTGGTTATTTTACTATTGAAAAAATTTGGATTTCGACTACTTGTTCGCCCCGAAACATCTATTAAAACTCCAGTAGCTTGCGTCGGACTTTTAATCCGTAAAGCATCTCCTGTTATCCCTAACTCTCCCTCTAATGCAGCGAAAGCAAACTTGGCATTTACGTTTCCGGAAGGAATCGTTTGAAATCCACTAACAGGAATATCTACGTTTCGATTATCTACGTTCAAAACCGAAAAACCATCAAACAAAGTGATGTGACGACTCGGTTTTGTTTGGTCTTCATATATGATAATAAGTGTCCACCCTGCGGCGTATCCCACCCCAGAGCTTTCGTTACCATAAGGAGCCATCATATCGGCAACTGTATAACTTCCGTGAAACGCTCCGTTACGTCTTGTAGCTTCTGCCTCCACATAAGAAGTTACATCTGCCCTATAAACATAGGCACGCTGGGCATCAACAGCGTTGGGGCGAGGACTAACTATGTCATTGCCGTCATAAACCATTTCCCCTGTTAAACTTTGATAAGATGAATTGGGCGTTTTGAACTTAATCTGCCCAAATTTGTTTCTTTCAAGTCTTGGATTTCTCTGATTGTTTACACGTTCTTGTGTATAAGCTGAAGCCCAATACAAATAAGCCTTTTTAACTCTCAAACATAAAGTTCGAGGGTTCGGGTTTTGAACGTTTGCAGAACTCGAATTGAAAGTAGTTGCATCTCCGTCAACGTCTGCATACTCCAAGTTTATACCAGAATTATAACCGTGAGTTCCTGTATAAGGAGTATTTGCAGGACGTGTATTCCCCACATTCAAAATCGAGTTTCCTACCAATAACATATCACCTTTCACCGTTTCTTTGTAACGGGCTGTAAAGGGAATATAATTTTGTGCAGAAAGTTTTTCTATGCCTAATACAGACATAAACAGCACGAAATGCAGGATAAAAACTGCTTTTTTCATAAATGTTAATTTATTTTTAGTTTTTATATTTTTTTCCATCTTTTTAAGAATATAAGTGTCAGTTATTGTTTATAATTCACAGTATTCGAATAAGTTACTATTTAGTAACTCGTAATATCCAAATGCTTATATCTGAAAACTCACGCCGTTTTAACATTTCTGACATCACTAATCCTGCATCTTCCCTTGAATCGTACGGCTGATTAAAATATATGTAGGTCATACCATTTTGAGGGTGTAGGAAAGCATTTGCTACGTATCCCAATGAACGCACCTCTTGCAATCGCTGGTATGCACCTTTCGGATTTCTAAACACTCCAAGCACCACATAATGCCCTTCTGAAATTTTTTCTCCTGCAATTTTGTGTTCTTGCACATTAATTCGTTCTTGCAAGGCTTTGCTTGGTGGTTGCACCGGTTGAGTTGGTGAAACCACTGTCTGTTTCGGAGTTTCAACCACAGGTTGAGTTGGTTTTGACTCAGGCTCTGTTTTAGTGGCTTCCACTAATTTTTTCCTTTCAAGTTCGGCTTCTTTGGCTTTTCGAGTTTCTTCTAACTTCTTGGCTTTTAAATGTCTTTCTCCTCCATATTGATATGCGAGCGTAATTTCATACGTTCCACCCAAATTGCTAACGTAAGCCCCCATTCCCTGTTCGTATCCAAAACTTGCACTGAAATGATTTGTTACATTGAATCCTAACCCTCCAAAAACACCATATTTTCGGTCATAACCACCATAAAGCCAACCAATAAGCGGCATATCAAGCATTGCGTGCCCTCCAAATTGAAAATTATCTGCACTTTTGCGAGCTCTTGCCATCAACGAAAACGTTGCTTCTTCTAAAATTCCTGAACCACTATACATTGTGTTTCGATACATCGCGTGCCCCACAAATGATTTTTCGTTGAAAGGCACTGCCATCTCCCCCGCTGAAATGGCATAATCAACCAAATTTTCAGCAACAATACCAAAGTGCATTCTTCCAAAATTAATATCAAAACCAGGCTGAATATTGAAAATTCCGGTATTTGAAATATTTTCAAAGGCAGGGTCAGACGGATTATTGACCACAATTTCATTTTGAGAAATACCCGTCATTCCAAACGATGCGTTTACACCTAATCTCAAATAATTTTCATCTGAAATTTCAATTTGGTGAATGTAATTTCCTAATATTCCATAATTCGTAAAAACTCCGGCTTTTTTCTGAAATATCATTCCGTGAAACATCTCCTGATTTGACCATTTTTTGCCGTAAGTTGCTGCATAGGTTTTGAAATTATTTCTGAAATTCATCCATTGGTTTCTATGGTATAACGCTATGTGCGATTCTCTCTGACCTAAAATTGGAAAGGCAGGATTCATCAAAAAAGAATTAAACTTCACCGCTGTATGCCCTGGCATTTCATAGGGTAAATAATAGGTTTCTTTTTGTGCTGCCGCAAATTGCAGAAAAAAAGTAAAAATAATCAATATTATGCCACTTCTTTTTGTCATAACTCTTTTCTTTATCGCTATTATTTAATTACGGTGATTACTCCTTGTTTTTCAATTTTTCCATCCACTTCTATCGTATATAGGAAGAGTAATGACCTCTGTCCCAAATCTTTAAAAGCATTTGCATCTGGCCATCGATTGTCATAATTCGCACCATCAAACATCACCTTTCCTTCTTGCGAATATATTTTTACTTTCACGTAACTTTTGTTCAAATATTCATTAGGAATTTCCCAAAAATCATTGAATCCATCTCCATTGGGCGTAACAACATTAGGCACTTCGGTAATTTCATATAAGTCTTTGATAGTAAATGAAATAATCGCAGGAGCACAAGAGCCTCCAATGGTTGCCGTAAGTGTATAAGTACCTACATCAGTAACAACCACTTTATCTCCAAAAGTTTGCCGACTTGGAGTTGCCCAATAATATTCATAATCACTATTACTTTCAAAAACTCCTACTTCCAATCCCTTATTTGCAGCAAAAGAAGCGTTATTAGCAATCATTGCATTATTATCCAATCGGATAAGTTTCACGTTTTCAGCTGTAAAATAATTTACAGAAACCGTAGGTGATTTTTTTGTACACGCCCCATTTGATACTTCTATGTAGTAACTTCCGGGCTCAGACGCTTTGTAAACCGCTTCAACCGCTCCATCAATCTTGCTTCCTTCTTTATACCATTGATAAGAATATGCTGCCGAAGAAACCGATGAAGTCAGTGTTGCCTCTTCTCCTGGACATATATGGGGAGCATTGTTAGCACTATCCGAAAGTATTGAAACATCAGGAACTGATGCAAATGACACCCGTAACTTATTTGATTCGGTAATTGAAGATTTATAGAGAGCCTGCAAAGAATAATCTCCTATTGAACCATCATTCTGCACCACTAACCCACTATGGTTGGTTTGCCCTGAAATCGGCGCTCCGTCTTTCAACCATTGAAAAGTAAAATCTCCAAAATCGCTACTATTGAGCGGTATAGGGTCTTCTCCTACCAAAATTCCTTCCAATTTTTGTAACTCCAAAGTAATTTCTGTCGCTGTTCCGTCACAATTTCCCGATTGGTTTTGAGTCTTAAACCCGATAGTAGGTTTCAAACTTTTTACCTCTATATAATATTGCGTGGGTGTTACTCTTTTTTCATTTGCACAGGTAGTTCCTCCGTTGATTAACTCGGCATAATAGCTCCCTGCTTGTGTTACCGTCAAAGAAAGACCCGTTTCTCCTGAAATTTCCGTTCCGTTTCTGAACCACTTAATCGTTGGATTTGTCATCGTGTGCGAAATTGTCAGTGTATAATTCTTTCCTGCGATATATACTTCACGAGGACGCATCTCTCGCGACCAACCTGCCGTAACATCGTCTTTAATAGCCACAATAGAATTTGATGTTGCGGGACACCCTTCCTCATTCTGTCTCGCAATTGAAACGTGGTAAGTTCCTGTTTGTGAAATTTCATACTGATACTTTCCAACTTCTTGCAGCACTTGCACCCCATCTTTATACCAAGTGTACGTAGCAGTTGCTTCAGCAGGTTCTGCCGTCAACTTCACTGAACCCGTACAGAATTCTATGCTTCTACGTCCTTCGTTTAGTTTCACCGCATTGGCATCAATCAATTGGATAGACAATTGATTAGAACGAGGGATTGTGTAGCCCGCAGCCGATACCTGCAATGAATACGTTCCGTTTTGAGATGTGTTTTCAAGATATAATTCCCCACTTGTAGCATTAGCAACCGCTTCCGTTCCCTTGTACCATTGAAAATTGAACATATTATAGGTGGTAGCGTCCATCTCTACTTCTCCCGTAGTGGTAACAGCAACTATCTTTTCTATGGTGAGCGATGTTTTATCATACAAACACGCTTGATAAGTTGCCGACTTATACTTAATTTCAACTTTAAAATTTGTAGGACTTTTTAGAACTATTTTTTCAGAAGTAACTGAACCTGAACAACTTCCACCTTGTGTTACTCGAACTTGATACTCACCAGGTTGGGAAGCCGTGTAATTCGCTGCGGTGGCTCCTGCAATAACATTTCCATTTAAAAGCCACTGATACGTAGGGTTTTCAGCTGTTGTCTGTGCCGTCAGTTGTCGTGATGCCCCCGGCAACATCAAGTCACTACCCGTTAAATTCGCCGAAACACTAAATTCTTCCTTAAACTTGATTTCAATAACATTGGTGCGTTCCTCACAATCCTGCCCCGCAGCCGTTATTCCTAAGTAGTATTTACCAGCAGCAGAATCGTCAGCAGGAGTGGTGTACACATCAAGCCCCACCCCTTCCTTCACAACAACATCATTGCGATACCACTTATATGTATAAGCATTATCTTTTCTATTAGCTGTGAAAGTAACACTCTGATTTTTACAGATATTACCGTCAGAAGGAGTCGAAGAAATAGAAAGCCCCGTATTGCCTCCCACTGTTACAACCACGTTGTTTGAACGAGAACCCGAAGAACCTGAACAAAAATTGCCATAATCAACCATTACATAGTATGTTCCCGCCTCTGAAACAGTCATTGACGGACCTGTTACTCCTGGAATTAACACATTATCCTTATACCATCTATAAACACGTTCAGAGGTTTTATCAACGGATATTTCACGCGAATGCCCCGGACAAAGAGCCACCGTTGAAACATCGTTATTCAATTTTAAACGCGAAGTTACGTTCATATAATAGGCTGAAAAAGCAACACTCTCCGCTGAACTTGAAGGATTTGTACTGCTTACTCGAATTTTATATCCATTTCCGTGAACAGTGGTTGGAAGCTGTATATTAGTAGAAAGTTCAAAACTGGTGTTTTGCCCCGTAATAGTTTTTAAAAGCGTCGGATTTGAGAAATTTCCACTTGCGTCTGATAATTCAATAACATATTGATTATTAGCATTAGGCAATGGTGGAGACCACTTGAAGGAAACACTAAAATTATTATAAGATGCTGAAACACAAGCATCACTAAACCCTAACGAAACGGACTCTACTTTCTGAGGGTGAGCTTTGTTCACAAACAAAACACAAGCCAATAGAGCCAAAACGTTATAAAAAAAACGAGTATTCATTACGCAAAATCTTTACTAAACAATTCTAAAAAGTGCTCCATAAAAAGCACATTTACCAAGACAAAAGTACAAAAATTAATTTAAAACAAAACTCTTCACTAAGTAAATAACCACGAAAATTAAATCACATTATTTTAAAAATCTAAAAAAAATCATACAAACAACAGAACAACAACAGAGTACATATAAAAAAAAACTACAAAATAAATAAATATAAATAAAAAAAACTACAAAATAAATAAATAATAAAAATATTTACTAAAAGCATAAAACAACATCGTCCCTTCTAAACATATTGTTAATTATGATTTTTTTAAGAAAGCTAAAAGGTTCTTTTAGGAAGTTTGTTTTTAGAAGCAAGACCAACTTCTCACCGGAAAGTAAACCAAAAAGTATCTAACAAGTCATATTTTTAGGATTATGCATTAATAACAATCCATTCGGATTTGCTTTTTGTTTTGAAAGTAACTCAACGGTTTATGTAAATGTTTTTGGCAGATACTTTCAAGAATTTCTATCACACCTTTTTGCATTGCCACTGAACCACAAATCATTACAACTCCATTATTTTCCAATAATGTTGCAAAAAAACTACCTTGTTGATTTACAATATCTTGCACATACATTTTATCTTTATCTTGTGAAAAAGCTAAATGCAAATCAATCATTTTTTTTTCTTTCAATCCTCTGGAAATAAATGAATTATATAACTCAAAAGATGTTTTTGTTTTTCCTCCCCAAATGAGTGTCAAAGGAATTTTTTGCAGATTATTTTCAATCATTCCCAAAAAAGGTGCAATACCCGTTCCTGTGGCAATACAAACCACTTGTTGCACCTTTTTTGGAAAATGGAAATTCGGGTTTTTCTCAATGCCTGCACATAATGTACTATTTATTTTTAATTCATTTAAAAAATTGGAAATCAATCCTTTATTATGTTTTTTTACACTCAATAGAATCTGGTCATTTGCCATTTTTCCGATGGAGTATAAACGCTCTCGTTGATCAACCTTTGAAGAGATAGCAAGCAGGTCGCCAGAAGCAAAATGTAACTTCCCAGACGATTGCAATCTCACTAAAAAAGTTTCGTCTTCATTGATTTCCGTTTTTTCAATCACCTTAAAAATATGCTGCTTTCGTTTTTTAGCAAGAAGTATCTTTGTAGGTAACTGCAACGCAAAACCTTGTTTTTCAGCCCATAAATTTACCCAAGTAGAAAAAGATTCAAACGATTGATTGTTAACCGTATGCAGTTCTGTCAAGGCTTTTGCTTGGGGTGATGTTTTCAACAATACATTTACTTCATAAGCGAATTTACAAAAATTAGGATATGCTAACGAACCAAACCCTACCACAGAAAATGAAAAAGATTTTTTTATCGAATTTTTCAGCCATAAGTCCTTAAATTTCAAAGCATTAGTAGGTGCTTCTCCTTGACCATAAGTTGAAGTCATCACTACCAAATGTTCCATTTTTGGATAGTCAGAAAAAGCGTTCATCTCTGCTAAAAAAGCCTTTTTATTTTGCTTAATTAGTTCATTATAAAGCATATTAGCAAAAAGTAAAGTTGTTCCACCTTCCGAACCAACGAGAATAATGTAATTACATTCCTCTTGCTTATAACAATTCTTAATTTTTGATTTTCTGCGTTTTAAAGTAATTGCAAATCCTGAATAGATAAAAAATAAAATTCCAATAGCTGACAATCCCAAGATAATAGACCAAATCCACGCCCCCCTTCCTGTATGCAAAACTACGCTATAATGTGAAATTATTTTCGACATTGGATAATCGAAACGGCTAAGTACTTCACCCGTAAATTGATTTACAACTAATTCTCTATCAACCATTTCCACTCTAAAAAACTCTTCAACATCTTCAAAAAGAGGAAATTCTACTCTTCTTACTTCTGAAAGAGGTATGGCAAAAACCGCAAAATCGGCAATTTCTTTACGAGGTTCTTCTAAAAGCAATTTGTTATCAATATTGTGGGAAGCGTCAAATTTTGGTAAAAGCGAAAAGATTTCCAGAGAAAGATATACTCCTGTGAGAGTTATAATCCATATGGGTATTAAAACTAATCTTCCGAGAATCGTGTGGTAATATGTAAAGAAATTCTCTTTTACAATTTTATGAAAAAAGCGTTTCCATCGGTTTTGCTTCCTGACAATCAGTATCATACCTGAAATAGCTATCCACATTAACAAAAACGAAGTTACTGCCATTATCATACGCCCTACTTTTCCCATAAAAAGCGAACGATGCAAAGTTTGTGAAAAAGTAAACAACTCTGAACGCTTGAAAACATCTCCTATTTTCTCTGCTGTCTTCGGGTTTATATAAAAAATTGAGTTGTTTCCTGCCTCATCAATCACTTCTGCTTTTACAAAAGAATTATCATCAATTTCAATAGCGAGTACTTCGGCATATTTTTCTTTCAATGCAGAAATTGTTTGCCCCAAAGTAACTTCCTCAAAATGACTACTTTTCGCAGGTTTAAATTGATTTGAAATAGGTTCAAAAGCCAAAATAATCCCTGTTACAGAAGCTATCAAAATAAACACAGAAGCTACCACCGACAAACTTAAATGGGCATAACGCCAAACAGAAATAGTCATTTTAAATATGTTTCAAACAATTGAAAAATAAACATTTTTATAAATACTCCTTCTCAAATTGAATCTAAAAAACAAAGCAAAAACACAGAAAAATCTCGGAACAATAATTTTGATTTATTCTGCAACACTTACTTATGAAAATCATAAATCCAAATTATATTGCTTTATTTTTCGATAAAGTGTTCGTTCTGAAATACCTAACTCTTTGGCAGCCTCTTTGCGTTTCCCTCCATTGCGTTCCAACGATTTGATGATGAGTTCCAATTCTTTATCTTGCAATGATAATGGCTCTTCATCAATATCCTCCTCGTAATCATAGTGTTCTTCTTGGTCAGAAATTTCGCGAACTGGCTGCACTCGCTCCATAGGGATAATAGAAACTGTTGCTGGTACTTCAACCTCAGTTGCGTGTTTGTTCTCTCCGTATATTCGGCGTATCAATCCTTTATTATCTTCCTCAACCTGTTGATAATTACCATTTTGCAGCAATTCTAATGTCAGTTTCTTTAAATCATTCAAATCATTTTTCATATCGAACAACACCTTGTACAATATTTCTCGTTCATTGCTGAAATCGCTTTCAGTTCGAGGAGTATTTACTACCATAGGCAAATTTGTGCCCTCATCAGGCAAATAAGCTCGAAGAATAGCTGCTGAAATTTCTCTTTTCTGTTCTAAAATAGAAATTCGCTCGGCAATGTTACGTAACTGACGTATGTTTCCCTCCCAACGATAGTCAACTAACAAATGTATGGCATCATCTGTGAGTTTAACAGCTGGCATTTTATATTTTTCAGCAAAATCAGAAGCAAACTTTCTGAATAACAAATGAATATCCTCTTTTCGTTCACGAAGTGTTGGCAAATGGATTTCTACTGTACTCAAACGGTAGTACAAATCCTCGCGAAAACGCCCTTTTTTGATAGCTTCAAACATATTCACATTGGTTGCTGCTACAATACGTACGTTCGTTTTTTGAACCACAGACGACCCAACCTTAATAAACTCCCCATTTTCAAGCACACGAAGCAAACGTACTTGCGTAGTTAGAGGCAATTCTCCTACTTCATCTAAAAAAATAGTTCCGCCGTCAGCTTCTTCAAAGTAGCCGCTACGTGTAGAGGTAGCACCCGTAAAAGCTCCTTTTTCGTGTCCAAATAATTCAGAGTCAATCGTTCCTTCCGGAATTGCACCACAATTCACGGCGATATATTTTCCGTGTTTGCGCAGCGAAAGTGAATGTATGATTTTCGGAATAACTTCTTTCCCTACTCCACTTTCTCCGGTTACCAATACCGAAATATCAGTTGGGGCAACTTGCATCGCTTTTTCAACTGCGCGATTGAGTTTAGGGTCATTCCCGATGATGCCGAAACGTTGTTTTATTGTTTGTATATTCTCCATTTTGCGAGTTTCATTTTGAGTTATTCAACTGTGCAAATGTAAGGTTTATTTTCATATAAAATACCGCTCCTGACCATTCCCTTAAAAATTTACTTTTAACTTTGCTAAAATCAAGAGGAAAACATTTTTTTACTGCTAAAAAGACACAAAGAAAAATCCTTTTCATTTGAGTTATACACGGAAAAAAGCAAATTTTACTGAATAAAACTTATCATCTTCTCCAAAGAAATTTTCCAATACGGAATCTCATACTGAAAATCGGTTTTTAGTTTTGATTTGTCTAATACGGAATAATTTGGGCGTTTCACTTTGCTTGGAAACTCATCAGACAAACAAGGTTTTACGACACAATGATTTTCTGAAAGGCGGACAATTTCCGTGGCGAAATCAAACCACGAACAAACACCTTCATTTGAAAAATGATACGTTTCTTGTTGATTCTTGAACAAATCATTTTCGAGGACGTGAATAATAAACCTTGCGAGGTCGGCGGCGTATGTCGGCGTACCAACTTGGTCAAAAACTACTTTCAATTCAGTTCGCTCGCTGCTTAATTTCTGAATGGTTTTCACGAAATTATGCCCAAATGATGAATACAACCACGAAGTTCTCACAATCAAATATGGAATACCTGATTTTCTCAGTGCTTCTTCCCCGTCGAATTTTGTCTTGCCATATACTCCTAATGGTTTTTCGGTGTCTTGTTCTGTATAGGGGGTATTTTTATCGCCTGAAAACACGTAGTCAGTTGAAATATGAATAACTTTTGCTTTGTTTTGCTTGCAGGCAGTTGCGATGTTTTTCACTGCGATATGGTTTACTAAGTCGGCAGTTGTGGAATCATCTTCGGCTTTATCTACTTGGGTGTAGGCAGCGCAATTTATCACAACATTAATCTGATTTTCAGCAATAAAATTTGAAATCTTTTCAGCATTAGTAATGTCTAACTCCAAGACATCTGTAAAGATATAATTTTTCTTCACTGATTTGCTGACTATGTATCGAATTTCCGAACCTAACTGCCCATTTGCTCCCGTAACTAAAATATTCTCCATAATTTTATATAAATTTCTCTACAAATTACTTTTCTTGATAAAAACAACTACTAAAAAACAGACACCATAATATATAATACCCAAAAACGTACAAAACTCTTCCTCGTATTCTATCTTTTTATAGGCTTCTTTGATAGTTTCACACACGCCATCAACAGATTTAATACACTCATTGATGTTTTTTATATCAAAATAATTCGTTCTAAAATAAACTTTGGCAAATGACGAATATTTTCCTATTAAATTTATGGCTACCTAAAAATAGCTGACAAGAATCTATTTTTTTTGCTATTTTTATAAGTAATGTTTATGCCTATTTTGAATGCAAAAATATAAAAAAATACTTCGTTATTTATGTTTACATTTGAAAATACTCTAAAATAAACAAAAAAGTTTGCCTTATTGATTCTAAAAAGATATATTTGCAGCAAATATAGAACAAAATTTATTTTTGTCTTTTAAGCATTACCCTATTAAATATAGATTTTAAACGGAATGAAAAAAAATATTTTAATCACCGGAGGCGCAGGATTTATCGGCTCGCACGTTGTTCGATTGTTTGTCAATAAATATGCTGACTACAAGATTATCAACTTGGATTTTCTGACCTATGCAGGAAATTTGGAGAATTTGAAAGACGTTGAAAACGCCCCAAATTACGAATTTATCAAAGCCGACATCTGCGATTTTGAGGCGATGAAACAACTCATCAAAGAAAAGCAAATTGATGGCATCATTCATTTAGCGGCGGAAAGCCACGTGGATAGAAGCATCAAAGACCCATTCATTTTCGCCAAAACCAACGTAATGGGAACGCTCTCGCTGTTGCAAGCGGCACGAGAAGTATGGACTGATGACCTCTCGAATAAAATTTTCTACCACGTTTCAACCGATGAAGTGTACGGAGCACTTGAAATGGACGGAACAATGTTCACCGAACAGACCA
>JBGYFE010000180.1:0-23231 GCA_041819925.1 Capnocytophaga sp.
ATTACACGTGAAGAATACCTGAATCGGACTAGAGACCTAAAGGAAAATCTTGAACGTTTTTTACCAAGTGAATCTAATGGTGGAAGTTATACAAATAATATTAGATTTAGAGTCGATAATAGATTTTTCAAATATGTAATGAATGCAGTAAATCATGATCGTATTTCCTATACAGATGCATTTAATATTGTAGGTGTGGGTTTTAAAGGATATAAAATTTTGATGAATAGAGGTGGCAATGACTAAGTATTTATTGGACACTAATATTTATATCAATTTTTATGTAAGATATTATCAATTTGATTTCTTCCCAAGTTTTTGGGAGAAAATTAAAGTTATCATCAATTCACAAGTACTACTTCCAGATATTGTAGCTAATGAACATTATCAAGATGAACGTTTTAAAAAATGGCTTGAAGAAAACTTTACAGGAGCCTCTTGTAGATATAAAGATTATGCTGATTTATGGGGTGAAGTTATTCAACATATTGCAACTCATGACTGTTATAGTGAAAAAGCTTTAACAAATGACAAAAGTTGGACACGTGAAAAAATAGCTGATGGCTGGTTGGTTGCTATAGCAAAAAAAGATAATTTAGTAATTGTAACAAGTGAAACTAAGAATTTTAATTTAAATAAAAACTGTATACAATCTTAAAAGAATTTTTGTGTAGTAATAAATATTATGTAAATTTTTAAGTGAATAAGTATGAAAGAAATAAAAATAAAATTATTTTGTTTTGTTTTCAGTTTCCTCTTGGTTTTCTATAATTTTTCCTCCTTTGGAAAATATTTTGTTGATAAGTTCTTTGAAAGTATCGAAGTCAACAGAATAAGTAATCCCCGCTCCTTGCGTGTAACCAATCCTATCAACTAAATATTGCTGCCATTCGTTCTCCCTGACAAACAGTTTTGCAGAAAGACTGCCCGTTTCTGTCAAACGGAATTGTACTTCCACATTCCCCGCAACAGCAGTTCGAGTAACTCCTCCCACAGGAATACCTACTTTGGCATTTATGGTTGCCCAATCAGTAACCTGAGTTGATACTGTAAAGCCAAGTCGGTCACTACTGGCTATTTCAGAAGAACTATCAATAATTCCTGCTTCATACGAGACTCCCAAATTTAATTTGTTATCGTCATCTGAAAGAATTTGATTGAAAAGACCTGCGGCAGTTTCAAATAAATTGTAGGCAACTAAACGATTGTCTGTATTCTTATCACTCATAAAAGAACCTTGCGCCAACAAAGAAAATGCCTGCAATTGCTTGCGATCTTGGTCATTCATACGATAATTCAGCTCGGAAACCAAAGTTGGATTGCTGCCAGGAAAATTTATATCGAATAATGTTTCAGGTTGCATTAGTTCTCCTTCGAGTTTGATAATAACTTGCGTAGGAATTTTCCGATTATATTGTGAAGACTCTAATAATACCGACGGATTAGCGTTAAGAGTGTATGCTGCCTTTAAATCTCGCAAAGTTGCCTTAAAAGGGTCTCCACTCCACGAAATTGACCCCCCAGGAAGCACTGTAAAACGTTTGTCTATGATGTTTTCGTACTTAAAATTATAGTAACCAGAATATGTTATAAAGTCTCCCCACATATTAAACTTTCCGTTGGTATTGATTTCAATCATCAGCGTTCCATCTCCTCTTCCCACAAGATTGCTGCCCGTTTTTCTGTCCATTATAATCTCAACTTCGGCTGTTGGCAAAACATCTAACTCAAACTTGAGCTCCAAACCTTTTACGGAGGCTAACGTGCGCTCAATCTTAACCTCTTGGCTTCCTTTTTCGATGAAAGTGATGAACGAATCATCTCCGATGCTTTCAGTATCACTTAGCGGGATTTTAAACTGCGTTCCCTCTTCTGTTTTTGCTTCAACTGCTATAACAAGTTCGTCAATAGCACCTTTGATAGAAGCATTTCCTTGAATGAATCCCGTGCCGTAAAACAATGCCTCTTCGGAATACTTAGTGTTTAACACTAAAAAACGTTTTCCTTTCGATTTTAGGTTCAAGTCAAAGAACCAATCAGAAAGTTTGTTGTGTCGTATGCTCCCGTTAAGTATCGCCTGAGTTTTATACGCCGTATCGGTGAGCGTCCAGTTTGATAATTCAAAAGTTTGATTGTTTACTTTAATTATTGCGTCATTTTGAACGTCGGCATTCAAGTTTAGGTACGTAATTCCTAAACCTCCTTTTTGTATGGATAGTTCTCCGTCCATCGTGGGGTTTTCCAAAGTTCCTTTTATAGCAATGTCTCCCGAAAGCTCTCCTCTCAAATCAAAAAGGATTCCTTCGGCAAACGGATTGAATGGCGACAAGTTAAATCCACGAAAACGGGCATTCAAATCAAGCAACATTCCTCTTTTTTTGTCGATATTTATCTTTCCTTCGGTTCTAAATCCGAGTGTTTTTCCATTAACGAAATGAGCCGATACGTCAAAAGAAGATAAATCATCATTTCCGAAAACACTTGCTTCCAAATCTCCGTAATCGTATCCGTTTAGCCGAAAATGACGTATGAACACATCTGAAGAAGGATAAAATAGATTGCCTTTTTGGGTCAATGATAAGTGTCCGTTGAGAGTTCCTCGCAAATCTAATCCTTTCATTTCAGGTGTAATCTTTGCAAGGGCAACATTATTGGCAACAATGTGTAAGTTTTTATAATCTCCTTTGGTTATCAATCCACTCAAATTAATATGTTGATTGTGGTGCGCCAGCCTGAAATTATCAATTCTGATACTGTCAGCTGTTCGATTGATAATGATTTTATTTTGTTTATCTGAGTTTTCTCGATTAACAAACCACGCATTTTCTTTGAAATTGAACAAAGATTTTTTCAATCCGATGATAGATTCTTGTTTTTTGTTAAGTGTGTGATAAAAATTCAGTTCATAAAAATCTTTTTGGGTGTCTCCTCCTTTAAACTCAGTCCGGAAAAACAAAGTATCCTTAATCGTGGCATTAATCAAATTAAAATCATTAATGGCGTAAATGCCCAAGTCTATCTTCCCGATTTCAAAGAATGTATTATAAAGCGGATTTTTGTTATCTATTTGCAAATCAATGCGGTCAATCTGATAATCATACGCATTAATTTCAGGCGATTTGAGTTGCAGTTTGAAACTTCCTTCATCGGCAATAATTTTTCCTTTCAGTGTCGTATTTTTTCCGATTTTTACCTCCGGAACAAAAACTTCAATGATTTTGTTGTAAATATTAAAACTAAAATCAATGTATTGATTTTGGGCTATTTTATACGGATTATAATGTGCATAAATACTTCCGAAAGCGTTTTGCAGAATTTTCTTCGCTTCAGTTATTTTGAATTTTCCTTTGACCTTTCCGCTTATAATATCAGGAGAATTGATGGTAATTTCTTTAATTCCATCATCTGACTGTGAAGAATTTATCTCAAAATCGTCGAATAAAAACGTTTCTGCCGAATTGACATATTGTGCGTTCTTAAAACTAATTTTTCCGACAATAGCATCTAAATTATCTCCTTGAATATCAAAAACAATATTTCCTTTAAGTTGAGAAATAGAGTCAGATTCAACAAATTTAAGTGCATACAAATCGGCTTTTTCAATATTGGCTTGAAAATCAAATTTTGAATTGTTTTTTGAAAAATCGGCAAGCCCGCTGAAATCCATTTTTAGATTGCTATCGTTAGCTGTAACTTTTCCGTTAAATACCTGATTTTTAAACTCTCCGTCAACAGAAATATTATTATAGTTATACCCATTGTAATGAAGTGAATTAATGCTTCCATTCGCATAGGCTTTCATTGTTTCCAAACTCACACCACTGCCATTGATAGTCAAATGTGCCGTAAGCCCACCAAAAGTTTTATTATCTAACAAATCGCCTAAATTAAGCTGTTGGGTAGAAACTTTTCCTTTATAAACTATGTTATCAACATTTTCTAAATTTTCCAAAGAGCCTTCAATCGAAGCATTTCCTTTGTGAGAACGCAACTCCAAATTGGTAGCCAAAGCCGAAGTAGTGTAGTCAAATTCCCCTGAAAGTGAGAACATTCCTAAACGTTGCAATTCCGACGGAATATTTTGCCCTAACTCAACGGGCATCAAATTCGCCAAATCGTTGTAAATAGATTCCAAATATACGTCCTTGCCCGTAATGATGATTTTTTTATCATCAGAAAGCAAATTTTGAAACCTAAAATTGCCTTCTACACTGGTATTTTGATACGAAATATCACCTTCTGAAATTTGGAAATCATTTAGCGTTCCTTTCATTAATATATTGTTCAGATTCACTATTTTACCTACTCCAAATCCGTTGTAAAACACATTAAGGTCAACAGTAGCCAAACTTGCTTTTGCTACTTGCGCATCAAGAACAACTTTATTTGAAAAATCGGAAAAACTGCCTTCGTTCGGATAAAATTTTAAATCTCCTTCCACCAACGATTTTTCAGTTGCGAGAGCGAGCGATGTAACGCTCATCAAGGAATCTGTGTAAGCAAATTTTGTGTCTAAACTTTTAACATCTAAATTTTTATCAAAAATGAATGCTCCATTTTGAACCTCAAAAAAAACTTCTGAACCGAGAATTTTAAAGTCTTTTAAATTGATATTCAAATTATTAACTTGAAGAATAGAAGGTTTTTCTTCATTATCATCAGAAATGTAACAATGGCTGTCTTTTAAATTAATAGCTTTGGCTTTCATCACAAAACTGCCTGTGCTCGGCTTTCCTGAATCAAATTTAGAAACGAATACGTCTAAATTTGAAATCGTATCGCCTTTATGTGTTTTCATATTGAAAATCAGGCTGTCCGCATCAACCGTTCCGAAGTATAAATTTCCTTCTACGAGCTGACCAAATCGCAAAATAGAAGTTTCTATCTCTTTGGCGGCAATAAGCGTATCTTGGCGAAAGTCTCTGATTAATACACGTTTAATAGCTACATCACCGTTAATTTTAAGATGTACTTTTTCAATTTGAATGTTAACGTCATAATCCTGATTAAGCCAATTTACGACTTTCTTGGCAATAAATGTTTGAGTAACAGGCAATGCCAAAAGCAACGCCATTACCCCTAAAAACAGAAGGGTAATCCATAAAAACCGAAATAGTATTTTACGTAATCGTCTGATATTTAGTAAAAGAATATGATTGTTAAACACCTTGTTAATAAGGGCAAATGTAACCTTATTCTTTAACAGTTGCAAGTTTTTTTGAATATTTAATCACTATTATCGACTTGCGCACCAAAAACAGATTGGTTATTGTTAATATTTTACTATTTTTGCAAACAAAATCCGTTTTTTAGACTCAAAAATGACACATTCAGATGTTTATATATTGGCTATTGAATCCTCGTGTGATGACACTTCTGCAGCGGTGCTTTGCAATGACAAAGTATTGTCAAACAAAGTTGCCAATCAAGAAGTTCACAAACAATACGGAGGCGTAGTTCCTGAATTAGCTTCGCGAGCACATTTGCAAAATATTGTTCCAGTGATTGATAGCGCCATAAAAGAAGCCAATATTGATAAAAAAAAATTATCAGCCATAGCTTTCACTCGTGGACCAGGGCTTATGGGGTCATTGTTAGTTGGGACATCTTTTGCTAAATCTTTGGCGATGGGGCTTGACATTCCACTAATTGAAGTAAACCATATGCAGGCTCATATTTTAGCTCATTTTATTGACGAAAACAACAAAAAACCCAATTTTCCATTTTTAGCAATGACTATTAGTGGCGGACACACACAAATCGTTAAAGTAAATAGCTTTTTCTCAATGGAAATATTGGGGGAAACTCTTGATGACGCTGTGGGTGAGGCTTTTGACAAAACTGCCAAAATTTTAGGTTTGCCCTACCCCGGCGGTCCTTTGATTGATAAATATGCCAAAGAAGGCAATCCAAAAGCATTTCAATTTACAAAACCTCAAACCGAAGGGCTGAATTTTAGCTTTTCAGGATTAAAAACAGGAATTTTGTATTTCGTTCAGAAAAATACAACTCTAAATCCAAATTTTGTTGCTGAAAATCTTGCTGATATTTGTGCTTCAGTGCAACATACCATTGTTGAGATATTGATGCGCAAAGTTCAAAAGGCAGTTAAGCAAACAGGAATCAAACAGATTGCCATTGGTGGTGGTGTTTCTGCCAATTCAGGCATACGAACAGCCTTGCTCGCTCTGGGAGAAAAGTATGGTTGGCAAACATATATCCCGAAATTTGAATATTGCACCGACAATGCTGCTATGATTGGCATTGTGGGATATTACAAATATTTAGAAAATCACTTTACTAACCAGCAAACCGCCGCCAAAGCAAGATTAAAAATTGGCGAATAACCTTCATTAAGAACCGAATCTCCTCCTTTCTTCTTTGAGGAAAGGAGGAGATTCGCATTTAACATTCCTCCTATTGTATTGCAGAAAAAAAGTAAACAAAAATTGTTTTTTTATCAAAAATTAACTACCTTTGTAACGTTTAACCAAATCTCCTTTTTTATGAAAAAAATATCTTTTATCAGCCTGATTTTGGGTCTGTTAGCCCTCACAAGTTGCCAAGAAAAAGCAACTGAGAAAAAACTTCCACGTGTTGCCATCGCAGGAATTGCCATTGAATCAAGTACTTTTTCTCCGGCAGTTTCGCGAGAAGATGCTTTCCCGTTGCGTATTGGCGACAGTATTTTTTCGTATTACAACTTTTTTGTTCCTGATTCGGGTGTGGTACAACGCGCTCATTGGTTACCTACGCTACGAACTCACGCTATGCCAGGGGGCATTGTTGAGCGTGAAACCTATGAAAAAATGGTAACAAAAACGCTCGAAATGCTCAAAGAGTCTCTTCCGATTGACGGATTGTTTTTCGACATACACGGAGCGATGAGCGTTCAAGGATTGGAAGACCCTGAAGGCGATTTCATTGTTCGTATTCGTGAAGTGATTGGAAATGACGTTCTTGTGTCATCGTGTATGGATTTGCACGGAAGTGTTTCCCCTCGATTAGCACAAAATATTGATATGATAACCTGCTATCGACTTGCTCCGCACGAAGATTCAATGATTTCAAAAAAACGAGCTTTGACCAATCTGCTTGACCGATTGGATAGTGGCAAAGGCAAACCTGCTTACAAAGCGTGGATTCCTGTTCCGATTTTACTTCCTGGTGAAAAAACAAGTACACGCATTGAACCTGCCAAAAGTTTATATGGTCAGATTCCAAGTTTGATTGATGGCGACAAAGTCATTGACGCATCAATTTGGATGTCTTATCCGTGGGCTGATGAACCACGTAATCACGGAGTTATTATGACTTATGGCGATGACAAAGAAGCCGTTGCCAAGGCAGCAGAAACCTTGGCGGAACATTTTTGGAACGTTCGCGAAAAATTTGAATTTGTAGCCCCCACTGCTTACTTGCCCGAATGTCTTTCACAAGCCCTAAAAAGCACTGAAAAACCATTCATTATCAGTGATATGGGCGATAATCCTACAGCAGGAGGTGCTGGCGATGTTACGTGGACATTAACTGAACTTTTCAAACGCCCCGAATTCAAATCCGAAAAAGGAAAACATCTCATCTATGCTTCCATTCCTGATGCTGATTTTGTGAAGCAAGCCGTAACTATTGGAGTTGGCGGAAAAATAGATGCGTTGGCAGGTGCAAAAGTTGACAATCGATACGCTCCACCTGTACGCATCGCAGGAACTATCACAGCCATCGAAAAAGATGAAAAAGATAACACGATTGTAGTGGTAAAAAGCGGAAGTATTTCAGTAATTATCACTGAAAAACGAAAAGGATTTCATTATGAGCGTCATTTCACGGAAGTAGGTTTAAATCCGCGTGAAGCCGATATTTTGGTAGTCAAAATCGGATATTTAGAACCTGAACTCTATAACATACGCAAGGGATGGATAATGGCACTCACCCCAGGCGGTGTTGACCAAGATTTACTTCGTTTGCCTTACAAAAACATTCAGCGCCCGATGTATCCGCTTGATGCCGATATGCAAACACCGAACCTAAAAGCTCGTTTTGTTCCTTTGGCAACAGAACCAGCCGTAACAAAATTGTAATATACAACTTCTGAATAAATCCAAGTAGAAAAATTTAATTCCATTCATTTCATATTTCTCTACTTGGATTTTTCATTAAAAATAAATAAGAATATTTCGGTGTAGTAGAACTTCATTTTTATTTATTTATTTGACAAACAATTGAATATAAAAAAAACATTACCATAATCAAAACTACCAAATAAAATTATTTTACATCTTCATAGAAAGTATTGAATTTTATACCTTCAATTAATTAACATAATTTTATTTATCTTCGGTAAAAAAAGTTTATTTTTTAGTATTAACCAAAATTTAACTCGTATGAAAAGGAAACTTTTAATGATGCTTGTGCTCATTATGGGGCTATTTATTCAGCCTCTTTTTGCACAAACCCGTACAGTCAAAGGGACTGTCACCGATGAATCGGGCATTCCGATGCCGGGAGTAACGATTGTGATTAAAAACACAACTCAGGGTGTTACAACCGATTTTGACGGTAAATACACCATTCAAGCAAAACAAGGCGACGTTCTTGTGTTTAGTTATGTAGGTTTTTCCACCCAAGAAAAAAGTATTTCGGGTGGTAGCGGTTCGCTAACAGTTAATGTTACGCTAAAAGAAGACACCCAACAATTAGGCGAAGTTGTGGTTACAGCCTTAGGAATCAAGCGCAGTGAGAAAGCATTAGGATATGCTTTGCAAGAAGTTGATGGTACAAAATTGCTTGAATCACGCGACGCGAATGTAACCAATGCTCTTTCAGGAAAAGTGTCAGGATTGCAAGTGGTTAGAGGTGCTGGTGGTATGGCAGGTTCTTCAAAAATCATCTTACGAGGGCAAAACTCACTCACAGGTGATAACCAACCGTTGGTAGTGGTTGATGGCGTGCCTATTGACAACAAAGCCAGCGGAGCAGCCGACATCTGGGGAAATTCAGGAATGGATATGGGAAACGGTTTGCAAGACATCAACCCCGAAGACATTGAATCTGTTTCTGTGTTGAAAGGTGCTTCGGCAGCAGCTCTTTACGGTTCTCGTGCAGGAAATGGTGTAATTTTGATTACTACCAAATCAGGAAAACAACAACAAGGATTGGGAATTACCGTATCCAGTTCGCTCGCTACGGAAAACATTTTTGTCAGACCCGAACTCCAAAGTAGTTTTGCTCAGGGAGTTGATGGTACGTACGACCCAAAAACAACTCGTAATTGGGGACCTAAAATAGAAGGGCAAACCGTAACCAATTGGAATAACAAACAAGTTCAGTTGGCAAGCTATGACAATATCGGAAATTTCTTCCGCACGGGAATTACTGCAACTCAAGCGGTTACATTCCAACAACAGATAGAACGTACTTCGGTATATGCCTCCATCAACTATATGGATAACAGCAGCATTGTGCCTGAAACCGACCTGAACCGTACATCAATGGCTTTGCGTGCCACTACCAATTTAGGAAAAAGCGAACGGTGGAAAGCCGATTTTAAAATCAATTACGTAAACACCAAAGCACATAACCGTCCTATTCAAGGATTGAACCAATCAAACGTGTTTAAAACACTCAACATTTTCCCAAGAACACTTGATATTCGTGAATTTAATCCGCCTATTGTTAATGGACAACAAATTTGGTATGACACACAAACATTGCCTGACGACAATCCGTGGTGGACGCTCAAATACAACCAAAATAATGACGTTCGTAATCGATATATAAGCTCAGGTTCTATTACTTATGATTTTACAGACTGGTTGAAAGGTGAAATCAAAGGAGGTATGGACTATTACAATACCAAAATGTATCACCGCAAACACTCAGGAAGTTTATCCGTACCGAAAAATGGTTCGTACTCCGAAGGGTCAAAAGAATTTATGGAGAAAAACCTCAGCTTTTTGTTCATCGCTCAAAAGAATGATTTACTAAAAGACCTCAGCGGAAATCTTACTTTTGGTGGAAATCTTATGAAACAACAAATTTCAGAAATGAATGCTTCATCAGGAGATTTATTACTTCCTAATATCTTCTCATTAAATAATGGAAAAGAAAAACCGGTAGTAAATTCATTGCTTACGGAACGAAAAATGAACTCGCTTTACGGCTCGGCACAAATTGGCTGGAAAAACGCTGTTTACCTTGATGCTACTTTCCGAAATGATTGGTCATCAACAATGAGTAAAGCCAATCGGTCGTATTTGTACCCATCGGTAAGTTTCTCAGGAGTTATCTCCGAACTTGTAGCCTTACCCGAATGGATGACCTTTGCCAAAGTGAGAGCTTCTTACGCCGAAGTAGGGAATGATTTAGAGCCTCATATGCTTTACAACAGCTACACCGTTAATAAAGATTTTTGGGGAACACCCATTATCTCAACTAACAAAATACTTTATGACAGTTCCGTGCGAAGCGAGCTTGTCAAATCATACGAGGCAGGGATTGACTTGCGTTTTTTCGACAATCGATTGAAACTCGATGCTGCTGTGTATCAAACCAATTCTACACGACAATTATTGCGTTTGCCAATGGACGAAACCAGCGGATACAACTTTAAAATCATTAACGCTGGAAATATCGAAAACAAAGGGATAGAAATTTCGCTGGGAATGGACATTCTTGCCAACCCCAACGGATTAAATTGGAATTCTTCGGTGAATTTCTCAAAAAATAAAAACCAAATTATTGACCTTTACACTGATGTAGAATCTTACAACCTTTTGACAGTCGATGAAATCACGGTTCTTGCTGAAAAAGGAAAAGAATACGGAGCTATTTACGGTTCAAAAATCCGACGTGTGAATGATGAGAGCAGTCCTTACAACGGAAAAATGATTCTTACTGCCGAAGGGCTTCCTCAACGTGACCAAGTAGCGTTGCATTATCTCGGACATCAACAGCCTGACTTTATGCTCGGTTTCAGCAATAGTTTTTCGTGGAAGGGTTTCAATCTTGATTTTTTGGTAGATGCACGTGTGGGAGGTAAAATATTCTCAATGACTCGAAATCTGCTTACCGGTTATGGTATGGCAGCCGAAACAGCCCCGAACGGAGAGCGAAATTCATTTGTAGTTGATGGCGTAATTGCCAATGCTTCTGGCGGATACGACGTAAACACCAAAGAAGTTACACCACAACGTTATTGGGGAGCTTTGGCACAAAACAACATCGGAATTACAGAAGCCAATATGTATGATGCTACTTCCGTACGTTTGCGAACACTTACTTTTGGATACAGTTTCAACAAAAAAATGTTAGAACCAATGCGCATCCAAAGTTTAAAGTGTTCTTTCACTGCGAATAATCTTTGGTTGATTCATACGGGAGTTCCAGGAATTGATCCTGAATCTGTTTCAGGAACAGGAACAAACGTAACTGCCTTAGAGTTTGGTGCTCCTCCAACTACACGAACTTTTACTTTTAACATTACTGTCGGACTTTAAACTATACGTTATGAAAAAAATAATTTCAAAAATAACCATTGCACTATTTGCCTCCTTGCTATGGCAATCGTGTTCCGATTTTGACGAAATTAACAAAGACCACAACGCCGCCGACCGAAATTCGGTTCTGGTTGAAGGGCTTTTCAACGCTGCTGTTGCTGATGCTCAACTGAGTTGGTGGAATCGAGATATTTTGTTTCACCGCACGTGGCTTTGGGGTGCGCGCTACACTTACAGACCCATTCACGGTCCGCAAGTTCTTCAAGACCAAAATAATTATATGACAGATTATTGGGGGTCGTTATCACAATGGATTTATAACGCCAGTCAAGCCATTGAAATTGGTGAAGAACGCATTGCAACGGGCGTAAATGTTCCCTCTTCAACAAATAACTATGTGCAGATGGCGCGCGTGTATCGTGCTTATCTATTTTCAGAAGCAGCCGATATGTTCGGACCTTATCCTGCTAAAAACGGATTTAAAGGTGTTGTTGCTGAGTATGATAGTGTGGAAGATATTTATGAATATATTGAATCTGAGCTCAAACTTGCCGTTAGTAAATTTGATGAAAGTACAGCTTTAAACAACGATGCTTTTGATGCCTTTTATGGAGGAAACATCAAGGCTTGGAAGAAGTACGCCAACTCGTTGCGATTACGTTGTGCGATGCGTTTTTCTAATGTGGGAAGTGTTGGAAAAACTCGTTTTGAGAATATTGTGCAAGAAGTAGGCGATATTAGCGGATTTATTTCAGATAATGCCGATAATGCTTCTGTGGCGCAATCAGATATTGCGGATTTACAAGACCCCGCAGGTTCTATTTTTGCTTTAAGTTATATCGGAATGGAAATTACTTCAACGCTTACAAACCTCGGATTCGGATTAGGAGGCGTTTCCGTAACTGAAATGGCAAAATATTCCGGAACTTCGGCCTACGGATTGCCACAAGATGCGCTTGACAACCACCTCCGTTCTCCAAATGAATATTTAGGCGTGTATATGCCTGATGCTCTTCCTACAAAAACCAATGTTGAATCAGCGGGCTATTTATATGATTATATTCCTTCGGAGGTTGACCCTCGTATTTTGGTAAATTATCACATTCCGGGTCATCACGACGGATTGGTAAACTTTTATGTACAACGTGATATTGACAAACCTGATTACCAAGAAATTGAATATCCAAATGGTTCAGGAAAGAAAATTAGTACTAAATATACTTTTTCATCATTTACTTGCGGAGATTTAACGGGAAAGAGTGATATTATTCGTAGTTTTCGTTCAAATTTAGGTCGTTTGCCAGCTATTGGAAAACAATATCGAGGTGGAGACCTTCGTCGGGTTTATTTTGGGGCTTGGGAAACGTATTTTCTTCTTGCCGAAGCAGCTCATTATGGCTGGCAAACCGGAAAAACTGCCAAAGAATGGTATGAATTAGGCGTAAGAGAAAGTTTTGAATATCATAAAGTAGAACGATATGTTGATGATTATTTGCAAAGTGAAAGCTATAATCGTATCGGAACTTCGGTTAAGTTTGACCATACTACGGAAGTAAGTAGCGTACAACTCAAACGAAAAATATATCCTTCAATGACAGAAGAAACCGTTACGTATAACTATCCAAAAGGAGTTCACCCAACGAATAATGATGTTCTTTCAAAGATTATGACTCAAAAATATTTGGCTCAAAATCCTTGGCAACCGTTTGAAGCGACCAATGATTATCGTCGCACAGGATTGCCTTTCTTTGAAAATCCATTTTTAGAAGGATTGTTGCCTTTTATGCCATTTTATACTGACCACACGAAGGCAGATATTAAAAACGTATATCGAAGAGTTCGTTATCCTATCAATTTAAAAACAAAAAATCCTACAGGATACAGCCGAGCTTTGCAGTTACTTGGCGGAGAAGACAAACCTGAAACACCGCTTATCTGGCAAAAACAATAATTTTAGCAACAAATTCAGTTTTTCATTATAACTAATCTAAAATAATTTGTCGCAACAATTCCCCCTTTTAAGGGGGTTAGGGGGATGTAATTTCAAAAGAAACATCCTCCGTCCTTCGCCACATACCCTGCTTTCGCAGACTTCCTCCCTTCAAAGGAGGATTTGTGTAACAAAATTTAAAATGAGTTGGGTATACAAAAAAACCTCCGATTATTTCGTCGGAGGTTTTTTATATTTTCTTCTTCGTTGGATTCTTTTTCTGTTTTGAGATTTTTTAGATTGGGTCAGTAGTTCAAATAACCCAAGAAAAATCAGATTACAAACCTTGAATTAAACCTTTCAGTTCTTGTAATTCTTCTGAGATTAGTGTCGGATTTTTCAATCCTTGCACTTGCCAAAGTCATACAGGCGTATTTCAACAATAATGAAAACCAAGCTATTACGATTGCTCAAGAGGCTCTCCATCGGAATGAAAAAGCCGAACCGCTTTATGTGTTTGAAAACTTTTTTCACACTCCCGATATCTTGGTTTTTCTGTTGTGTAACGCCCTGATTTGGTTAGGAAAAGTTGATTTTGCGATTGATGTTTACAGAGCCTATGGTATCGATATCAATCCGATTGACCCAATGGAAAATCAAACACAATTCTTTGTTTATCAAAAAGATAGTCTTTTTGGGGCACAAACGCTGGATATGATGCGTCTTTTCACTGACGACTTATCTCCGCTTCCGTCTAAACGAAAACCTCATTGGAAGTCAGCTATTTACGAAGAAATTCAGCACTATCTTATCGACCTGAAAACCACGCCCAAGAAGGACATTTCCAAACGGCATAGCATCAAGCAACAACTTCGGTATTTAGCTACAAAAACGAATTTTTCGGTTGTAGAGGATTTGATAAAGGTGTTTGGATATTAGCAGACAATTGGGATTAGGCAATTGGCAATTTTTTGAATGGAAAAACCAATTGTTTAAGGAAGGTTACATCACCATTGGCATACCACTCATTTGACAAAAACAGTAATTTTTTTCATTTTTTTGGAAAAGAAAACTTTTTGAAAAAACTCAAATAATCTTTTTGAATAAATCATCTTTATAATCTATTTTAATCACATAAATAGCTTATTTTTAGCGTATATTTCATAAAATATATTCAAACTTTTCTTTGCAAGAAAGCAAGTGCATTGATAGTTCGTACTAATTTAGTTTTAACTTCATAGACATCAAAAAAGGCTACCTCTTAACGGTAGCCTTAAAATAACTTAATAAATAAAAAACTTATACTTTCTTAAATGAAACTATCTGCCTCACGGTTAGTAATCAATCGGAAACCTTCTCCGTGAATGTTCAAAATTTCAACTTTATCATCTTTTTTAAGATATTTTCTCAACTTGGCGATGTAAACGTCCATACTTCTTGACGTAAAATAGTTATCATCTTTCCAAATTTTAGAAAGGGCTAACTCTCTTGGCATCAAATCATTTTCGTGCAATGCCAACAAGCGCAATAATTCGTTCTCTTTTGGTGAAAGTTTGATGGGTTCTTCATCTTTATATTTCAAGAATCTCAATTTTGAATTCAGGAAGAACTCACCAATTTCAAACTCAAACTTCTTGCTATCAGCCACAGTTTCAACCGATTTTCTTTGCAGCATCGATCTGATTTTCATCAAAAGAATTTCAGAGTCAAATGGTTTGTTTAAATAATCATCTGCTCCTACTTTGTATCCTTTCAAAACATCTTCACGCATCGTACGTGCTGTTAGGAAAACAATCGGAATCTTTTCATTTTTCTCACGGATTTCCTTCGCCAAAGTAAAACCGTCTTTGTAAGGCATCATTACGTCTAATATGCAAAGGTCAAAAGGTTCTTTTCTGAATTTCTCAAAACCTTCCATTCCGTTTTTGGCGAGCGACACATCAAATCCGCTCATAACCAAATAATCTCTCAACACCGTCCCGAAATTCGGGTCGTCTTCAACTAAAAGAATTTTTTTGTTAGTTGTCGTTGCTTTCATATCATACGAAATTTCGTTTACATCCATCATCTTTATTTATTTTAAAAGTTACACTCTATTTTTCAAGTAGTTAGTAGCATAATTTACTCTTTTTCCGCTTGCGAAAATTCTTCTTTGAACTAAATGACAGGCAACTGAATGAAAAAAGTACTTCCTTTTCCTTTTTCGCTTTCTGCATAAATCGTTCCTCCGTGGTCATTTACGATGCTTTTCACATAGGCAAGCCCCAAACCGTGCCCTTTAACATTATGCAAATTACCCGTGTGCTCACGATAGAATTTGTAAAATATCTGTCGTAATGCTTGTTTGCTGATTCCCTGTCCTTGATCTTTAATACGAATTAAAATCTTGTTTCCTCTGATATTTTCGGTATAAACATCAATTTCAGGTTTTTCAGGCGAATACTTAATAGCATTTTCAATCAAATTTATCAGAACGTTTGTGAAATGCGACTCATTTGCTGAAATATCTGCATTTTCGGCGTGCAAATGCGTGCGTATCACTCCTCCTCTTTCATCAAGCATCATCTGCACGTGGCTAATTGCCATTTCAATAAGCAAATGAACATCTAACGGCTCTTTGGTAATATCAAGTTCTCCTCGCTCCAAACGTGAAATTTGCAAGATGTTCTCTACTTGTGAGTGCATCCGCTTGTTTTCATCTTTGAGCATTTTGACATAGCTCAACACCTTTTCTGGGTCATTCAACGTCATCGGATTCTTGATGGCATCAAGCACCAAATTGGTGGTGGCAATGGGCGTTTTGAACTCGTGTGTGATATTGTTAATAAAATCAGTTTTAATTTGAGAAATCCGCTTATGAGTCAACATCTGGTTCAAAGTAATTGTAAAGACCCCAATAATGACAATCATAAATATGGTTGACAATGAGGCTATTCCTATCACTGAGGAAAATACAAAACGTTCCCGCTGCGGAAAAATCAAAGCCAATTCAAATATCGAATCACCCGAACTATTAGCAAACAAGGGTGTTCGATATTCTTTCAACTCATTAGGGTCAAAATATTTTGAACGAACGTTTGACAAAATATTTCGATTATAAACCGCAAAGTCAAAATCAATATCTAAATTCCTGTTTTTAAGCTCTCTACGGATAAGTTCCTCTACTTTTTCAGTTGAAATTCGATCGACAATAGGCAACTTTTCCATTATGCTTTTGAATGACTCTTGAATCATCAACCGCTCAATTTCAGGCAATCGACTTAATTTTTCATAAGTTTCAATACTCGGAACCACGTGATTATCCATTTCCTCCCCAAAAATAACCTTCTGCTGAGATTGCTTGCTAACATAATTCTTAATTGTCAGAGAATCACCTTCTTCTTGGGTCGGTAGGTTGTAATCTTCTTCTAAAATTCCGTGCTTATAAATGAACGTTTCTTTGGTGTTTTTGTCTTCTTGAACATACATAAATTCACGAAGATGCGCCTCTTTGAGCACCAATGTGGTATCTTTTTCTTTCAGTTGAATGATTTTTGCTACGTATTTACTCACTTCATTTTGCTCCAAATCACTAACCACCGAACTCAAAACTTGCTGAACCGAATGTGTAAAGGCCTCCTCCCTGTCATCGATTGCTGACTTAATCCAATAGCCCTGAATGATGATAATTCCTATCAAGGAAATACTCATCAAAATCACAATTATCACATTCAGTTTTCTATTCATCGCACAAAACTAATATAAAATTTTTTCTTAAATTATTTTTTAACAATATTTTAACTCAAAAACACGTCAAATTATTGACTTTTCAGTTTTTTTATTAAATTAGAATGTATTTCTTGCACTTTTAACGAAGAACTTTCAATGTTTATGTTATTTATGAATTCATCTGATAAATTTATCTTCTTTTCATCACTCCATTGACTGTTCATTCGCTCACGCACGACTTGCTCTGTAACCCCATCTCTTTCAACTACTCTACGTATTTTTTCTGACTCAGGTGCTGTTACCGTAATGATATAATCACATTGGCGATAAGCACCACTTTCAAACAAAATTGCAGCTTCTTTAATAACGTAGGGAGCTTGTTGTTTTTGCTTCCACTTTTCAAAATGCGAAGCCACAGCAGGGTGTACTATCTCATTGATTAAACGCAGTTTATCTTTATTTTTAAAAACAATTTCTGCTATGTATTTCCGATTATATTTCTCGTTAATATAGGCTTCTTCTCCAAAAACTGATATTATTTTTTGCTTAACACTTTCATCGGTTTCAATCAAAATCTGAGCTTCTTTATCTGAAACATAAACGGGAATGCCTAATTTTTCAAACATTTGAGCTATAGTTGACTTTCCACTGCCGATACCTCCCGTTAAACCCACTACCATCATATTTTCCGAATTAAAATTTCGACACTATTTTCATTCAAAAACGATAATTTTACACGTTTTAACTTTGTACGAATTGTTAAAGGTAAAAACGTATTTTTCTGAATATCATTATAATCTGCTTCTACAATAATTTCATCAGGCGTAATGTTTTTCAATATATTCAAATCTCCTGAACATAAAACGGTTACTTCGGCTGGAAAAATTTTCACTTGCACATCTGGCGGCACATTCAACATTTCCACTGGCACTCTAACGAGTTGTTCACTCACTTTATCAACAATCGCTTTCACCGTAATTCTATTTGTGTGAAATCTAACAGACGATGTGTTTTGCAATTTATATGTCTCCTCAAATGATTTTTTAACGTGTTTCCGTTCAGAAAAAGAAACAACAACAGCGTTTAACGTATCTATTGCTGCTTTGAATCCCGAAACCTCTACTGAATCGGGTTTTGTTATCAATTCTGTCAGTTGGTATTCACGCTGAAATTCAGCGTTCAAATTTACCTCCACAGGAATTTTTTTTGTATATTTTTTCTCTAAATCAATAAAAATAGTGTCAGAATATGTGTTTTGTACTTTCAGTTCAGACAATTGGGAAGTTTTCAATTTGTCAGAGATGTTTTTTGATAACTTATACTTCTTTCCTCCTACATACTCCAAATCGTCAAAATCAACCGTAAGCGTTTGCCCTCCAGAGTAGTATTTAAATAGTGCATAGCCCTTTCCTTCTGCAAGAATTTTTATTTGATGTGTTTGTAAAGGGTTTAAAAACAGATTATCAGGAATATTCGTTATGTTAACATTAACTGAAAATTCTCTTTGTAAATTTTTTGACAGCCGTATGAGTGTCCATAAAAATATAGATAACAACATACAAATCAACAAAGTAAACGTTTTTTTGTTTACCAAAAAAGTCCATATTTTCCCCTGTGTTGAACGCATCGTGAACTAATGTTTCTTGGGATTTTTTTTCAAAACTACTACTTTTTTACGAAATAAAAAATTTTTATTAAGTTTTTTTATATATTTTTTTTATTTCAGAAATTTGTAGAGAGACAATCAAATATTTTTTTACAAAAATTGTACAATCTAAAAATTCTTGAAGATGACATTTTTTAGCATAAAAAAAATCTATCAATCTTTTGAATTGATAGATTTTTCATTTACACAAGTACTTTTATTATTTAGTAATTCCTTCTAAATCAAGCATAAAAGCATATTCTTTGGCTACTTCTTTCAAAGCCTCAAAACGCCCAGATGCGCCTCCGTGACCTGCATCCATATTGGTATCAAGAAACAAGACATTTTTGTCCGTTTTCATTTCCCGAAGTTTCGCTACCCACTTGGCAGGCTCCCAGTATTGTACTTGTGAATCGTGCAAACCTGTGGAAACATACATATTCGGATAGTTTTGAGCTTTCACTTGGTCATAAGGTGAATAAGAAAGCATATAATCATAATATTCTTTCTCATTCGGGTTGCCCCACTCGTCATATTCGCCCGTTGTAAGCGGAATGCTATCATCAAGCATCGTTGTAACCACATCAACAAAAGGCACTGATGCAATCACTCCTCTGTAAAGCTCTGGCGCCATATTCACCACGGCTCCCATTAGTAAACCTCCTGCTGAGCCTCCTTCGGCATACAGATGCTGATTTGACGTATACTTTTCAGCTATCAAGTGTTTTGAACAGTCAATAAAATCGGTAAAAGTATTTTTCTTTCTGAGCATTTTTCCGTCATCATACCATTTTCTGCCTAAATACTGCCCACCGCGAATGTGAGCAATCACGTAGATAAATCCGCGGTCAAGCAAACTCAAACGTGTTGATGAAAAATGCGGGCTAACTGTTTGTCCGTAAGAACCATAGGCATACAACAACAACGGATTTTTACCATCTTTTTTCATTCCTTTGCGGTAAACCATTGACATTGGAATTTTTGTACCATCGGCAGACGTAGCCCAAATACGTTCTTCTACATAATTATTCTTATCAAATTTTCCGCCTAAAACTTCTTGTTCTTTCAATACAGTTTTTTCTTTTGTAACCATATTAAAATCGATTACCGAAGCAGGTGTAGCCATAGATTGGTAGCCATAACGCAACACATCAGTATCAAAATCAAGGTTTTTCGTAGTATAAGCCGTATATGTTTCACTTTCAAACGGCAAATAATAGGCTCCTTGACCGCTCCACGGACGAATTTCAATACGACTCAATCCGTTGAACGTTTCTTCTACCACTAAAAAATTTTTGAAAATGTCAATGCCTTCCAAAAATACATCTTCACGATGCGGAATCACTTCTTTCCAATTTTCAGCAGAGGTTGCATTTTCAGGCGTTTTCATTAACTTGAAATTTGTGGCATTATCCTTGTTTGTTACGATATAAAACGCATCTTGATAATGTGAAATATCATATTCCAAACCACGAATTCTTTTTTGGAACACTTTAAATTCTCCTTTCGGATTATCTGCTTTTAGGGTTTGATATTCAGATGTTAGCGTACTTGACGATTCAATCACAATGTATTTTTTTGATTTTTCACGATATACGTAAGTATAAAATGTATCGTCTTTTTCGTGAAAAACTAACACATCGTTTTTGGTGTCAGAACCCACTTCGTGACGATAAATTTTGTCGGAACGCAACGTTTGTGGGTCTTTTTTGGTGTAAAACAAGGTTTTGTTATCACTTGCCCAAGCTGCTGAACCTGTGGTGTTTTCAATTTTCTCAGGGAGAATTTCGCCTGTTTCTAAATTTTTAATTTGAATAACATATTGACGACGCGAAACGACATCAACTCCAAAAGCAGCCCATTTATTGTCATCACTCACCGAAACCCCTCCCAATTGGAAGTAACTATGCCCTTTTGCCATTTCGTTGCAATCAAACATAATTTCTTCGGGAGCGTCTAAACTTCCTTTTTTACGTGTATAAATCGGATAGTCTTTTCCTGTTTCATAGCGAGTAATGTAATAATATCCATTTCGGAAATAAGGCACAGAGGAATCGTCTTCCTTAATTCGAGATTTCATTTCTTCAAAAAGCGAATTTTGTAGCTCTTTGGTATGCTCCGTCATTTCTTGGTAGTACTTATTTTCAGCATTCAAGTAGTCAATAACTTCTTGGTTTTCACGCTGATTCAACCAAAAATAGTTATCAATGCGCACATCACCAAATTTTTCTAATTTGTGTGGAACTTTTTTTGCCACAGGTGGTTGTATGTCTTTTTTCATTGTTGTTTCCGTATTGTTTTTACAAGAAGTTGCAAAAATAACAGAAACTGCGGCAATTACGAATGTTTTGGTATTTATTTTTCTATACATAACAAATATTTTAAATTTGAGCTCAAAGATAACAAAAAAACAACAAACAATCCTTTTTAAGAAAATATTTTATCATATATTCAAAAAAAATAGAGGTAGAACTTTTGTGTCCTACCTCTATTTTCAAAATATTCAGATAACTTTTATCGATATAACGTAAAGTTTCCTTTGAATGTACGTGAATCAATATTGCTATTTAGTTCAATAATATACCAATAATCGCCTGTTGGAACAATTTTATCGTTATAACGTCCGTCCCAAGCCTCATCTTTTGTGAGAGTTTTCAATCTTCGCCCATATCGGTCGTAAATATGAGTTCTGATATATTGATACTCTTCAATGTTTCGAGGTTTCCAAGTGTCATTATTTCCGTCTCCGTCAGGCGTAAAGTAATTTGGTATTTCAATATCAAAATACTCTTCTTTGATAACCTTAGTTGCAAAACAACCCGCAGAATCATAGATTGTTACATTAATTACTTTATATCGCTTACCATCAATAACTTCCTCAGGGTCAGTGTATCGAAGTTTGTACACTCCATTATCTCCTTGATTTTCACCGTTGAAAATATAAGTATAAGGGGCAACTCCGTCTTTTCCACTTACTTCTATGGTATTTATAGCCGTTGTTGGAACTACCTGAACCTCGTCTAACGGCAAGGTGTGCTCAATGTTAACAGTGTCTGTATACGTACATCTTACCTGACGTGTGGTAATCACATCAACATCATTATAAATAATCACTAAACTTTGTGTTCCCGACATTGTGCTAAATACATTTTCATCAATATATCCAATATTTTCAGTATGACGTGAGAAAGCTCGCGGAGTAGGAGTAATAGTAGCATCTCCCAATTGATAACTCAACTTGCTGAAATCCATCGTATTTCTGAATCGTACTTCAACCCACGTTTTATATGTATTTGACTCACAAGTTCCTTCTTGGGTAATTTGTGCTGTAAGATCAGGAACTTCTCTCACCTCAAATGTATAAGTCGGTGAAAGTGAACAACCTCTGGCATCAGTTACTCTAATTTCATACTCGCCTACCCCCAACATTGCAGGAACTCTAAAATTCGGGTCGCTTGCCAAAATACTAAGATCAGAGAAAACACTTACCGCAGCATCAGTTCTTCGCACTTCTGCCGTGTAAGGTGCTGTTCCTCCCTGAATTTCAATATGTATCCAGCCTCCTCGTTCTCCATAACACACCATCAAATCAGCATCTGTTCTTCGTACTGAAATTGGATTAGGTTCTGTAATTACCAAAGTAGCTATTTCCTCATCACAATTCCACGCATCTGTAACAAATACACGATAAGTATCTGCTGGCAAATTAGTGAACACTGTTGATGACTGTGTTACGGAAGTTGCTGTTCCTATCAATACGTAATTGTATGAACCTGCTCCCGAACCTCCTGAAACATTGCTGATAGTGATAATACCGTCATTAGCTCCTGAACAAGTAATATCTTGCGTAATGGTTGCTGTTCCTGTGATTGGGTTAGGGTGTGTTAAAGTAATTGTTGTTACGTTGCTCATCACACAACCCGAAGCATCTGTTACTGAAATATTGTAGGCCAATGCTTTGGTGGCAGGGTCAGATTTCAATCCGATGAACAAGAACTGACCACTATTTGCTGTAACATCACCTCCTGTTTTTGTTTGGTTTACAGAACCATCTGCTGAAACTAAGTTTACTTGATAAGGTGATTTTCCTCCTTTTACTGTTACCAATACCTCTCCTCTATTATTAGTACAAGTTACCCCAAAAGTTTCTGTTGCCGTAGCCGAGATTGGAGTATCGTTTTGAACAATTTCAAATGAGGTTATGGCTTTACAACCCGTACTAATCGATGTTGCCTCCACTTGATAATACCCTGCTAATAAGCCTGTTACAGTGGTTACTTTTCCTGTTACAGTAGCACCCACTGTTGAGCCTGCTGATGGTGCGACTGGACTAATTGTATAACTAAATCCGGCCGTAGCTTGGTCTCCATCAGACAATCGCGTATCTGTGAAAGTCAAAGTAATCGCACCGTCTGAACCTCTGTAACATTTTACGTGTACTGGATTGGTA
>JBGYFE010000181.1:0-12037 GCA_041819925.1 Capnocytophaga sp.
AACATTTTCTTCAAGAGAGAAAGTTTTTCTACTTTCTCTCTTTTTCATTTCGCTATGCTCCATTCAAAAGAGAGAAAATTAATCATCAAAATTGCACTTGCTAATGGAATTTAAAATAAATAATTTAACTTTATTGGAAATTAAAAAATTATTCTACTTTCACACGCCAACCGAATGGGTCTTCTGTTTGGTTATATTGGATGCCAAGTATGGTTTCTTTGATTTTTGAGGCATACAAATCCGCTGGTCGTACAAAAGAATAATCTTTTCCTTTATAACCAAATCCTGAAATAGGGCTAATAACCGCAGCTGTTCCGCTACCAAAAATTTCTTGAAGCGTACCTTTTTCTGCGGCTTCTAACAACTCTTGTACTTTCACAGGACGAACTTCTGTTTTAATACCCAATTTTTCAGCTACTGTTAAAACACTTTTTCGAGTTACTCCGTCTAAAATTCGGTCACTTGTCGGACAGGTAATGAGCTTATTATCAATGCGGAAGAAAAGATTCATCGTGCCAGCTTCTTCTAAAAATTCGTGCGTAGCGTCATCTGTCCAAATTACTTGTTGATATCCTTCTTGTATTGCTAATTGTGTAGGATAAAATTGACCTGCATAGTTTCCTGCTGCTTTTGCTGCTCCGAAACCTCCGTTGGCAGCACGACTGTAATAGTCTGCAATTTTTACTTTCACGTCACCTCCGTAGTAAGATTGTACAGGTGAAGTGATAATGACGAACATATACTCCTTTGAAGGAGAAGCCATTACACCTGCTGCTGTTGCTATCATAAACGGACGGATATAAAGCGAGTTGCCAAATCCTTTTTGAATCCAATCACTATCAATTTTTAAAAGGGCTTTCAATCCTTGGTCAAACCAATCCTCAGGAAACTCAGGAATTGCCAAACGCACAGCCGATTTATTCATTCGTTTGTAATTTTCTTCGGGGCGGAACAAGAAAATATCTCCTTTATCGTCTTTATAGGCTTTCATTCCTTCAAAAATGGCTTGTCCATAATGAAAAACGCTTGCCGAAGGTTCTAATGTAATGGGTGAATAAGGCTTAATTTGAGGTTGTTGCCACTTTCCGTCTTTGTATTGACAGAAAAACATATGGTCGGAAAAATTTTTTCCGAATTGCAAATTTGAAAAATCGATTTGGTTAATCCGACTTTCTTTCACTCTTTCAATGTGTAAATTAAATGAAGGGTTGTTCATAATCAAAAATATTTTTTCTGCGAATTTATTAATTTATTTCCATATTTTGGAATTTATAGCGCCTTTTTTTTGAATAAATATATTTTTTACTTGATTTTTAACTATTTAGTTATTTATTGTGATTTTTGTAAAAGTTTTTTCCGTCAAGATATAGAAAAATAAAAGTTAAAGTTTATTTTTAAAATTTAGAAATAGGAGGGAGGTAAAGCGGGAAGGAATGATGGAACATATATCATTGCCAATTAATTCAGTTTAGAAATTGAATTTTCTGTCAGAGTATAACATCTTTTTTATATATTTGCAACTTGTTTCAGTTTCATCATAAAAAGATAGCATAGTAATAACAAAAAAAGATATAATAATAGACAAATACGTATAGAACAATGAGTGAAATAGATTATACTTTCGTGCATAGGGATTTCAAAATCAATGGTTTTTCAATTGACAGAAAGGGATTGGTGATTTTAGCCACTGAATATGTTAGAGATGGAGAGCCTTATCGTAAGTCCATAGGGACTTTTTTGCTTGATTGGCTTGATAATAAGGATTATGTAGAGGCGATTACTTCTGGTTCAACAGGAATTCCAAAAACAGTTCATTTGAAAAAACAGTCTATGGTGAGTTCGGCTTTGGCAACGGGTGAGTATCTGCATTTATCACCCAAAAATACTGCGCTACTTTGTTTGCCAGCCGATTTTATAGCTGGAAAAATGATGTTGATACGCTCAATTGTGTTGGGATTGCATTTGGATATTATCCAACCATCATCAATGCCTTTGGCTTTGACAAATAGGGATTACGATTTCTCAGCAATGATTCCGTTGCAAGCCTCAAAATCGCTTTATGATTTGCATCGTGTTAAAAAGCTAATTTTGGGAGGAGCTGCTGTTGACCACGAATTGGAAGAAAAATTACAAGATATTTCAACACACGTTTATTCTTCTTACGGAATGACAGAAACAATTTCGCATATTGCAATGCGACGTGTTAATCACGTAGCATCACACGAAGGAACTTATAAAGCTCTTCCGGGAGTAACTTTTGCCCAAGATGAGAGAAATTGTTTGATGATTAATGCTCCTCGTATCTCTGATTATGAAGTAGTTACCAATGATATTGTTGAATTAGTTTCAAAAACAGAATTTGTGTGGCTCGGACGTTTTGATAACGTAATCAACTCAGGCGGGTTTAAAGTTTTTCCTGAAAGTGTAGAACGAAAAATCAAAAAATATATTAAAGATGAGTATTTTATCATTGGAGAGGAAGACGATGAACTTGGGCAAAGAGCTGTGCTTTACGTTGAAGGGAGCGAAAATGATTATTTAAGTTTGTCGCACGATTTGTATATGGATAAAGAAATCTTAAAATACGAAGTACCAAGAGAGATTTATTTCGTTCCAGAATTTGTTAGAACTGATAACGAAAAAATTAAACGAAAAGAAACTGTCCAAAAATATAAATAAATTATTTTATGATTAAAAGCTCAAAATCAGTGACGAAAGTCTGTGTATTTTGAGCTTTCCATTTAATTAAAAAGAAAAATGAGTCCGTACTTAAAAAAGTTTATACCTTACATACTTCCCTACAAAAAATACGCTTTTTTGAACATTTTTTTCAATATTTTGTATGCCTTGTTTAGTGCTATTTCTTTTGTAGCGCTTATCCCTATGTTAGACATTTTATTTGGAAAAGAAAACCAAAAAGTGCTCGAAAAACCCGTTTTTTCAGGAAAAATTTCTGATTTGGTAAACTATGGCAAAGAATTGCTAAATTACAGAGTTTCAAATATTGTAGGAGAGGATTCAGTTTCAGCTTTGACCATTGTCATTGCACTTGTGATTGTCCTGTTTTTGCTGAAAAATGCGTTTAACTATATTGCTGTATTTTTTATCACACATTTGCGCAACGGAGTCTTGAAAGATTTACGCAATGCGCTTTACAAAAAAATTACAAATTTGCCACTTTCCTATTTTTCAGAACAACGAAAAGGAGACATTATTGCTCGTGTGGCAGGCGATGTGGGAGAAGTGCAAAACTCATTTCTTTCTATATTAGAACTCATTGTGAGAGAGCCTCTTACGATTATTTTTTCAATCGTGATGATGTTAGGAATTAGCGTAAAACTAACCATTTTTACCTTTGTTTTTATTCCGCTTTCAGGATGGGTTATTTCCAAAATCGGAAAATCATTAAAAAAACAATCAACCAAAGTACAGCAAGAGCAAGGTCGTTTTTTATCGCTTATTGAAGAAACCGTTGGCGGATTGCGAGTGGTTAAAGCCTTCAATGCCGAAAAGATTTTTCAAGGCAGATTTGAAGAATCAACATCGCGATTTTTTAAATTAGCAAACAATCTTTCAAACCGACAAAATTTAGCCTCACCAATGAGTGAATTTCTCGGAATTTTGATGATTGCGGTGTTGCTTTGGTTCGGTGGAACGATGGTTTTGGTTGATAAAACTTTGGACGGAGCTGCTTTTATCGCTTTTATGGGATTGGCTTACAATATTTTAACTCCCGCAAAAGCGATTAGTAAAGCTTCTTATGACTTAAAAAGAGGAAACGCCGCAGCTGAACGTGTTTTTGAAATCTTGGATTATGAAAATCCGATTAAGGAAAAAGAAAATGCTGTTGATATTCAGCAGTTTACATCATCAATCAAACTAAATAATGTTACTTTCAGATACGGAGAGCAAAACGTATTGACTAACTTTTCGTTGGAAATTCCGAAAGGAAAAACAATCGCTTTGGTAGGGCAGTCGGGGAGTGGAAAAAGCACGATTGCCAATTTGGTAACTCGTTTTTATGACGTGAATGAGGGAAGCATTGAAATTGACGGAATTAACATTAAAGATTTGACTACCAAATCATTGCGTAAATTAATTGGAGTTGTTTCGCAGGATTCTATTTTGTTTAATGACAGCATTAAGAACAATTTACTCATCGGAAATCCGGATGCCGACACTGTGCAGATATTAGATGCAGCCAAAGTAGCAAATGCTTACGAGTTCATTCAAGATTTGCCCGAGCAGTTTGAAACTAACATTGGTGACGCAGGCGGAAAGCTCAGTGGTGGACAGAAACAGCGTTTGAGCATTGCCCGTGCCGTGCTTAAAAATCCGCCTATTATGATTTTAGATGAAGCTACATCAGCCCTTGATACCGAGAGTGAACGTTTGGTGCAAAATGCGCTTGAAAATATGATGAAAAACCGAACTTCTATAGTGATTGCACACCGACTTTCAACCATCCAAAATGCTGATTTGATAGTGGTTATGCAAAAAGGACGCATCGTGGAACAAGGCACTCATAGTGAATTGTTGCAAAAGCAAGGAATGTATAAAAAATTGGTGGAAATGCAATCTTTTGAATCATAAATTTGGAAGAAAAAGAACTCATATCACAACTTCAAAATACAAAAACAAGGGCAAAAGCCTTTGAAATTTTGGTAGATTCCTACCAGAAGCGACTTTATTGGCACATTCGTCGGATTGTCATTTCACACGATGATGCTGATGATGTTCTGCAAGAAACTTTTATAAAAATTTTCCGAAGTATTGAAAATTTCCGAAGCGAAAGTTCCCTTTTTTCGTGGATTTATCGCATTGCTACCAATCAAGCGCTTGATTTTTTGAAAAAAAGAGCTTCGGAACGAAATTGTTCCATTGAAGATTTACAATATGACCGAAGTTCCCATTTAGAGGCCGATGTTTATTTTGAAGGAGACGAAATACAGCGAAAATTTCAAAAAGCCATTGCAACATTGCCCGAAAAACAGCAATTGGTGTTCAATATGAAGTATTTTCAGGAAATGAAATACGAAGAAATTTCTGAAATTTTAGACACTTCGGTGGGTGCGCTCAAAGCATCATATCATCACGCAGTGCAGAAGATTAAAAATTATTTAGAAACGAATTAAACCTTTTGGGTGTTTTTTCGTCTTATTGGCAGAAATTGTTTTCAAAACTATGAATCAAGATGGTTTACATATTCAATCGGGGATGAAAGTTCCATCTTCTTATTTCGATGATTTTAAAGCTAATATGTTAAAATCCATTGAAGAAGAATCGGTTTTTCCTACAAAAGATGGTTTCGCAGTTCCTGAAAATTATTTTGAAACTTCAAAAAATGCTATTTTGAGTGCTACGGTGCGTAAGCCTAAAAAGATATTTTTATGGAGATACGTAGCAGCGGCAGTGTCAGTCATTTTGTTGATTTCCTCAGTTTGGATTTATATTTTTGAAAATCAGTCGAATAAAATTCAATTTTCAGATTTAACATCTGCCGAAATACAGCATTATTTGAACGAAACTTATTTAGAAGATAAACCTTATTTGATTTTGGAACAGTTACAAAACGTCAATATAGATAACTTGACAGTACTCGAAAACCAAAATATAGAAAATATTGAAAGCTACATATCAGAATATGATTATGATTTTGACGAAAATTATTAAAAAATATATTTTATGAAATTATTTTACGTATTAATATTGTTTTTAGGAGTTTCTTTTTCAGCATTTTCACAAGAAGATGGGAATTATGAACGTATCAAAACGCTTAAAATTGGCTTTATTACTGAAAAAATCAACTTAACGCCAGCTGAAGCCAAGAATTTTTGGCCTGTTTATGACAAATATTCACAACTTCTACACGATTTGCATAGTCAAATAAAAACTTGCCGAAAGAAAGGTTGTGAGAAAGACAATCTGACAGAGAAAGAAGCACTTGAAATTCTGAAAAAAGATAGCGAATTGGGTGATCAAATTTGGAAAACGAGCAAAGAAAAGGATAAGGAACTTTTGAAAGTAATTTCAGCTCAAAAACTTTTATTGCTCAAAGATGCAGAAAAAGAATTTCATCGAAAGTTGATGAAGCAATATAAAAATACGAAATAATCAAAAAAATCTCTGAGGATTTTTACGAATTTTCAGAGGTTTTTTGCGAAAAAAATGGTGCTTTTTTAATTGATGGAAAATGCTTAAACTCTGCATATTGATTAGAAGGGGAAACAAGTTCTATGAGGAGCAACTTACCAGCATATAATCAATGTTCGGATAGACCGCCGTAACTTGCCCGTTCGCATTAGCAATGAGCCTCTTTTATTAATAAGTTTGGTTTCGCTCCAACGCTTATCAAAAAAGGCTTTACGCTCAAAATTACGGTCGAACTCATCGGTGAGTTTGGTGCGTATATCTTCAAGGGTTTGTTTGATAATTTGTTTTAGGGTCATTTTATTACTTATTTTTGCCTCAAATAGACATTATGAATGTAAAAGATTTAGAAAATCAGATAGACCAATTGGAGCATTTGCACCAACATAATATGGAGCAAATAGCTCATACAAGAGCGGTTCAGCACTTGCAAAAGTTTCAAGAATTGCAGCAGGAGCTACAAAAAACACGACAAGAACTACTTCGTTATCTTGTAGCCACCAGCGGAATGATATTTTCCATATTGATTGGCTTGGGCAAGAATGAAGTACATCAACCCCTTGTACGTTGGAGTTTTGCGATTTCCATTGTTTTACTTGGGCTGGGTATCCTATTGCTGTCCATTGCTCTGTACAGTCTGTTATACATTCGGCGTAAGGGCTTGATACTTTACGGCAAAGCAGTGGAAAAAGCTCATACAGAGCATCGCCCTGTGGAAAGAGTTCACCGAGTGAATGAACCTCGTGCTTTTGCCATTTGCGAAAAAGTCGGGTTAATATGCTTGGCTTTGGCTGTAATTGCGCTAATGGTATCCGTAGTAATTCAACAGGTTGGGTAACTCTTTGAAACATTTTTTTAATGGTTTTTATTGTTATTTAAAAAGTTTTTGTACCTTTGCAACGGAGATGGTGATACATAAGAAACCCCATCACCCCGACTCAGGTAGGTAAGATATTTATTTTACCTACCTGTTTTATTTTTAAAGTGTCCAATCATCTTTCAGAATATCCTCTCGTTTATAAGTTTTATCATTGCCATCTTTTATAATGGTTATCGTTTTTATATTCTTACTTCTGGTTACACGGCTTGAAATAACATCTCTTAAATCCCCGTTTGAAATTTCCGATTTTATATCCAAAACAATGTTATCTGCTTGGTCTTTGGCACTACGCAAAGCATTATCAACGGCACTTTTGGTTTTCTTTTCTATTCGCTTGTATTCTTGCTCAATCCCCAATGTTTTATTTAAAACATCAGCTGTTTTTTGAGTATGCGATTTTCCTAAAAGGTCAATTTCGTGGCTGTATTTATTAGCAAAATGGGAGGCTATTTCTATATTTTCCTGCTTTTCATTTTTGCCGTGAAATGAACTTACACGAACTTTTCCTTTTTCTGTTTTTACAACCTCCCACGTTTCAGTTTTATTAAACTTGTTGTTTATAATCGTCAAAACAATAGGTGCTCCCACCACTTTACTATAACCGTTTTTTTTCGGGAACAATGTTTTGTCCAAAGCAGGATTAAACCGAAACATTTCTAATTTGTTTTTGCCTGTTTTTCCGATTTGCGTGGTGGCTTGCTCGCCCAGCTCTTGTGCTTTTTGACTATCCGACAATTGTTTTTCAGAAGCCAATACCTGTACGGCAACACATCGGCAACGCCAACCCAAAGGCGGGTAGTAGCTTTGCCAAAAGGGGTCATCTTTGGGCAGGCAAATACCTCGCAGTGCATCGTGGTCGGCACGTACTCGCTCATCGCCTGCGGTTCGGTATTCTAACAAATACCGTTTAGTATTGTCAGAAAAACTTTGCCAATTTTCTACACTTTGAGCCGATTGTACGGCAAACTCATATTCAGCCTCCAAATAGTTTTTGTTGTACGTTTGGTTGAGCTTTAAAATATCTCGCTCAAATTGGTGATAAGGACGAATGTTTCCGTTTTCGTCTTTCAAAAGGCTACGAGCTTCGGTAAGTTGAGCGTGGGTTTTTAGCCCTGAAAATACCAAATTGCCATACTCTAAATGTTTGCGTAAATCGTCCGTAACTTCGTGCGATATGACCGAATTGAACGTTTTGGTGGTCTCATTAATCAACGTTTTATACTCCTTTACCTTAAAGAGGTCTTCGGGTTTGTAACTGCCTTTATCAAATAGTTTTTTAAAGGCTTTTTCAGCAGTTTTTAAAATCTTTTTAAAAAGTGGATTTTCGTCCTCTTTTTGAGCTAATTCAACTTGCAAACTTTGACACGCAGGGCAATCGCAAGGCTTGTATTGCTCTTCTAAATTTTTGTGTAGTGCCTCAAAATAGCGGTGAGCCATCGCCGGCATTTTTATATTTGCCCTGATATATTCAGGGCTTAATCGAAAAAAGGGTCAGTAACCCAAGCACTTAAATTGTTGGTTGTGGATGTTACTTCCTTGTCTTTTACCTCAATGCCAAATTTGGTTTTTATCCACTCACTATCTACTTCTTTGTAAGGTAAAATCTCCTTAGTGCGTTGCCAAAGTTCAGAGACATCTTCGCTTTTGTCGTACTCAAAGCGGAGAGCCTCCACAGGCAATAAACCTATTTTGTACAAGGCTGGCAAAACTTTATCGTTCATATATTGCTCGACAAGGGTTTGGTCGGCACTAACTAAATCTTGTAACAAGTCTTGTGAGGCTTGCTCTTTGCCTCGTGTTCCGAATTGGGTGTCTTGCCCTAAAATTGCTCCCGAAATAAGCAGTGAAATCTCATCATTACAAAGGCGAATAAGTCCGTTATAAACCTCGCCTGATGCGGGTGTTCCGGTGCTTGCAAACTCAAAATTTTCCGTATCGTCAATGATAAACCACGCAGCTGCTGCCATATCACGCATCATTTGTTCGGCTCGGTTCAGTGCTTGCAAGTCTCGTGTGTTGGTTTTCATTACACGGGGTGGAATGCCGTAAATTTCGCAGAGTTCTGACCAGCAGCTTTGTGCAAATTTTTTAAACAGAATGTGTGGAACAGCCTTGTTTAGAAGCCCGATGTCGCCTTCCTTCCCAAAGTCTAATAGCCACGTTCCGTATTCATTGGCATTGCGGTATTCAATCCCTTTGTCGTCGGTAGCGTCTTTGAGGATAATTCCTTTTTTGGACAATACATTTTGCCTTTGAATAAGGGTAACCGTCGGCTGTTCATTAGCATCAAAATCCAGCTCAATAAGCGAATACCCGAAGTAGCGAGCGTCTAAAATATAGCCAATAATTTGGTTGAACCAAATCGAATTTTGAAGCTCGGCAGTCAATTCCTCATTGATTTCTCCGTTTTGATTTTTGATGTTAAAAAACGCTCCAATACTTTTTTGTTTTCGGTTTTCAATTTGCGAAAACAGCCTTGCATCGGTTAAAATATCGTCATATAAATTGTACAGTGGAAAAACTTTTGGGTTATCGGGGTGCATTGCCATTGCCTGTGCCGATTTCCACGTACGCACATCGTTGCGTATGATTGAAAGCGGTTTTTGAACGATTTGCGGAGCAACTCGCAATGTATTTCCCCTTTTAACCTTTCCAAAGGGAGAGCCTTTGGATTGTGGTTTTATTTTTTTTGAATTGTTTTTCATTGTGTTTAAATCATTTTTAAAGTAAGTTTAAAATAATTCGGACGTATTTAATACCTTCTCATTCGTGATTGAATTTAATTCTACTCCCGAACCGAAATGCACGGAGTTCCTCCTCTGGCAAGCTCTCTCGCTCGACCAAAGGCAAGGAGCTGATGGTTACTTCTCCTTTGGCGAGCTGCTTTAAATAATCAATAGCTCTATCGTAACGTTCTTTGGCTTTCTCATAGATTATATCCACGTTGGCAAGGTCAATAATGTACCATTTGGCAATGGTTATAACCAAATTCAGTACAAGCGGGTTGCGTTCTGCACCGCTTGCTGAAAATATTTTGTCGGTATCATAATGCGGTCGCCCGTCGAGATATTCCAACTTGTCATTGAAAGCCAAGTAACTGCGTACTTCCTGCTCGGCAGTTTCCAACGCCTGTAACACGATAGTGTCATCGCCTTCCGTAATTTGGTCGGTTTGGTAGGCGTAAATATTATTTTTTAAATCTTCTTTTGTTGCAAACATTTTTTTAAGTGGTTAGTGGTTAGTGATTAGTGGTTAGTGATTAGTGGTTAGTGATTAGTGGTTAGTTCTAATTGCTGATTGCTAATTGCTAATTGCTGATTGCTAATCACTAATCACTAAATTAATATCTATGATTTACCCTTTCGCCAAAGGCATAACGGCTGGTGGCTTGTCGGGTTCGGTTATTGACGTATTTAAAAGCTCCGTGAACGGCATCGGGACCGTCATCGTGTGCACCGCTTCCTTTTTCAAAGGCTAAAAATTGGTCGATTAGGGTTTGCATATCGGCGTTTTTTTGTTCCTCGTTGAAAAATACGTTACCTCGTTCAAAGTGTCCCGAGAGGCTTTCAATACGGTCGAATTTCTCCGATTTAGGGCGTTTGTCTGCCACAATAGGAATGTAATACCCTCGCTTATCACCTTCGGTATCAAAGTCGTTTACAAACTCGTCCATTGCGAATAACCCCTCTATCATATAGCGTATATTGAATCGGTTGAGCTGAAATTCCTCGTACTTATCATAAAGCCATTGTGCACAATGAGCACGGCTTTTTTGTTGCATATACGCCAGCAAAATGTGAAATTCCTTGCCTTTTTTCCCTACCAAAACCATTGCCTTGTAGTCGGCATTTTCCTTGTAGGAAAGGTCTCCATAAAAGCATAAGGCATCGTATTGTGCTAATTTGTAAGGTTTTTTGTATTTGATGTCCTCGTACTTGAAAATTGCCCCGTCTTCAATATGTACGTGCATATATTCTCGCATAAAGGAGCGGTAAGGCATTTTACTGTACTTGTTTCGCCAATAGTCGGCACTTGTTTTTTCTTTCCATTCAGGTTCAAACGTCTGTAAATCTTTTACGGCACAAACAGTCAATACCTCAAAATGGGTGTCGGCAAAATCATTCTCATAGCTCTCGTCCTGATTTTTTGCTGCTTTTATCACATCGTTAAAATATCCTTTCAAGCGATTGGTGATGGAGTTTTTATGGAAGTTATTGTTTGCATAGACAAAGCGTTCGGTGGCGTTATCGTCGGTGTCGAAACACCCCCAAATATCTTCGGTAATGAAATCGACGGCTTCTCGCATAATGCGGTCGTTATGAATGGATTTTTTGCTATCCACGTCATCGACCACAATGTAATCGGGGCGTGCATCTTGCTCTCGTGCTCCACGAGGATTTTGCCCGAAACCGAGCGACATAAACCGTACCCCGTCAGAGGTAACAAAATCACCGTCCGCCCAATCGCCCGAAGAGAATTTCTCACCGTAATCGTGTTTAATACGATTGTTGTACTGCAATTGTGCTTGTATGCCTGAGAGTAATTTTTTGGCTTTGGGTTCGGTTTCACCAATAAGCAGCATAAAATGCAAATCGTTCTTTGCCAAGTACAAGTACAACGGAACGCCCATATCGATATGTACGGATTTTCCTGCTGAGCGATACATTTCAGCAAGCAATCTTAATCGCTTATTTTTAACAATGATTTTGGCGAGCTTGGCGTGAAACCACGCACATTTTTTCTTTGCATAATTTGGGAAATAATACTCAAACCAACGCACATAATCGCCCTCCAAATGCCGCTTGCGTTGGCTTTGTTGGACGGGCGTTTCGTGGATATTGACGGCGGTTGCCTTGTCGATAATTCGGCAATGTTTGTCGTAATCCTGTAAGAGTTTGACGTACTTCTTATTGTTCATTGCTTATCTTTTGTTGCAAAAATTGTTTGTGAAATTTGGTGCAAGCTCGTGCAAATTCGGGGTCGATTTGTGAGATAAAAAAATCCAAA
>JBGYFE010000182.1:0-2747 GCA_041819925.1 Capnocytophaga sp.
GAACGTGTTAGCGTCAAAAAAGTGCTTTCTGTTTTGGTGAATTTCAATCAAGAAATCAAACCCAAACAAAGCAAATACAAGTCGTTACAAGTTGATGAACTTTGGACTTTTGTGGGAAAAAAGAAAAATAAAAAATGGTTGATTTATGCTTATTCTACTGAAACAAAGGAAGTTGTAGCGTGGGTATGGGGCAAACGAAACATAAAAACAGCCCAAAAACTTCATGAAAAATTGAAGAAATTGGGCGTTAGTTTTGATGAGATTTGTACAGATAGTTGGGAGGTTTTTACCTCTGTTTTTCAAGGACATACACATAAAATTGGCAAAAAACACACCACTGATATTGAAGGGAACAACACACTTTTGAGACATCGAATACGCCGAGCAGTTCGGAAAACTTGCTGTTTTTCAAAAAAATTAGAAAACCATATAAAAGCCTTTGAAATTGTGTTTTTCTACATCAACTTTGGGTGGATTTGAGTATCATACTTTGGAAAACACTACCAATTTTTCTTTGCTAAAAATCTGATAAACACACTTGAAGAGAAAAATATTTTTTTCAAAATCCCAAATTAAAATAAAAAAGACTATCTTTTCAGATAGTCTTCTTCGTTAGTTATATCCATTATATCGGTCTTTCCTTACAAAACACTGTTTAAATCCTTATTTACTTCTTTCACTGCGGCAGCACTTTCTTGGAATTTTGCTTTTTCTGCATCGTTCAACTTGATTTCAACGATTTTCTCAATTCCATTTTTACCGATAATAACAGGAACGCCCAAACAGATATCGCTTTGTCCGTATTCGCCTTCAAGTACCACTGAACAAGGGAACATTTTCTTTTGGTCACAAGCAATAGCTTGTACTAATGCTGAAACGGCAGCTCCTGGTGCATACCAAGCAGATGTTCCTAACAATTTGGTTAAAGTAGCTCCTCCCACTTTGGTCTCTTGGGAAACACTTTCAAGTTGGCTTTCTGTCAAAAATTCAGAAACAGGCACTCCATTGCGAGTTGCTAAACGTGTAAGAGGTAACATTCCTGTGTCGCTATGTGCTGCAATTACCATTCCGTCAACATCTGAAAGCGGACAATCCAACGCTTCCGCTAAACGATATTTGAAGCGGGCGCTATCCAAAGCTCCTCCCATTCCGATGATGCGGTTTTTTGGTAAGTTCGTTGCTTTGTGAACCAAATAAGTCATTGTATCCATTGGGTTACTCACCACAATCACAATCACATTTGGTGAATGTTTAACTAACTGCTCCACTACTGATTTCACGATGTTTGCATTCGTTCCGATGAGTTCCTCACGAGTCATACCAGGTTTGCGAGGGATTCCTGATGTGATAACAGCCACATCGCTTCCTGCTGTTTTTGAATAATCATTAGTTACTCCTACAATTTTGGTGTCAAATCCGTTTAGTGGCGCTGTTTGCATCAAATCCATCGCTTTACCTTCGGCAAAACCTTCTTTAATGTCCACTAAAACCACCTCTGATGCAAAATTTTTAATTGCAATGTACTCGGCACAACTCGCTCCAACGGCACCAGCACCTACTACTGTTACTTTCATATTTTATACTATTTTTATTACTAACTATTTGATTAATAACTTTCTAACCTATATTTAATTTTAGCTCCAAAAGTAATACTTTTAATTATAAAAAACAAATCTTTTGAAAAAAACTATCGACAAAATTATCTAAAAAGCATATTTTTCTAAAAACTATTCCATATACTCCAACACTTTTCGGTTGTTCAAAGGTTGAATATTTCGGCAATTATGCGGATAATATTTTTTAAAAAGCTGAATTTGTTGAGCCGAAACCTCTATCGGATTTTTCAACACATACCATTCCACATTTTCAGTTAGTGGTGGCGTGGTGAGTGACCCCAAATAATGATAATAACTTTTGTTTTCAGGAAGAATCGTGTTTGTATGTACCTCATAATCTCTGTTATTGATGCTTTCCAAAATTTCTCCAAAACCTAAATTTTTATTTCCTTCTTTAAAAAAAACAGCTACCACCGCAATTCTTCCGTTTTCGGCGAGGTGAACAAAATGTGCTTCAATGGGAAAATGTTTTCCGTTAATCGTGTGTTCGCTTTCAGCGTGAAAATGCACTTGTTTCAAGTCAAATTCTCTGCCATTGATAGTTGCTTTCCCACTGATTTTTGCTTCTATGCTGTGCCCATTGTTTTCAACTTCGGTCGCAATTTCTGAATAGTGAAGCTCTAAACCTTTGTTTGTTTTTGACCTCTGAACTTTTTCTGAAACGATATTTATGGGCGACTGCATCTTGCCCGATTCAAATTGCCATTCACTTTGATGGTCATAATCAAAATGATGATGGTGTGAATGTTTTTCATTATGTGCTGTTTTACAGCTTACAAGAAGAAAAAATACAGCGATGATGTATGTGATTCTTTTCATTTTTGAATATATTTATTATTTCACTTCGCAATAATTGTTAAGCGAACTTTATTCATAAAAACATTCATTTCTTTTTCAATAAAAACGAAATAACACGATTTACTTCTTAAAACAAAGTCCGCGATTGAATTTTCAAAAAGAAGTTTTTAAAAATTTGGAGTACAAAAGTACGGATTTTTTTCTTTAAAAATCGTTCTCAATTGCTTTTCTTCTAAAAAATTGTTTTCTCTAAAACTTGTGACATTGCTTGTGCTTTTATCAAACACTCTTCGTACTCTTTCTCGGCGTCAGAAAGGGAAGTAATGGCGCTTC
>JBGYFE010000183.1:0-31295 GCA_041819925.1 Capnocytophaga sp.
TACTATTTCTTTTTTATGGTTTATATAACTATTTTTGCTATTTTGTTCTATTGATGCAGATTTTTCAGAAAAATTATGGATAAAATTATATTTAATAGATATAATTACTTTATATTTTAGATATTATATGTTTTTAAAATTTATTTTTTATAAAATAATATCGTTTTATATTCTTTTATTCTCTTAGAAAGAAGGTTTAGTAGTGTTATATACATTTTATTGATTCTATGTATTCTTTTTTTTGAAAGGAAATAAGGATATAAATGCTTATAAAATTCATTTATTCTTTATAAAAACACATAAAAAAAGCGGGAAACTCTTTTAGTGAGCTTCCCGCTGGTGTTTCTAATCTATTTTTTGTTGAATTTTCCTAAACTTTCGAGGAGTTGTGGCTTGTCTTCCAGAGCGATTTTGGCAATGGAATAAAATTCACGCACCCATTTTTCAATTTTGGCGAAGGCTTCGTCTTTATCTCTGGTAGCTTGCTGGCTTTCTCCCTTTCCTTGTATATAACTTGCGTATGCTTTTCTGACTTCTTCCAATAGTGTGAGCTGCGAGGAGATGTGTTCGTCGGTAATTTTGAGTCTTTTCAACGGATTTCTTAATGTTTCGTTGGCTTGTAGCTGTTTATAGAGCGTGTCCATATCGTCTAACAAGGCTCCCGTGCGGATACTTGCAACTCCTTTTGCTGCCAATGCGCTCAAAGTTCTATTATCTTCCTTATAGATGATTTTTACTTTCTTGCGGTCGGTTGCATACACTTTTTTGAGTTCTTCAAACTTTTTGTCGAAGGCATCATACGCTAACTTTTCTTCGGCGGTTTCGGTTTTGTTGATGTCTAACTTCTGTGAGGCGGCATCATAAAGGGCTTTTCCCTTTGCAATTTCGGTTTCATCATAGCCATATTCGGCTAATTCTGTTTTCAAAATATCATTTTTACTGATATTTTCAAAAATATTTCCATAATTTTGAAACATTTCAAGAGTAATATTATGTCTTATCATATCTAAAAAATTGAAATTATATTTTTTATACTTAATTTTATCTATCGAGAGCTTTATTTTGCCTTCCGACTACTTTATTTTGCCTTCCGACTACTTTATTTTGCCTTCCGACTGCTTTGGTTTATGTTGTAGATTTTACAAATCCTCCTTTCGGTATCCTTCATAATAATACGACTGCTCGATGCCTTTAAAAATGATTTCGCTGTTAGTAATATTGCTCGTTAGGTTTTCTTTGAGCAAAAAACGGAGTTCCAAATCGTTAATTGGACTTCTTTCCATTGCTTGCAAATACAAATCTTTATCCACATTTTGCCAATCGACTACCTTTTGTAAGTTTTTTTTGAGCATCATATCCAACCATATACGCATTGCCCTGCCGTTGCCTTCCATAAAAGGGTGTGCGATGTTCATTTCCACATATTTGGCAATGATTTGCTCGAAAGAATTTTCGGGCATTTGCTCTATTTTGGGCAAAATTTCGTTCAAATATAAACTATTGGCGAACCGAAAGCCTCCTTTTGAGATATTTTTGTTTCTGATGTTTCCCGCAAAGTCGTATAGTCCTTCAAAAAGTTGTAAATGTATTTCTTGCAAGCCTTTTGTGGTTCCGACTTCGATGGTGTCAATCGTACCCGATTCAAAAAGCTGATAGGCTTTGCGTAGGCTTTGTGCATCGATGGAGTTCATATTGATTTTTAGGAGATTAAAGTGACAAAATAGTGTTTTTTATTCTAAACCTTTGTCAAAGTTTGGAACTTTGACAAAGGTTATTATGCTCAAAAAATATTTTATTTGTGTGTTACACCAACTTCACCATCAAATCGTCGCCTTGTTTCTCTACCGAAGCCACTTTTTTGCCGGTAAGCCCTTTGATGGCTTTGTCCCATTTCTTACCTGAAAGTGCCGACGTTTCTTTTACGTGCGAAAGGAGCATCGCCTCGCCCGATTTCAGGATTTCGGCAATAACTTTTTCATCATCGGTAAGTTCTATCTGAATTGCAGCTCGTTCGGGTTTCATTTGCGGGAAGAAAAGCACTTCTTGAATGCTTTCATTGCCCGTTAAGAACATTATGAGTCTGTCCATTCCAATTCCCAAGCCCGCTGTGGGTGGCATACCAAATTCCAGCGCACGCAAGAAGTCTTGATCTATGAACATCGCCTCGTCATCGCCTCGTTCGGAGAGTGCCATTTGTGCCTCAAAGCGTTCACGCTGGTCTATCGGGTCATTAAGCTCGGAATAGGCATTGGCAATCTCTTTTCCGCAAACCATTAGCTCGAAACGCTCGGTAAGTTCGGGATTGGAGCGGTGTTCTTTAGTCAGTGGCGACATTTCTTTCGGATAATCAGTGATAAATGTCGGTTGAATGAAGTTTCCTTCGCATTTTTCGCCAAAAATTTCGTCTATCAGCTTGCCTTTGCCCATTGTATCGTCAACTTCAATGCCGATAGATTTGGCAAAGGTGCGCAGTTCGTCCTCACTTTTGCCTGTAATGTCAAAACCGGTGAATTTTTTGATGGCATCGGTCATTGAAATACGCGGATAAGGCGCTTTGAAATCTACTTCGTGCTTTCCGAAAGTGGCTTTGGTTGAACCATTTACGGCAATGGCACAATGTTCCAAAAGTTGTTCGGTGAAATCCATCAGCCAATTGTAATCTTTATAGGCGATATAGATTTCCATAGCGGTAAATTCGGGATTGTGGGTTCTGTCCATTCCCTCATTGCGGAAATTTTTTGAAAATTCGTACACACCATCGAATCCGCCTACAATCAATCTTTTAAGATAAAGCTCGTTGGCGATACGCATATAAAGCGGAATGTCAAGCGAGTTGTGATGTGTGATAAACGGACGTGCCGCTGCTCCTCCCGGAATGGATTGAAGCACAGGAGTTTCGACTTCCATATATCCACGCTCATTAAAGAACTGACGCATCGCATTGAAGAGTTTCGTACGCTTGATAAAAACCTCTTTCACGTGCGGATTAACTACTAAATCGACGTAACGCATACGATAACGCAATTCGGGGTCGGTGAAAGCGTCGTAAACATTCCCTTCGGCATCGGTTTTAGGCAATGGCAACGGACGCAACACTTTGCTCAGCAACTTAATGTTGTGTACTCGCACTGATTTCTCGCCTACTTGCGTGAGGAAAAGTTCGCCTTCCACACCGATAAAGTCGCCCAAGTCAAGAAGTTTTTTAAATACTTCGTTGTAAAGGGTTTTATCTTCATCAGGACAGATTTCATCGCGGTTGATATAGAGCTGAATGCGTCCTTCGCTGTCTTGCAATTCGGCAAAAGAGGCTTTTCCTTGAATGCGCACGGACATCAATCGTCCTGCTAAAACTACTTTTTTGCCTTCCTGAAAATCTGCTTTCACCTGTGCCGATGTTGCGCTTACAGGGAACAATTCCGCTGGATACGGATTGATGCCCAATTCTTTTAATTTATGGAGTTTTTCTCTTCTAATGATTTCTTGTTCTGAAAGTTGCATATCTTTTTAATTATGATGTTAGTATTGATGAATTTTTCCAAAATAAATGAGTTGGCAAAGGTAAGAAATTATTGTTGAATATTTAATAATCAGCATAAAAACCTTGACTTTTGCTAAATTTGTGTGTTTGATGAAGAAAAATATGATAGTATTCCTCTTTTGGGGTTACAAGAACCATAAAAAGTAACTAAACGATAAGTAGTTATGACTTTTGGAAGAATGCAATCACTTTTTTTGCACGATGATTTCCAATAAGAGGTTCGATTTCTTCCAAGCGAGCCTCACGAATACGCTTGACGGATTTGAAATGTTTTAGTAAAACTTCTTTGGTTTTTTCGCCAATACCATCAATGTTGTCCAACTCGGAAACAATGGCTGATTTGCTACGCTTTTGACGATGGAATGTCAGTCCGAAGCGGTGCGCCTCGTTACGCAACTGCTGAATGAGTTTGAGGGACTCGGATTTTTTATCCAAATACAGCGGAATACTGTCTTCCGGAAAGTAAATTTCTTCCAAACGCTTGGCAATGCCGATAATAGCAATTTTTCCACGTAATTGCAACTCCTCTAACGCTTTAAGCGCCGATGAAAGTTGCCCTTTGCCACCGTCAATGATGATGAGTTGAGGCAAAGGCTGTTCTTCGTCAAGTAAACGTTTGTAGCGTCGGTAAACGACTTCTTCCATTGAAGCAAAATCGTTAGGTCCTTCCACCGTTTTGATGTTGAAATGGCGATAATCTTTCTTGCTTGGTTTGGCATTTTTGAACACTACGCAGGCGGACACAGGGTTTGTGCCTTGTATGTTTGAGTTATCAAAACATTCAATATGCAAAGGCGGAACCGACAGGTGTAAATCACGCTGCACTTGCGCTAAAATCCGATTGGTATGCCGTTCTGGGTCAACAATTTTTACTTGTTTGAAGCGTTCTTGACGGAAAAGTTTCGCATTTCTGAGAGAAAGTTCTAATAATTGATGTTTTTCGCCTTGTTTGGGAATGGTTAATTGTAAATTTTCAGACAAAATTACTTCAAAAGGTGCGATAATTTCTTTGGAAGTTGAAAAAAATCGCTCTCGAATGCCCACAATAGCAAGTTCTAATAATTCTTGGTCGGTTTCGTCCAGTTTTTTCTTAATTTCGATGGTATGTGCCCTAACAATCGCTCCATAAGCCACCTGCAAGAAGTTTACGTAACCATATTCTTCGTCCGAAACAATGGAAAACACGTCTACATTGTTGATTTTGGAGCTTACGATGGTTGATTTGGCTTGATAATTCTCTAAAATATCGATTTTTTCTTTGATTTGTTGAGCTTCTTCAAAGCGTAGTTCACTTGCCAGAGAGGTCATTTCTTCCTTGAAACGTTTCAAAGCATCTTTGAAATTTCCTTTCAGAATTTCGACAATTTCGGAAATATTTTGGGAGTAATCTGCTTCCGATTGCAAACCTTCACACGCCCCTTTGCAATTTTTCAGATGATATTCCAAGCATACTTTAAATTTATGATTTTGAATGTTTTGCATTGATAAATCATACGAACAATTCCGTAGCGGATAGAGTTCTTTGATGAGTTCCAAAAGCGTTCGGACGGTTTTTATGCTTGTGTAAGGTCCAAAATAAAGCGAGCCGTCTTTCACTACGCGTCGTGTTTGGAAAATACGCGGAAAACGTTCCTTTTTGACGCATATCCACGGATAACTTTTATCGTCTTTCAAAAGGACGTTGTAGCGAGGTTGATACTTTTTGATGAGGTTATTTTCCAACAACAGCGCATCGCTTTCTGTTTGAACAACAATATGTTCAATACGAACGATTTTCTTGACCAAAACCCGTGTTTTACCCGACTCGTGATTTTTTTGGAAGTAGGAAGAAACCCTTTTTTTTAAGTTTCGGGCTTTTCCCACATAAATCAACGTGTCGGATTTATCATAAAACTGATAGATTCCGGGCGAAGTGGGCAATACTTGCAATTGTATGTCAAGAGCGGTTGTTTCCATTTAGTTTTTTAGTGCGTTCCACCCTTTGGCGATGATTTGAATGGCTTCGCCTCCTCGTGTAATGAGTTTTTCACCACGACTTTTGTCCGTAATGTATCCGATGACGCTAAAATTCGGATTTCCTTTGATTTTGTCGTAGTCGCTTTGTGAAATTGTGAACAACAATTCATAGTCTTCACCGCCGCTCAATGCAATGGTTGTGCTATCCAAATTAAATTCCTCACAAGTGCTAATCACCTGAGGGTCAAGCGGAATTTTATCTTCATAAATATAACAACCTACATCTGATTGAGAACAAATATGTAAAATTTCAGAAGAAAGCCCGTCGCTAATGTCCATCATCGAAGTTGGTTTCACTCCAAGTTGTTTGAGCAAGGGCGGAATGTCTTTTCGGGCTTCGGGTTTGAGTTGGCGTTCGATGATGTAGGAATACATATCCAAATCGGGTTGAGCGTTCGGATTTACTTGAAAAACAGCTTTTTCACGTTCCAAAACCTGCAAACCGAGATAAGCTCCGCCAAGGTCGCCTGTAACTACGATAAGGTCATTTTCTTTTGCTCCGTTGCGATAAACAAGCTCGTTTTCGTTTGCTTCGCCGACGGCAGTTACTGAAATGATAAGTCCGCGTGTTGATGAGGTGGTGTCGCCTCCTACTAAATCTACATCGTAAAACCGGCACGCCAAGCGGATTCCGTCATAAAATTCCTCCAAGGCTTCCAGCGGAAAACGATTTGAAACGGCTATGGAAACCGTGATTTGTGTGGCTTTCGCATTCATTGCGTAAATATCTGACAAATTGACCATTACCGATTTGTAGCCTAAATGTTTCAAAGGAACGTAACTCAAATCGAAATGCACGCCTTCGATGAGTAAATCGGTGGAAATCACAGCTTTTTTCTTTCCAAAATCAATCACCGCAGCATCATCACCTATGCCTTTGAGCGTGTTTTTATGTTTTATTTCAAAATCTTTTGTCAGATGTGAAATCAATCCAAATTCCCCCAAATCGGACAAAGATGTGCGTTGTTGGTTTTTATCTTCAATCATATATTTTTAGTCAAAAATCGTTAAGTAGGGTCAAAGATACTACAAATCATCAGATTTATCAGAAATATCATTGTGAAAATTTTCTGATTTTATGTCTTAATAATTTATATAAAACTGAAAATGAGAGTAAAAAGTGTAAATTCAAACAGAGAAAAAAGGAAAAGCTCTTTAAAAAAGTTATGTAGAAATGGAAAAGGTAATACATTAACAATTCTTTAATCTGAATTTACACATTAACTTGTTGATTTTGTTTCTTTTGCGATATCTTATCAAAGAATCAACCTACTTCTCCGATAAAATTAACTAAAAAAAATTTTCTATTCTCAATAAAAAATATATCTTTGCGGACAATCGTAATTATATGCAATTCATATTAATAAGTTAATTGCAACTCAAAATATTTAAAAATTTAAAAGATAACACTATAAGTAATGTCTCAAAAAGGTAAAGTATCACAAGTAATTGGACCGGTAGTAGATGTTGTATTTGCTTCCGAAAGCGAGCTTCCTCGAATTTATGATTCGTTGGAAATAATTAAGGCAGATGGTTCAAAGTTGATTTTGGAAGTACAATCGCACATTGGTGAGGACGTTGTCAGAGCCATTTCAATGGATTCAACCGAAGGATTGAGCCGTGACACCGAAGTCATTGCAACAGGAAATCCTATTCAAATGCCTATTGGTAAAGATGTTTACGGACGTTTATTCAACGTAATTGGTGATGGAATTGATGGTTTAGGAAACTTACCCAAAGACGGGGCAAATGGGTTGCCTATCCACCGTGAAGCTCCTAAATTTGAAGATTTATCAACATCAACCGAAGTACTTTTCACTGGAATTAAAGTAATTGACCTTATCGAACCGTATGCCAAAGGAGGAAAAATCGGTTTGTTTGGAGGTGCAGGAGTTGGAAAAACCGTTTTGATTCAAGAACTTATCAACAATATCGCCAAAGGACACGGAGGACTTTCTGTGTTTGCGGGTGTTGGTGAGCGTACTCGTGAAGGAAACGACCTTTTGAGAGAGATGTTAGAGTCAGGAATCATCAAATATGGTGAGGAATTTATGCACTCTATGGAAAAAGGAGGTTGGGATTTGACCAAAGTGGACAAAAATGCAATGAAAGAATCAAAAGCTACGTTTGTTTTCGGTCAGATGAATGAACCACCTGGGGCGCGTGCACGTGTGGCTCTTTCTGGGCTTACCATTGCTGAATATTTCCGTGATGGAGCAGGGGACGGACAAGGAAAAGACGTACTTTTCTTCGTAGATAATATTTTCCGTTTTACGCAAGCAGGTTCAGAGGTATCAGCATTGTTAGGACGTATGCCATCAGCGGTGGGATATCAACCTACATTAGCAACTGAAATGGGTGCGATGCAAGAGCGTATTACTTCAACAAAAAGAGGCTCAATCACTTCCGTACAAGCGGTTTACGTTCCTGCGGACGACTTGACAGACCCCGCGCCAGCAACCACTTTTGCTCACTTGGATGCTACAACCGTATTGTCACGTAAAATTGCTGAATTAGGTATTTATCCAGCGGTTGACCCGTTAGATTCTACTTCACGTATCTTGACTCCTGAAATTTTAGGAAAAGAACATTACGAGTGTGCACAACGTGTTAAGAAACTATTACAGCACTACAAAGAATTGCAGGACATCATTGCCATCTTGGGTATGGAAGAACTTTCAGAGGAAGATAAATTAGCGGTGGCTCGTGCGCGCCGTGTGCAACGTTTCTTGTCACAACCTTTCCACGTAGCAGAGCAATTTACAGGTATTCCAGGAGTGTTGGTAGACATCAAAGACACTATCAAAGGGTTTAATATGATTATTGATGGAGAGTTAGACCACTTGCCAGAAGCAGCTTTCAACTTAAAAGGAAATATTGAAGATGCAATTGCTGCGGGTGAGAAAATGTTAGCAGAAGCACAATAATCCTGAAAAACAGCACTTATGAAAGTAGAAATTGTTACCCCTGAGGTGATTCTATATAAAGGAGAAGCAACCGCTGTTTCGGTTCCGGGTGTTAATGGAGAGTTTCAAATGCTTGAAAATCACGCGGCTATTGTTTCAGTTTTGACAAAAGGTTATGTGAAGTTATACGGAAATATCCAGTTCAAGGAAGAAGTAGCTTCTCGTTTTGAAAAAGGCACTAAAAAAGACGAATATTTACTGCTTATAAACGGAGGTACGTTGGAGTTTAACAACAACAAAGCCACGATTTTAGCAGATTAGATTTGGACTATATTTTTATCATAAACTGCTTGATATAAATCAAGCAGTTTTTTTTTGTAAAATCTATTTTTAGAACTTAATTTTTGTCTTTTAAAGACGAAGTTCTGTAGTCTTTGGAGTGGCTTGCCGCACAAATTAACTGATATTTGCGTTTATGATGTTAGGAGAGATTTCTCCTAAGTAAAAAAGACAAATTTTGGGATTTTATCAATAAACTTTTTTGCAAGATTTTTCTTAAACAAATCCCGCCTTTCTTCGGAAGAAAGGCGGGATTTGTTATTTTATCATTCTATCAAACTTAGTCAATAAGTAAACTTAAAACTCTTTAAACAAAGAAAAAAGCACTATTTTTCACTACATTATCTCTAAACAATACTGTTTCTTCGCTCCCGCTCTTGCGCATCAATCACGGCAAGGGTTGCTAAATTGACCATTTCATCAACACTTGAACCCAAAGTGGTTACGTGGATAGGTTTGCTGAGTCCTAAAATAATAGGTCCTACGGTATCCAATTTTTCAATCTCTTTTAAAATCTTGTACGTAATATTTGCTGACTCTAAATTTGGGAAAATAAGCACGTTTGCACCTTTTCCATTGTTAAGTTTTGAAAAAGGGAACGACCTTGCCAATTTTTCAGGATTGATAGCAAAATCCACTTGAATTTCTCCATCAACCACCAAATCAGGATGATTTTTATGCAAATAAGCCACTGCATCGCGTACTTTTTGAGTGCTTTCCGAGTTTGCTGAACCAAAATTTGAATAGGATAACATCGCAACAGCGGGCTGAATGCCAAACATTTTCACCGCACGGGCAGTCATCAAAGCGATGTTTGCCAAATCTTCGGCAGTTGGGTCAACAGTAATGGTAGCATCTGAAAAGAATAAAGGTCCTTGTTTGGTGAGCATTATGCTTGTTGAGGCTATTCGTTTTACGCCTTCGGATTTTTCCACTAACTCCAAAATCGGGCGTATGGCTGTTGGATATGAACGAGTACGTCCTGTTATCATAGCGTCAGCTTGACCCATATTGACCATCATCGCACCAAAATAATTACGCTCACGCATCATTCGTTCTGCGGTCAAACGAATAACTCCTTTACGTTGATTTTTCTCCCAATATATTTTGCTAAACTCTTCTCTGCGAGCCTTTTCTTCATCGCTTTTAGGGTCGATAATTTCCAAATTAGCCGTAAAGCCGATTTCTTCTTTCAATTCATTGATAACATCTTTTCGACCTAAAAGAATCGGAATGCCCAATCCGTCTTCGTGAAGACGTTGCGCAGCTCTCAACACTTCAAGATGGTCGGCTTCTGGGAACACCACTCGTTTTGGATTTTGGCGAGCGCGGTCTTGCAACATTCTGACTTCTTTGTTTCCTGTTCCAATTCTGTCCATCAGTTCATTGCGATATGTTTCCCAATCCGTAATGGGTTTTTGAGCGACTCCCGAAGCAATAGCAGCTTTGGCGATGGCAGGCGGAATTTCATAAATCAAGCGTGGGTCAAACGGTTTAGGAATGATATAATTTCTTCCGAAAGAAAGATTTTCACCACCATACACCAAACTTACGCGTTCTGGCACGGTTTTCTTTGCTAAATCGGCAATGGCGTGTACCGCAGCCAACTTCATTTCTTCATTGATTTTGGTAGCACGAACGTCCAAAGCTCCTCTGAAAATAAATGGAAAACCGAGTACGTTGTTCACCTGATTTGGAAAATCGGAGCGCCCTGTCGCCATAATGATGTCTTTGCGAGTTTTTACCGCCAAATTGTAATCGATTTCAGGTGTAGGATTTGCCATTGCAAATACAATCGGATTTTCAGCCATCGATAGCAACATTTCTGGCGTAACCACATCGCCTTTTGAAAGTCCAATAAACACATCGGCATCTTTCATAGCCTCTTCAAGTGTGTGCAAATCTCTGTCGGTAGCAAATTCGGCTTTTTGGGCGGTCAAATTTGGAGCATCTTTGCGGATAACTCCTTTGCTGTCGCACATCACAATGTTTTTCAGATTTGCACCTAATGCTACGTAAAGGTGTGTACACGAAATGGCAGCTGCACCCGCTCCATTTACTACAATTTTAACCTTGTCGATGTCTTTCCCAACGATTTCCAAAGCATTTTTCAAAGCTGCTGCTGAAATGATTGCCGTTCCGTGTTGGTCATCGTGCATTACGGGAATATCGAGTTCTTCTTTCAGGCGACGTTCTATTTCAAAGGCTTCAGGAGCTTTGATATCTTCCAAATTGATACCTCCAAAAGTGGGAGCGATGGCTTTTACCGTTTCTACAAACTTGTCCACATCAGTGGCATCAACCTCAATATCAAATACATCAATGCCTGCAAAGATTTTGAAAAGCAATCCTTTCCCTTCCATTACGGGCTTTGATGCCTCTGGTCCAATATCACCCAAGCCCAAAACTGCTGTTCCGTTTGAAATCACAGCAACCAAATTGCTTTTTGACGTGTACTTATACACATTGTCTTTGTCTTTGGCAATTTCCAAACAAGGTTCAGCCACACCGGGCGAATATGCCAATGACAAATCGTGCTGTGAAGCGTGTTTTTTGGTAGGTACGATGGCAATTTTTCCTGGTTGAGGAAATTCGTGGTAGTTTAAGGCTTCTGTTTTTTTACGTGAATCTTTCATAATCATTCTTTAAGGGTCAAAAAAATAAAATTACTCTTGACCTCCGATTTTCTAATCCGCAAAAATACAACGTTTTTTTTATAAAAAAAGAAAAACAACCGAAATATTTTTTAGATAAACCAAATAATTAGAAACTAAATTTACATATTTGAATACAGCTCAACATTTTATATTTTGTTACTTTATATATCTTTAACATTCAAAAACTTGGTATTTTCGATATAAATTTTCAACTTTGTAGCTTGAAATAATTGTGGATTTATGTATAAATATATCAAAAAATATAGTTTTGGGGCTTTTTTTTGTCTTTTGGTGGGAAGTATGTCGGCTCAGGCGCAATCAAACGTTCCGAATGACACTATTTTGAGAATTGAGCAACAATCTGACCAGATGTTCAAAAATACGCAAGATTCACCTTCTACGTACATAAAAAAAGAAGGAATATATGTCTTGAAAGACCATCCAAAAGCTGAAAGTTATGACAAAAAATGGTTAAAGGAACTTTCAAACTCTGACTTATTTTTTCAAATGAGCGAAGATGTTCACAATGAGTCTATTACTGATGTAACATATGATGAACTTCCCACTGAAGTACTAAAACAGCGTCTTGAAAAATTAAATCAAAAAACGCCCTTCAACATTGAATATAACCCAATTTTAGAACGTGTCATAAAATCATTTTTGAAAAACAGACGCTCGTCGTTGGAGCGCTTGATGAGTTTAAGCGACTATTATTTTCCAATGTTCGAACAAGAAATGAGCAATCAGAAAATTCCGCTTGAAATGAAGTATTTGGCGATTGTTGAATCAGCTCTCAACCCCAAAGCACGTTCACGAATGGGAGCTACGGGGCTGTGGCAATTTATGTACACTACCGGAAAAAGTTATGGTTTGGAAGTGAATAATTACGTTGATGAGCGTTGTGACCCAGTGCGTTCCACCAAAGCTGCTGCTAAATTTTTGAACGAACTCTACAAAGTGTTTGGCGATTGGGATTTGGTGTTAGCGGCTTACAATTCAGGACCAGGAAACGTTACCAAAGCAATGCGCCGTTCTAATGGGAAACAAAATTATTGGAATCTTCGTCCTTACTTGCCTCGTGAAACCGCCGGATATGTGCCTGCTTTTTTAGCAACACTTTACATTTTTGAATATGCCAAAGAACACGGATTCAAACCACAAAAGCGTGCTAATCACCATTTTGAAACCGATACAGTACGCGTAAAACAAGCTGTTCCGTTTAAAAATATTGCTGAACTTACAGGAATGGACATTCAAGAAATCCAATTCTTCAATCCGTCATATCAGTTGGATATAGTTCCATACGTAGAAGGAAAAAATTATGCTCTGCGTTTACCCATACAAGAAATCGGAAAATTTGTTGCCAATGAAGAGGTTATTTACGCCTATCTGAATGAAGAAAAAGACAAAAGGGAAAAACCACTACCCGAACTTGTGAAAGGTGACAATGTGGGGCAATCAGGCAAAAAAATTGTCTATACAGTCAAAAAAGGAGATGTTTTGGGGAAAATAGCCACCCGTAATGGTGTAACAGTTTCTAATTTGAAACGTTGGAACAAAATTCGGGGGAACAACATCAAAGTCGGACAGAAATTGGTTATTTACAAGTAACCTTCAAAAATTGGTTTGGTAAGGTTTTTGCTAAAACTCATTCCAAACTAAAATTCTTATGAGAAAAATTACATTAATGTTGTTATTTTTAACAACTTACACACATAGTTTTGCCCAACTCACTTTTTCGGAGCGTGTTGAATATTCTGAGTTGGCAACTCCAAAAGATAAACCTTTGTTTTTCGTGGATTTTTGGGCTACGTGGTGTGTTCCTTGCGTACACGTTTCAACTTATTTGAACACTGTGCAAGAACAATTCCGTGATGAGCTCTATATTGTTTCACTCACACAGGAACGCTCTGATGTGGTGCGTCCGTTTTTGCAAAAACATCTCACAAAACTGGCTGTGAGCATTGATTACGAAGGGCAAAATTTTAAAAAATACAATGTACGAGCCCTACCCTATGGAATTTTGTTCAATGCAGATGGCGAGATTCTTTGGAAGGGAAACCCTGCCAATATTACACCTAAAATAATCCGTAACTTCTTGGCAAAAAACAAAAAAACTATTCCGATTTATGATTTCTTGAAGTATTCTTCCTATCAAAGTGAAGAAGAAACGACTGTTACTCTTACGCAAGATTTTGAAATCCGAAAAGTAAATATTCCGCCAAGTTCATCTGCCGTAGTTGAACGAATTAACAACATCACTTCGGTGAAAGGTTCATTGGCTCAAATAGTAGCTTACTTACTAAAAACCAATGAAAAACAAGTTGTTTTAAAAGACGACTATGCTCAATATGAGTTGCTACTTCAAAAGGACTTTAACAATGTGCGAAACGAAAAGAAAATCGCTGAACATATTGTTGCTAATTTGGGGTACACTATCAAATCAGAAAATCGAGCCGGAAAAATTTTAGAAGTAAAACTACCCTCTGACACGTCTGCCTATTGGAATGCTGACCAGATCAATTGGGGAGAAAAAAATCCGAAATTCTTAGTTGATGACAGCCAATTTTCAGCTGATAACATTTCTGTTTATGACTTTTTTTACAAATTATCAGAAGTGTTGGATACGCCCGTAGTACTTAAAAATGCCTATCAAGCCAGTGACCAGCTCTTCGATTGGCAATTGCATTACAAATTTTCGGATTTGATGTTCTCAAACCTTAGTGATTTAGGCATTGAAGCCACTGAAACTTCCGGAAACTTTGTGAAATATTTTATAAATCCGAAATAATTTTCAAAATAGTCCAAACAGAAACACGCCTAACGCAGATTTTTCATTTTGTTAAATCTGCGTTAGGCGCATCAAAACAGAACCCTTTTACACATAAAACAAAACAAAAATTTAGAAATACGGATTATTATCTTATTTTTGCCACTGAATTAAATTTTTTATATGGAAACATTTTTGATACGTGCGGCTCAATTGATTCTGAGTCTTTCAATATTGGTGGTGCTTCACGAGTTGGGGCATTTCATTCCTGCCAAGATTTTCAAAATGAAAGTTGAGAAGTTTTTCTTATTTTTTGACGTAAAGTTTGCCTTATTCAAAAAGAAAATAGGTGAAACCGTTTACGGAATTGGTTGGTTGCCTTTGGGTGGCTATGTCAAAATCGCTGGAATGATTGACGAAAGTATGGATAAGGAACAAATGGCGCAACCTCCACAACCTTGGGAATTTCGCTCAAAACCAGCTTGGCAACGCCTCATCGTGATGATTGGTGGCGTAACAGTGAACCTACTACTTGGTTTTCTAATCTACGTAATGATTTTATTCGTTTGGGGTGAAAAACAAGTGAAAGAAGAAGGCATCAAAGACGGATTTACGGTGAGTAGCGTGATGAAATCCTACGGTTTTGAAAATGGAGACATCGTAACGGAAATAAACGGAAAACCTCTGGAAAACTTGTTGGACATTAATCGTTATGTGATGTTGCGCGATGTTAGCCATCTGAAAGTGAAAAGCAGTAATGGTCAAATCAAACAACTTTCATTGCCTGATTCCATCGGAAAACAACTCTTCCAAAAAGGAGAGATGCTTGCTTTTACGCCCAGAGTTAAGCCCGTGATGGATTCAATTTTGTCAGGATTTCCTGCGGAAAAAGCGGGTTTCAAAAAAGGAGATAAAATATTGGCAGTCAATGATGTGCCTATTAAATATTACGATGATATAACCGCTGCAATGGAATTGTTCCCGAAAGAAAGTCCTTTGATGTTTGAAATAGAGCGCAACGGAAAAACGGAATTGATTGAAGTTGCTACAAACAAAGACGGAAAAATCGGTTTTATGCCTCAACAATTTACTGAAATTCAAACTGTTGATAAGCAGTATGATTTTGCTTCTGCCTTCACAGCAGGAATTTCTTACGGATATTGGACGCTCCGTGACTATGTAGCACAGTTTAAATACGTATTCACCAAAAAGGGAGCATCAGAATTAGGCGGTTTTGGAGCTATCGGAAAAATGTTTCCTCCAAAGTGGGATTGGAAAGCATTTTGGCATACTACTGCATTCATTTCCATCATTTTAGCATTTATGAACATTTTGCCAATTCCAGCACTCGATGGCGGGCACGTTGTGTTCTTACTCTATGAAATGGCAACGGGACGTAAACCAAGTGAAAAAGTGATGGAATACGCACAAATTGTGGGCTTTTTTATCCTCATCGGATTGGTGCTCTACGCCAACGGAAACGATATTTACAAAGCCATCTTTGGAAAATAATTTTTTTACAGGACTTTGTCAAGGTGTAAAACTTTGGCAAAGTTTCTTTTTTTTTTTTGCGTTCAAAACTCCTACATATTTAAAGCCAAAAACAAAATGGATTTTTTTGAGAAAGTATATGAATTGGTAAAGCAAATTCCGTATGGAAAAGTAACCACTTACGGATTGATAGCCAATGCTTTGGGAGCAAAGAAATCGGCACGAATGGTCGGCTGGGCATTGAACGTTTCACACGGAAAAGAAGATATTCCGGCACATCGGGTTGTTAATCGGAAAGGGATTCTCACCGGAAAATTTCATTTTGAAGGTACTTTTTTGATGCAACAACTTTTGGAAAGTGAAGGAATTACGGTTGAAAACAACCAAATTGTTGATTTTGAAAAATATTTATGGAAGCCCGAAGAAGGCGTTATAGATACTGATAAGGAATAAGTTACCGTAAAAAAATTAGCTTATTTCTTATCTTTTTTTCTTATTTTTAGTATTTCCAAATAAGAAAACGTATATTTGCGGGGTAAGAAGATGAAAAACAAAGTTATATGCAACATATTCAAAAAAAAGACGTTTTAGAAGCATTACGTAAAATTACAGTTCCGGGTGAAGGAAAAAATATGGTTGATAGCGGAGCTGTTCAAAATATAGTCGTTTTTGGTGATGAAGTGGTGGTTGATGTGGTGATAAACAACCCAAGTTTGCAGGCAAAGAAACGCACCGAAGTTGAAATTATGAAAGCCATTCACGGCGAAGTTCACGAAAAAGCAAAAGTGTTTGTAAATGTGAAGGTTATTGCCCCCGAAAAACCTGAAATCAAAGGGAAACCTATTCCGGGGATTAAAAATATTATCGCGGTAGCCTCAGGCAAAGGAGGCGTGGGCAAATCAACTGTAACGGCAAACTTGGCGGTTTCATTGGCAAAAATGGGATTTCAGGTAGGCTTACTTGACGCTGACATTTACGGACCTTCAATGCCTATAATGTTTGACGTTGCTGACCAAAAACCGCTTTCGGTTGATGTGGACGGAAAGTCAAAAATGAAACCTGTTGAAAATTATGGCGTTAAAATGCTTTCCATCGGTTTTTTTACCAATCCGAATCAGGCCGTAATTTGGCGTGGACCAATGGCAGCCAAAGCGTTAAATCAAATGATTTTTGATGCCGATTGGGGTGAATTAGATTTTTTATTGTTAGATTTGCCACCAGGCACGGGCGATATTCATTTGAGCATTATGCAAGCGATGCCCGTAACGGGAGCTGTGGTGGTCAGTACGCCTCAAAAAATCGCTCTTGCCGATGCCCGAAAAGGAGTAGCGATGTTTCAGCAAGAAACTATTAACGTTCCTGTGTTAGGAATTGTGGAAAATATGGCATATTTCACGCCTGATGAACTTCCTGAAAACAAATATTATATTTTTGGAAAAGAAGGAGCAAAACACTTGGCAGAAGATTTGAAAGTTCCGTTTTTGGGTGAAATCCCGTTGGTGCAAAGCATACGCGAATCGGGCGACGTGGGCAGACCAACTGCTTTGCAAGAAAATACACCACAAGCTATCGCTTTTATGCAATTGGCTCAAAATGTAGTGCAAAATGTGGTGGAACGCAACAGTAGCCTTCCGCCGTCAGAAGCTATAAAAATCACCACAATGGCAGGCTGCAGTTCAAAAAAATAAATACGATTCATCACATCTATAAAAACAAATATCAAAAAAATGACATCAGAACAGATAAAAGAAGAAGTTATAAAAGCCTTGAATGAAATCCGACCGTTTTTGCAGAACGATGGCGGTGATATTACTTTGGTAGACATTGAAAACGACAAAATCGTAAAAGTAAAATTAGAAGGAAATTGCATCGGTTGCAGTGTCAATCAAATGACTTTGCGAAGCGGTGTTGAAATGACCATAAAAAAATACGTTCCTCAGATAGAACAAGTTATAAACGTTATGTAGCTTCCAACAAGAAATAAAACAATGAGTGCGCCTAAAAAAACAAAAAAGGAATATATCAAACGTAAGCTGCTGAGCAAATATCGCTTGGTGTTTATGGACGACGAAACTTTTGAAGAAAAGGCTTCTATGCGTTTGAGTCGTTTGAACATTTTTGTTTTCGGAACGGTTTTTTCATTGTTGATAATCATTTTAACCACGCTATTCATTATTTATACACCCCTTAGGCAGTATATTTTAGGGTTTTCAGAAGTAGAAAGCAAACGAGAAACCATTAATTTGGCTTTCAAAGTAGATTCTCTGGAAAACGAAATGAAGAAAAACGAACTCTATTTAACTTCTATCAAAAAAGTGCTTACGGGCGACGTTCTGCATAAAGAAATTAATAAAGACTCGTTGTATGAAGTGCATAAATTTGACCCGAAGTCAGTTGATTTGAGTCCGAATCGGCAAGATTCTTTGTTGAGGCAGGAAGTCGCCGAAGAAGACCGATACAACGTTTTTGAAAAGGCATTGCATCAAAATCGAGAAATTCTATTATTTCCGCCGGTTTCAGGAGGAATTATTTCAAGTGAATATGAACCGCAAATACGCCATTATGGTGTAGATATCGTTACTCCCGAAGGAACTATCGTAAAATCGGTGGCTAACGGAACGGTTATTTTTGCTGAATGGACAATCGCTACGGGGTATGTTATTATTATCGAACATAAAGAAAATTTGGTATCTATTTACAAACACAATGCCTCGATTGTCAAACAACAAGGCGATCAAGTGCTTGCAGGAGAAGTAATTGCTACCGTCGGGAATACGGGTGAACTTTCAACAGGAACTCACTTGCATTTTGAACTTTGGAGCAATGGATACCCAATAAATCCGAAAAGTTATATAGAATTTAAGTAATCAGTGGTTGGGAATCTGTTGTTGGTTGTGAGGCTCTAAACAAAATCAAATAAAAATCTTCAAGCGATGTTCGTTAACCACTACTTATCAGAAAATTATGTCATTAAAGTCGTTTGCCGCTAAACTATTTGCCGCTATGGTCAAAAAAAAAATTGACAAGTGGGCAAAAAATCCGATTGAAACACAACAAAAAGTATTTCAAGAACTTATAAAAAAAGCCCAAAACACTTCCTTTGGGAAAGACCATCACTTTAATGAAATCAAATCTCACGCTGATTTTGTGAAAAACGTGCCTGTTCGAGACTACGAAGGTTTAAAATCATACATCGAACAAGTCATTCAAGGCAAAGAAAACATACTTTGGAAAGGAAAACCAATTTATTTTGCCAAAACATCAGGAACAACAAGCGGCGCAAAATATATTCCTATCACCAAAGAATCGATGCCCTATCACGTAGAAGCAGCCCGTGACGCCATTCTTTGTTACGTTTATCAAACAAAAAATGCCGATTTTGTGAACGGAAAAATGATTTTCTTGCAAGGAAGCCCCATTCTTGAAGAAAAAAATGGCATTAAATTGGGTCGTTTATCGGGAATTTCAGCGCATTACGTTCCGAAATATCTTCAAAAGAATCGAATGCCCTCGTGGAAAACAAACTGCATTGAGGATTGGGAAACCAAAGTTGATGCAATTGTTCAAGAAACTATCAACGAGGATATGACCGTAATTAGCGGCATTCCGCCTTGGGTGCAGATGTATTTTGAAAAATTACACGCCAAATCAGGAAAAAATGTAGGAGATTTATTCAAAAACTTCAAATTATTCATTTATGGAGGCGTAAATTACGAACCATACCGACAAAAATTTGAATATCTTATCGGAAGAAAGGTGGATAGCATCGAACTTTTTCCTGCGAGTGAAGGATTTTTTGCATTTCAAGATTCACAAACCGAGAAAGGAATGCTTTTGCTGCTAAATTCAGGTATATTTTACGAATTTATAAAAGCGGACGATTTTTTTACAGAAAATCCGAAAAGATTGACCTTATCAGAGGTTGAAATCGGTGTGAATTATGTGCTTATTATTTCAACAAATGCGGGGCTTTGGGCATATAATATTGGTGATACGGTTCAGTTTACTTCACTAAATCCGTATCGAATTGTGGTTTCAGGCAGGATAAAGCATTTCATTTCTGCTTTCGGAGAGCACGTAATTGCCAAAGAAGTAGAAGAAGCAATCCGTCAAGCCATTGAAGGCACTGACGTACGCATTTCTGAATTTACGGTTGCCCCGCAAGTGAACCCGCCAAAGGGAGAACTGCCTTTTCACGAGTGGTTCATTGAATTTGAGAACGAACCTAATGATTTGAATGCTTTTGCTTCAAAAATAGATGCTTTAATGCAGCAGCAAAATTCTTATTATTTTGATTTAATTGACGGAAAAGTTTTGCAACCTTTGAAAATCACAAAGGTAGCCAAAAACGGATTTTCTGACTATATGAAACAAAGTGGAAAGCTCGGCGGGCAAAATAAAGTGCAACGACTTGCTAACGACCGAAAAATTGTAGAAAATTTAAGTTCATTAGACTCAAAATAAGAGTAATTTATGTTATATTTTTTATCCGTCAAGGAGTTTTGTCTATTTTTACTCTATTGACGGATATTTTTATTTGCAAAAAGTCATATTCTTTCAGATTAACAATGTTTTTTTATAAAAAAAATATTTCATTAAAAACTAAAAAAATATTTCACATAACTTACATACTTCAAATTTTTAATCAAATAAACTTATAATTTTTTTGATGAAAAATTCGTTTATTTGAAAAAAAATTCGTACCTTGCGAAGCAATAAAGGATATGCGCATTTTATTATCTATTCCGTTTAACAAATAAATCAGATAATTTTAGCACATATCGTTAAAAATAGCTGTTATTTTATTTTTTGTTTCTAATTTTTAGTTATCATACATAAAAAAATACGTATTATACACAATAAATACATACTAAAATCATAACTAAAAAATTTTAAATTGTTTTTACAAAATAAAACAAGCATATATAAAATTATATTTTAAGCAATATATTAAAAATATATATATCTAAAATTTTAGAAAAGAAATAAATTAGCAAGTATTAAAAAAAATATTTATTGAAAGTTACTTTTAAATAAATGAACAATAAAAATAATTTTAATCATAAACTGTATAATTATGTCAATCAAAAAAATTTCACCTAATGTTCGTATTGCTGAATTAGCAGATACCTCTGAGCGTTTAGTACGCTTTTTCAAACAAGAAGACACATTGCAAAATGATGTTTTTTTAAAAAACATTATTTCACAAATTGAAAGTCAATCACAAAGTCTTTCAACATCTATAAAGCGTGAAAATGCTGTTTCAAAGCTCGAAGAAACGGATAAACTTCGCAATGAAATTATAATGAATTTAAACTATATTCTTATGGGATATAGAGCAATGCCATCAGAAGAAATTAAAAGAAATGCTGAAAAATTGTATATGGTTTTTTCAAAATACGGAACAAAAATTACAAGAGAAAATTATACAAGTAAATCGGCACTCATTGAGTCATTATTGCGTGATTTTTCATCAGAAGATTTAAGAGAAAATATTTCTTCTCTTTCATTCATAAGAGAAACTCTTGATGAAATTCGCAACAGACAAAATGCTTTTAATTCAGAACGTATGGCTTATGAAAAAGCTATCGTACAACAAAATTTAACCGAATCAGCAAGTATTTTGAAAAAACCTTTATTAGAAATTATAAATAAAAAATTACTAAGTTATCTTTTAGCTATGGAAGGAAATGAAACGTATCAACATTTCATTAATTCAGTAACACAAGTTATTGAAGATAGCAATTCATTAGTTCAAAGAAGACAAAAAGGAAAGGCAAATTAATTGTAAGTTACTTTTTTTATCATATATCATTTTTAAAATTTATAAAAAAATAAGCTGCTCATTTCAAGCAGCTTATTTTATTTACAATATAATCTTAAATTAAACAGTTTATTTACTTACGTATATATAAAATAATTTTATCAAAATTCATTATTTTATTAAAAATTGTTTCGTAAGTTTTAAATTGCATTTTTTCTATTAAACAATTCATTCTTACGAGCCTCTCCCCTACTCTTCCAACACGGAAAACTCTGAGCCCGCAGCAAAATCTTGCCCATAATGCTGACTTAATGCTGTAAAGCGTACGTAACGCGCTTTGATAGCTTGGTCAAACATAACACGTTTCAAATCACTGCTCGTATCGAAATTTCCTTTTTTGATTTCTGTCCAATTTTTGCCATCTGTGCTTACTGAGAAGCTATATTCTTTAATTTTAGTGCTCCAATCGTCATAAGGCAAATAGGTAAATCCTTTAATATTTCGCACTTCGCTCATATCAAAATCAACCCAATGCGGATATTTTGCCACTGTAACTGAATGCGTTGTGTGCCAAATTGTGTTCGGGTCGCCATCAATTAAATTTTGAGCGTCTCCACTACCCGATTCTTCGCTACTTGCCAATATCACGCGCATAGGCACGTTTTCCAAGCGGTCAAAAGAAGCATCTATTTTTGAATTTGGTTTCCCCTCTATCCAAGCGGTTATTTTTCCTCCTTGACGGAACGGAATTGCCGAACTATATTTCGTTGCTTTCTTCTGATTGTTAACGGTATAAACAATTTTTGCAAATTTATCTACGGACTGAATGGCTACGTTTCCAAAATAATCGCGTGAAATTGAAATAGGTGTTTCACCCGTTGGAATAATTTTAGCTACTTCCGCCAAGTTTTGGTTATGATTCACCGGACGAATTACGAATCCCATTACGTGCGAGCCTCCTGCCGAAATTCGGTCTTTGATAAGCGGAGTTGGTCCGCAGCTGTTTCCTCCAAGACCCGTTACGCCCAAGTCTAAATTCAAATGAGTATCTTTTGCAGGAGGTAATTCGTGCGGGTGCGGCGCTAAAATCATTTCTTTGGCGGTGTATTGCAATGCCGAAAACGCTATCGGTTCATTCGGAATGAAAATCACGCCGTTTCCTTGATTATCAGTAAGTGCAATCCAGCGCGTTTCTTCGTGGTTGCCCATATCTTGCGGTTTCGGGAAGTGCGTAAACTCGTCTTTTACTTTTCCTGAAAATTGTTCGATGAACGCACCTGTTTTTCGGTCAGGATAATTATCTTGTTTGCCGCGACCGTAGTAAGTTAGGTTTTCAAATTGTTGCGAAATCGTCATCGTGTAGCCTAAGCGTGGTAAAATAAGCCACAAATCGTTCGACGTGATTGCCGATTGCAATTCAACACTTCCGTCGGGATAAATCGTATAAACCTGATTTGTAGTGAATTTGAAATCTTTTTCCCCGAAAGGTTTATCGGTCAATTCTTCAATTTTGTTTCGCCCTGAGCTTGTTCCACCGTGAATTTTTGCTCCGTTAGGCGCTTGTGAAACTACGGTGAAATACACAGAAATTGTTCCGTTTTTGTTTTCTGTAATTTGGTGCGAAACCACTTTATGCTTCAAATTATGCAATCCTTTCTCAAACCATTTTTGATAGAACCAACCATCGTTGTTCACAAAGGCGCGCAAAGCATTGATTTTAGGTCCGTTGCCGTTTTCAATAACCGCTTCATTTTTATATTTTAGCGATTGGATAGTTCCTTCATTGTTGAAAGAAATTGCTATATTTTCATTAGAAATTTCGTAATTTCCGTGATTTGATTTGGCAATTAATTTTCCGTTTTTCGCCACTTCTGAAAGTAATTTTTTCTCCGTAGCGGATTTCAACAAAAATTGCTCTTCGGCTTGTACGTAGCCTTTTTCTGCCCAAGGTTTATTTTCGTTTAGTTTGAATTGTACTTTTAGGAAGTATTCCGAAGTAGGTTTCAAAAGCGACTGATTATACGGAACTTGCAATGTTTTTTTGCTTCTCGCCGGAATGTTGCCCAACGCTAACTTTCCGGATTCAATGGCTTTTCCGTCTTCATATAAAAACCATTCCGCATCATAGTCCGACAAATCTTTGAAGTAGTTTTTATTGAAAATTTCTATTTCATTTCCGTTATTTTTCACCCCAACATACTGATATACTTTTTTCACTTCGTAATATTGAGGCTTCGGCGTCATATTAGCGAATATAACCCCGTTCATTACAAACTGCCCATCATTTGGGAAGTCTCCAAAATCTCCGCCGTAAGCAAAATAACGTTTTCCTTCTTTGGTGTAACTGTACATTGCTTGGTCAATCCAATCCCAAATCGCACCCCCGCAAATGAAGTTACTTGATTCAATAGCGTCCCAATAATCTACTAAATTCCCGACAGCATTTCCCATTGAATGCGCATATTCTGAAATATGGAACGGATATTTGATTTTAAGCACTCCATCAGCAGCGCTTTTTGTCCAAGCAATTGACGGATACTGATTTGAGCCCATATCCACGATGTCATTATTTCTTTCATACTGAACAGGGCGAGAAGTATCAAATTTTTTCAAAGCATCATACGCCGCAACGAAGTTTTGACCAGGTCCGCCTTCATTTCCGAGAGACCAAATCACAATCGACGGATTATTAATCGTTGCGTGAGCCATTTCCAACACGCGGGCTACGTGTGCTTTTTCCCATTCTTTCGGGTGTGAAAGCGATTCTTTTCCGTAATAATATTGGTGTGATTCCACGTTGGCTTCGTCTTCCAAATAAATTCCGTACTTGTCGCACAAATAATACCAATACGGAGCATCAGGATAATGCGAATTACGCACGTGGTTAATGTTGGCTTTTTGCATCAACTTTACTTCTTCTTCCATTTGCTTACGCGTAATGGCGTGTCCCACAGCCGGATTGGTTTCGTGACGATTTACACCTTTAAGTTTCACCGTTTTGCCATTTACGTAAAAATAGCGTCCTGCTTTGCCAAATTCATCTTTGTCGGCAGGTGTATCTTTAATTTCTACTTTTCTAAAACCTGTGTAAGTCGAAATAGTTTCTACAACTTTGTCCTTACTGTCTTTGAGTTGAGCAACCAACACATAACGATGCGGAAACTCTCCCGACCATTTTTTCGGATTTTCTAACGGAAATTTAGTTTTTACAACCGATGTTTTCAAAGAAGATATATCAACCGAAGTGGAAGCAATGGGTTTTCCAACTTCTGTATTTTCATCGGAATACAATTTGTTTTCGTATAAAGAATATTCGATTTTGTAACCTTTTGCTTGTTTCTTATCCAAATTACGGATTTCGGCAGAAATATTAAGTTCTCCGTTTTGATAATTTTTATCCAAATCAGGAATTACTTGCAAATCGCGTATTTGAACTTTGGGCGTAGAAGTCAAAGCCACCGTACGGAAAATTCCCGGCAATCGGAACATATCTTGCGATTCTAAGAACGAACCGTCTGAACTTCGATAGACCTCAACAGCAACCGTGTTATTTCCTTTTTGCAAATACTTGGTGATGTTGAACGCTGCCAAATTGCGCGAGTTTTTAGAAAAACCAACGTATTTCCCGTTAATCCAAAGATAGAAAAACGAATCTACTCCGTCAAAATTGATAAATATTTCGCGGTCTTTCCAATCAGCAGGAATGGTAAAATCGCGACGATACGAACCAACTTCATTTCGGTAGATGTACGTTGTCCAATTGGTTGGAGGCGTACGCATAACGCCTTTTCGCCAATCGTCAACTTTGCGTTCGTGATAGAAAATTACGGGCTGGTTTACGTAAATTGGCACGCCATATTTGAGCGTTCCGTCTTTCTGCACACCGTAAATATTCCAGCTTGAAGGTACAGGAATTTCTTCCCACGCAGCCACGCTAAACGACGGTTTGTAAAAATCCTTCGGACGCTCATCGGGAGTTTTCACCCAGTGGAACTTCCAATTTCCGTCGAGTGATTGCCAATATTTTGCGTTTTCAGGCAAAACTTTCCGTGCCGAAGCCTTATCGACAAACGAAAAAAAGTAGGCTTTGGGTTGTTCTTTATTCAGGGATAATTCTTCCACTGATTCCCATTCTTTGCCTGTGGGTGCTTGTTGGTCGCCGTAGGCATAACCACCCAGAATCTTTTCCTGACTGAAAGCCACGTGCGTAAACGCCAAACCAATGACCATCAGACTTCCTTTTTTCAAATAATTAAATATCATATTTTCAGTTGATAAAATGTTTCCGGACAAAGTTACAAAAAAAGAATAAAAGACAAAAACAAAAAGCAGGAATTAAAATTCCTGCTTTTTGTTTACCGCAGTTGCCACAGACCTTGAAATGAAAGCAGGTTTGTCTGCTCCTATCTTCTGGGCATAAAAATAAGATTCTACATCAGTTGTGTTATTAACAAGTTTATGTTCACTAACAAATCCTTCCATTTCATCATTAAAAAACGTTTCTGAAAGGAAATTAATGTCGTACTCTTTAATAATATAGTTCCGATGGTTTTCAAGTGAAATCGTATCAAGCGCCCATTGCGTGTATTTGACATTGTTCACGTGCATATTAACATCTAAATCACTTGCTTTTACCCGAAATGTATCGGATAAATACATTGTTTCAGGCAAAATGACTCTTTCTGTTTTGAAACCAAGCCCACCATCGGTTCGTGGCATAAAAAGATGCTGATGCGCTGATATGTCCGTCGGTTTGCGAGTGGCTATGTCAAGCGTTATCCAAGTGCTTGCGCACTCGCCAATTTTTTTGTCATTGCAAAAAAGTTCAAATTCGCGAAAAGCATATACTCCCTGAATGGGTAATGACCACGTTTTAATGGTGATTTGTTCATTCCACTTCGGATATTCATACATTTTGAGCTTCTGCTGAATGAGCGCCCAAAAAAAACCTTTCTGCAACAAGTCTTTATAACCAAAACCTAAATGCGAGGCGTGTTCCGAAGCTATGTCCTGCAACATTCCTAATACACCATAAAGACCTAATTGATTGTGTAGGTTGATTTGTGTGCTTCGTACTTTGTAATTTTCTGTAAAAATTTGCATTGACTTTTTGTAATATTATTTTTAGGATTGCTTGGTTACATATAGCCAAATCATTTTAAATTAGCTATACATTCTGTTTAAAGTGTTCCGTTTTCCATTTTTTTCAACACTTCTCTGATGTCATCTTCGTTTCCTTGATTGTATTTTTCTTTATCTTGGTCTAAAATCCGAACTGCTTTGCGTTGATTTTCAATAGCTTTGGCTTTATCGCCTGTGAAATAGAGCAGATGTGCGTAAGTATCCAAACAATACGGATTGTTAGCATCTAATTCCAAAGATGCTTTTGACCATTGCAAGGCTTTTTGCATCCAAGTGGCATCATTTCGATAGTTTTCAACCACTTTCCAAGCGGCATTGTTGCAATCGTTTGAAAAACGGAGTTTATAATAAATCCAATCATCGTATCCAGATCTACTTTCGGCATACATTTTATCAAGCGACAAGATAAGGTTCGATGAGTCAGCAGAAGTCATCTTTGTGTAATAGTCTGCAAAGTTTTTTAGAAATTCATCGGGATAATACGCCTCCAAAAAGGTTTTAAAATCTTGAAAAAAAGCTAATTTTTTTTCTTGTTCTTGCAGGTAAATTTCTTTTATTTTCTCGCGCAATTCGGGCGAACTTTCTGCCATAGTGTTCAAAATCGTCGGGATATTGGTGTAGTAAAAATCAATTTGTTGTTGATTATCAATGCTGTCATAGTTAAAACTATCGTTATATTTTTCAATTTCATCACCATATTTCATCAAATACTGAATGGCGTCTAAATCTGCTATATCGGTTTTTTTTGAGGTGTTAAACATATTTTGGAAATAAACACCATAACCGTGCTCAAACGAATAGTAGTTTTTTGCCATTAAAGCCGCGTAAGACACGTTTAATTTTGTGTCATTTTTGTGTGCTTCAACCATTTTTGCCCACTGACGGTTCACTTGTTCGGGCGTAGATTTGAATTTATACAGATTTGCTCTATCTTTTAACGAATTGAAGTAAAACTCATAATGTTCTTTATCATACGAATCTTGTTCAGTTTCGTTTTTGCTGATTTTTTGGTCTGTATAAAGAAAGAGAGGCAGTTCCGAATCTAATATTTTTGAAAACAAATCTTCTATTTGCTGTGGAGTGGCTTTTGGGTTAGAAAAAACATTATCAACCTTTCGGGCAAGATAAGCTCCTCGAAGAGCAATCAAAAACGGCGAAGTTATTGAAAAATTATCTTGAAATTCATCGGCTTGCCTTCCCTCGTGGTAAATAACATTGCCTTCCCCGTCTAATAAAACCAATTGATTTTGAGCTTTTATGTCCTTCTTTTTAAACCATTTTTCATCTTTTTTATCTGCGAAATAAAAATCAATTTGGTTATATTTTTCAAGGTTATAAGAGGCATAGTAACGTAGGTCTTCTTCATATCTTTTGATAAGGTCATCGAATGCTTTTCGGGCATTTTCCGTGTTTTCGGGCTGATAAAACACAACCAAAGGCTTGCCCTCTTTTTTGGCGGCTTGCAAAGCATCTGAAAGATTGTTTTTAATGTCCAATTTGATACGTGTTTCTACGGCTACCGAAGTAGAATCACTTTCATTATAGCCATAATAGTCGTACGGAGTTTCAAAAAACTTCAAATGTTCCCAATTCCTTACATTTTCGATGGTTACAGGTTTAATAACTCCCTCTTTCTCGTAATGCGGTTGTTTATTGAATACCACCGAATTACTCCCATAAAAACTGTTGATACGCAATGTTTGATTAGCCTCGCTGTAAGCTCCCGTTAATTTAGGAGATGAAGCATAAAGTGCCGAAAGACTGAAAAATACATCTGCCAAAGACACCTCTTTTCCGATGGAGTACTTTTCAATAAAAACACTTTTTTCTTGTGAAGAGTCAAAAAGCAGCGATGAAGGCAGGGCGTTCACCAAATACAGATTTTCTGTTTTCGGAATTTCGAGTACCCCTATTTCATAGATTTGTTCAGCATTCTCGTTTTCTGCCGATATTGCTTCCTCCGAAGTTGGAATTTTATCATATAAATTGACGTATTCCACTTTTCCGTTTTGTTCATATCCAACATAAACATATTGCAACTCATTCATTTGATAACTTGCTTTGAATTTGATTTTCAAAGTTTCGCCAGAGTTTCGCTCTTTGGCTTCTACCATAAAAGAAGGAGTTTTGTCAATTAACAAATCTACGTTTCCATTTTTGCCAAATATGTATTTCCCTGAAAAAATAACCAAGTCAAAAGTGCCATCGTTATTGATTTTCAACCTCAAATCGTCTCCCGCAGTATTGGAGTAATATGTTCCTTGAATTTTTTCAGTTTGTGCAAATCCCAACATAGGAAAAAGCACTGAGAAAATAATAATTATCTTTTTCATACAAATTAATTTTGGATTGACAAAGATATAAAAAAAGAAGAAAAAACAAAAGCCGAGCAATACGGAAAACTCACTACTAATCTAAAAACCTTTGAAATTGTCTTTTTCTACATCAATTTTGGGTGAATTTGAGTATCATACTTTGGAAAACACAATCAAAATTTATATCTTTGCTGAATTATAAAAAAAATAATTATGAAGAAAATTTTTATCTTAATGACAATTATTTGGGCAGGAATGAGTGTGTCTTGCTCTAAAAATGAAGAAGATTCAACAGGAGGTAGTGCCACTGCTGGGACTTATACCGTAAAAGCCACCATAGAAAATGGAGGAACACTTCAAGGAGCTGTAATTCACATAGATACAGAATTGCCGCAGGAATCGAAAGATTATAGTGTTTTTACGGATTCTCACGTAGCAAGTATGATAGGAAAAACCGAGTGGGAAGGCAACTACGACATTAAAAAATCTATTCGAGTACAAGTAAATGCACGTCAAACCACCGAAAGTTCTGTTTTAACCGTTTATTTATTGAAAGACGGAAAGGAAATTAAGAAAGATGAGAGAAAAGGTGTTGGCGATGCCAGTGGATTATTAGCTTCTGTCAGCATCATTTTGTAAGAAAAAGTAATCAACACGAAAAAATCCGCTGAAAATTCAGCGGATTTTTTTATATCAGAAAAACATCTTTCCTCTATTTCACTTCCTTAATGCTGATGGCATATCCACCACCTTGTTTGGCAAATAATACAACTGTTATTCTATTATGTTATTGCTAAAATTAGAAATATTAAAAAAGGTACGATGAATATTTACTATAGAAGCTAAATTATTTTCCCTTTTTTTTGCAACTCCCTTCTTTATGAGCTCTTCAAACTGTACTGAAGCATTCTCATACTCACGCATTTTTGAGTCATTTAGGTATTTTTCAATCCCTTTTGTAACAACTGTTTTTACTTTCTTATCTATTTTTGTTTTCATATTTTATATAAATTTACGTGTATGAATAAATATATTCAGATTGTTTTTCGAAACATAATCAGAAAGAAGTTCATAGTACTCCCTTATTGGTTCTCTGTATGGTTCTTCGCTATAATCTATTATTTTTAGTTTTAACTCATCTTCTAAAACATCAATATTTATAGGACGCCCGTGAGATTTCCACTCGTTACTATTACTTAATTTATCAGCTATTTCTGTCGCTCTATCCTCTTTATCTCGTTGGGAAACTACCGTTTTTGAACTCTCTCTTTTAGTCCAATTTTTAAATTTGTATTTAACCAACCATTTTTTTAGAAGTGCAATAGTCAAATTTTTAGCTTGTTCATACTCCCTAAGTTCTGCCAAATCTAAATCTTTAAGAATCAGAAATTCAGGCTGAGTTAAAGTCCCTTCTTTCGCTTTGCCTATGAGTTCATTCACCTTGTCCAAATATCCCAAAGCAGCAACCCATTTTCCATCCTTATTTTGCACTTGAGGGTCTATTGGACCTAATACAGAGAAATAATCCATATAAATATTATCTCCACTCATACAAAAAATAGTTCCTGCACTATATGCGTAATTCGGAACTATGAAGTTTACTTCTTCGTAATGATGTCTCAATATATTTACAAATCTTTCTACGGTTGTAGCACTCCCTCCCCCTGTTGTCAGAATAATAAAAATCTTATCTTTTTTAGTTGTTTTTTCTTTGTGATAGTCTACTAAATCCTCAACTATTTTAAGCATATGTTCCTCTACTCCATTGAAAATTCCCCCATAATACACTAAAAAATCTGCTTTGAAGTATTCTTCTAATTGTTTCAGTTTTTCATTTAACAAATTTTGTATTGTTTTATCAACAGTAGGTTTCATTTCTTAACCAGTTTTATTTCGAGGACAAAGATACATTTTTATTTCTAAATAATAAAATATTTTATCTTACCACTTTAACGTTTAACAAAATAAGCGACTTGTATTTCAAATTGTGCTACTTCACTTCCTTAATGCTGATGGCATATCCACCACCTTGTTTGGCAACAAGTGAAAGCACCGTGTTGGTATCTACTTTTTGTTTGGTAATGGTGTAGGCTTTTGGATTGTCTTTAAAATGGGCATTTTTAGCATCGGCATAAATAGTAGCTTCATATTTCTTGCCTTTGTCTAAAAAGTCGAGTTTTATTTTAGACGTATGTCCGTTTTCGTTGGCTGTACAACCGATGTACCAATCATTTGAATTTTTGTCTTTTCGGGCAACAGTGATGTATCTGCCAGGTTCAGCCTCTAAATAGATACTTTTTTGCCAATCCACAGGAACATCTTTTATGAACTGAAACGCATCTAAAAACTTGTTGTAA
>JBGYFE010000184.1:0-2599 GCA_041819925.1 Capnocytophaga sp.
AATGCTTGATGATTTTGTGGAAAAAATCGTTAAAAAACAGTTGGATGACAATCAGTTTATGAATGCTGATATTACACTCAAAGAAATTGAGACCGTTAAAAAAGTTTTGAAAAACAAACTGACCAATGTTTACCACATTCGCATAGAATATCCTGAATAAAATTACGCTTGTTATATGAAGAAAATACTATTGGCTTCGGCATCACCTCGCCGACAACAGTTTTTTAGAGAATTGCATTTGGAATATGAAGTGGTTCTTAAACCTATTGAGGAAGTTTATCCAGAGAATCTGCAACGTGAAGAAATTACAAATTTTTTAGCTTTGCAGAAAGCTATTCCTTTTCAAAAAATCTTACAACCGAATGAGATTTTAATTACTTCTGACACAGTGGTTTGGCACGAAGGGAAAGCTCTGGGAAAACCCAGAGATTATCAAGAAGGATTTACAATGCTTCAATCACTCTCAGGAAAACAACACGAAGTGGTTACTTCTGTTTGTTTTACAACTTTGGAAAAGCAAAAAGTTGTTCATTGCATCACGAAAGTGACTTTTAAAGCATTTACAAACAGTGAGATAGATTTTTATCTGACCCATTATGAGCCTTATGACAAGGCAGGAGGTTATGGCATTCAAGAATGGATTGGTTATGTGGGAGTTACGCATATTGAAGGTTCGTATAACAATGTTATAGGGCTTCCTACACACTTGGTTTATGAAATTTTGCAAGAATTTGAAAATCAAAACTAAAAAATAGTTTGGAATAATGACATAAAATTGTAATTTTGTCACGTTAATGTCAATAATAAAGAACTTAATATAGAAAATTATGCAAAAAAATACAAACATAGATGCGGTTCAACACGAATTGTTTGAAGATGCACAACGACGACTTAAACAGAAAAGAATGCTTTTTTTTCATTTTTGGGTTTTTGTTTTGGGGTGCGTTTTTATGGTGGTTATCAATAAGTTACTTTATAGTAATGTTACTTATAATTGGTATATTTGGGGCATTCTTGTTTGGACATTTCTCTTTTTGTTACACGTGATAAATGTTTTTGTCGTAAACCGATTTATGGGCAAGGATTGGGAACGAAAACATCGACAACGATTGGTTGATTTGCAACAGAAAAAGCTTGTAAAAATGGAAGTGGCTATTGAAAAAGAATTCCAAAAGGAAAGGGAAAAAGCTGAAAAAGAGCTCTTAAAAACACAAAACGAGAGTCAATCACAACAACAAAATTCAAACGTTTTATGATAACACTCATTGCAGCAGCCTCTCAAAACAATGCTTTGGGCTATAAGGGCGATTTGCCTTGGCACCTTCCAAAAGATTTTAAACGGTTCAAGGATTTAACCTCAGGGCACTGCATCATAATGGGGCGTAAAACTTTTGATACTTTTCCTTCTCTATTACCCAATCGTACCCACATTGTCATTACACGCCAACCCAATTACCAAGCAACGGGCTGCATTGTAGTAAGTTCGCTGAATGAGGCTATTGAAAAAGCCAAAGATTTTGATGAAAATCCGTATGTGATAGGAGGAGGCGAGATATACCATTTGGCGATGGATGTGGCTGACAAAATTGAGCTTACAAGAGTGCACGCTACATTTGAAAGAGCAGATGCTTTTTTTCCTGAAATTTTACCTCAACATTGGGAGTTGATTTTTTCACAATATGTTCCTTCTGATGAAAAACATCTCCATAGTTTTACTTTTGAAACTTATATTAAAAAGAAATAAGAAAGAAAAGTTAAAAATTTGTACATTAGGTTTAAAAACTCTACCTTTGTGCGACTACGATGCGTTCTCTCATTTTTTAAACTTTGTAAAAAAACAGTTGATAAATCTGCTTTGAGAGAAGTAATTCTCTTCGAGGCGATTTTTCCTGATGATTGAATTTTAAGATAATTTATATTATTTTTAAAAGAATAAATAAAGTAATAACCTAACTATAAAATACTATGAAGACAATTATCGCAATATCCAACAACGGAAAAACAGGGAAAACAGAATCTTTACGGGTTCTTGCAAAAATGTTGTTAGAGAATTATCCTGACGTAAAAAAAGCGGGTAATAAGTTTGTAAATGTTCCTCCGAATGGTGATTTTAGGTTTGTGGCTGAAATAAAATCTAAAAAAATAGGCATTGAAAGTGAAGGCAATCCAGATTCACTTCTGAAAGAAAGATTGGGAGATTTAACTCAATTGGGCTGTGAAATCATTTTCTGTACTTCCAGAACTCGGGGCGAGACGGTGAAAACCATTGAGGAAGTGGCTAAAAAAAATGGTTTTCAAGTCATTTGGACGTCAACCTACCAAGCCGTGAACACCGAAAAACATCGCTTTTTCAATGAGTTGAAAGCTAAACACCTTTGGGAATTGGTTGAAAAGATGCATTTATTTGATTGACGAATAATTGTTTTTCAGATAAGTTCTCCTTGTCACAAAGTTTTGAAACTTTGAGGGAGAGTGTGTGTGCCTTGAATGATATTTTAGGCAAGAGTGTATATCCTTAATTTTTTTAAAACTTTCTAAAAAACATTACTGAAAGAAGTAAATAAAACAAACATAATCCCCACATTTTTAGGTAAATATC
>JBGYFE010000185.1:0-14666 GCA_041819925.1 Capnocytophaga sp.
AAAAATGGAAAAAGTTGTAATTTCTTCTGAAAAAATAAAAAAAATAAAGCAATAAAAACAATATTTTGAAATAAAAATTACGTACATTTGCAGTATAAACTTAAATACATACGCATATATGAAAAAGTTAATCGTATCTTTATTAACTCTGTCTTTTGTTATAGGATGTTCAAAAGACAATGGTGGAAATGAATTACCAACGCAAGAAACTTTGGTTTTACCTAAAAAGGTAGTAGAAACGTATAAGTTTGAAGGCAGTGAAAATGGAGTAACTTCTATATTTGATGGTCGCAGTGAAGTTCTCTATGAAGTAGTTGATAATAAAATACTATCTGCTAAATCAACTTTCTTCAAAAATAATGTGCAAGTAGAAAGCACTCAATTTTCAATAACTTATGATGGAGATTTTCCTAAATCCTCAAAGGAAATAAACCTTGATGATAATGAAATAATTAGAGAAACTACCTACGAATATACTGACGGAAAATTAGTTAAGAAAGTAGAAAAAAAATCTTCTTCTACTTATACAGAAAGTTATAAGTATGATGGTAATAATTTAATTGAAACTACCGGAATTTTAGATCGTAGTGATTCAAAAAAGACAGAAACAAAGAAATATACATACGTCTCTGCCTCAGAAATACAAGAAATGAAAACCACTACGTATGATGATGTTAACGAAGGTGTGTATAGCAGTATAGATATTATCACTTATACGCTTGATGACCAAAAACGTGTTATCAAAAATACAAAAAAAAGAGGCAGCATAACTGAAACTTCCGAGTATCAATACGATGACAAGAATAATTATAAGTATAATGCCACCGGAATGTTGATGTATCCAGATTATTTTCTTGATGCAGAAGCAATGAAAAATAATTTAACGTACGTAAAACGTAGTTATGTCAATGTAGCGCCCCCTAATTCCAATTATACAAAAGAAACTACATACGAATATCAGTATAATGACAAAGGATATCCCATCAGAATCGAAGAAACAGTCAAAGAAAACGGAGTAGTTGATGATTTAGGGAAAAGCACTACTGAAATCACTTATTAATTTATGCAAACCGCTTCACAATGAAGCGGTTTTTTTATATCTTTGCCCTTTCAAAATATCTTTTTAAAATCAAAAAATGCAACAATATCAAGATTTATTACGTCATATTTTAGAACACGGACATAAAAAAGAAGACCGTACAGGAACAGGAACAACCAGCGTTTTCGGCTATCAAATGCGATTTGACCTCAGCAAAGGATTCCCGCTGGTAACCACCAAAAAGCTGCATTTGAAGTCCATCATTCACGAATTGCTTTGGTTTTTGAAGGGAGATACCAACATCAAGTACTTAACTGAAAACGGTGTACGCATCTGGAACGAATGGGCTGATGAAAAGGGCAATTTAGGTCCCGTTTATGGGCATCAATGGCGCAATTGGAACAGCGAAGGCATCGACCAAATCAAAGAAGTGATAGAAACTATCAAAAAAAATCCTGACAGCCGCCGCATAATGGTTTCCGCTTGGAATCCGTCTGTTTTGCCCGATACATCAAAGCCTTTTGCTGAAAATGTAGCTAATAACAAAGCAGCACTTCCTCCTTGCCACGCTTTATTTCAGTTTTATGTTGCCAACGGAAAACTTTCGTGCCAACTTTATCAACGCAGTGCCGATGTTTTTCTCGGAGTGCCGTTCAATATTGCCTCGTATGCCTTACTAACAATGATGATTGCCCAAGTTTGCGATTTAGAGGTAGGTGATTTTGTTCATACCTTTGGAGATGTGCATATCTACAACAACCATCGTGAACAAGTGGAATTGCAATTAACCCGAACGCCACGTACTTTGCCTGTGATGAAGCTAAATCCTGACGTAAAAAACCTATTTGATTTCAAATATGAAGATTTTTCTTTGGAAGGCTATGACCCTTATCCTGCTATCAAAGGAGAAGTTTCGGTATAAAACAAAAAAAATCGGAAATAAATTAGTCCTAAACACAAATTTATTTCCAATTTTGTTTATTCTTTCCTACAAATCAAAGCCTATATCCTTTCTGAAATACATTTTATCAAAATGTATCTTTTCGATGTTTCGGTATGAGGTTTTTAGTGCTTCCTTAAAGTCCGTTCCGAATGAAGTTACGGCGAGTACGCGTCCGCCTGAGGTTTTGAGTTGTCCTTCAATTAACGTTGTTCCTGCGTGAAAAACAATACTTCCCTCCACATTTTCTGTACCCGTGATGACTTTTCCTTTTTCATAATCTTCTGGGTATCCGCCTGAAACCATCATCACTGTTGTCGCACTCATCGGATTGACGTCAAGAGAGAAATTATCAAGCGTTTGCGTTTTCAAACTCTCAAAAATAGGCACTAAATCACTTTCAACACGCGGAATTACCACTTCAGTTTCAGGGTCGCCCATACGTACATTATATTCAATAACATACGGTTCTCCCTTAACTTTAATCAAACCGATGAAAACAAAACCTCTGTAATCAATGTTGTCCTTTTGAAGTCCCGCAATGGTGGGTTTTACGATGCGTGTTTCGATTTTTTCCATAAAGTCAGCATCAGCAAAAGGTACAGGCGACACCGCTCCCATTCCGCCTGTGTTTAACCCTTGGTCATTTTCACCAATGCGCTTGTAATCTTTGGCTGTGGGCAAAATTTTGTAGTTTTTCCCATCTGTAAGCACAAAACAACTTAACTCAATGCCGTCTAAAAATTCTTCAATAACCACTTTTTGGCTCGCACTTCCGAACTTTTCATTGAGTAACATATTGTTAAGTTCAGTTTGGGCTTCTTTTAAATCATTGATTATCAAAACGCCTTTCCCTGCTGCCAATCCGTCTGCTTTGAGAACATACGGAGGTTGCATAGTTTCTAAAAAACGACAACCTTCCCCCACAGTTTCTTTGGTGAAACTTTCGTATTTTGCCGTTGGAATGTTGTGTCGTTGCATAAATTGTTTGGCAAATTCCTTGCTTCCTTCCAATTGAGCGCCTTTTTTTGAAGGGCCTATGACTTGAATGTGTTGTAAATCAATATCATTTTTGAAAAAGTCGTAAATACCTTGTACCAAAGGGTCTTCGGGTCCTACGACCACCATTTGGATTTGTTTTTCCAAAACTATTTTCTTTACGGATTGAAAATCCACCGGTGAAACGTTTATATTCGTAGCTACTTGATGTGTTCCGCCATTTCCGGGAGCTACGTACAAATGTTGGCAACGGGGACTTTGACTTATTTTCAGTGCCAATGCGTGTTCGCGTCCGCCTGAACCTAAAATTAGGATATTCATTGTTGTTATTTCTTTAATTCATCACTTATTTTACAAACCGGAATCGGATTCATTTTGTGCTGATTAGCCCGATTTAATCGCTGATAGATACGAAAAACTTCCTGTTGGCGTCCTGAAAAATCGCCGGGTTGTTTGCCTTTTTCTTCCTCTTTCATTGCCCATTCGAGTTCGTCGTACGAGGCTTTAAGTTGGTCTTCATCGCTACGGTCATCACCAAATAATCCGTCCGAAGGTTTTGCTTTCAAAATAGATTCAGGAATTTTTAAATATTTCCCCAAAAGATATACTTCACTTTTCATCAAATCCGCAATAGGACTGACATCAACGCCTCCGTCACCATATTTTGTAAAAAAACCTACTCCAAAATCCTCAATTTTGTTGCCCGTTCCCACAACGATGCGTCCGTCCAATCCTGCGAAATAATATAAAGTTGTCATCCGAAGTCTTGCGCGCGTATTTGCTAAAGCCATTTCATAACTCGTTTCGTCCGTTGCGGGGATTTGATGCACAAATTGGTCAAAAACAGGGGTTAAATCCACTCGTAAATCTGATACGTTTTCATACTGACTTTTCAAAAAAGCGATATGCTCTTGTGCTCGCGTTACGTGACTTGCCGCTTGGTGTATGGGCAGTTCAAGGCAAAGTGTGGGTAAACCTGTTTCGGCACAAAGTGTGGAAACCACAGCCGAGTCCACTCCTCCCGAAACACCAATGACCAATCCTTTGACTTTGGCGGTTTCGGCATACGATTTTAGCCAATTTACGATGTGTTTTGTTACTTTTTCTGTGTTCATTCTATGTTTTTTGTGGAGATGCAATTTATAGTACCTCTACGGAGTGTCTGTATTCTCAATTTTTGCCCACGTATCTTTCAATCCAACGGTTTTGTTGAACACTAATTTTTCGGGCGTGGTATCCGTATCGACCGTGAAATAGCCCAATCGTTGGAATTGGAATTGCTCGCCCGCTTGGGCAGTTTTTAGGCTCGGTTCTACAAACGCCGTTACTATCTTCAACGAATCGGGATTGACGTACTCCAAAAAATCTTTTTCCTGGCGGTCAGGTTCGGCAACGGTGAACAATCGGTCGTAAATACGTGCCTCCGCTTGCACCGCGTGTGCCACCGACACCCAATGCAGCGTGCCTTTAACCTTGCGTTGGCTCGCTTCGGTTCCGCTACCGCTACGGCTGTCAGGGTCGTATGAGCAGTGAATCTCCGTGATGTTACCGTCCGAATCTTTCACTACGCTTTCTCCTTTAACAATATACGCATTTTTTAGACGTACTTCTCCGCCCAATTTCAATCGGAAAAACTTATTGTTGGCTTCTTCGCGGAAATCTTCTCTTTCGATATAAATTTCTCTCGAAAAAGGCACTTTTCGAAAAGTAAGCACCTCTTCTTCTGGATTATTTTCGGCATCAAGCCATTCTTCTTGTCCTTCGGGATAATTGGTAATGACCACTTTCACGGGGTCAAGCACCGCCATTACTCGATTGGCAGTTTTATTCAAATCCTCGCGAATGCAAAATTCCAATAGCGAAACATCTATCAAGTTGTCGCGTTTTGCAATTCCAATCGTGTCGGCAAACTTGCGGATAGAATTGGCAGTGTAGCCACGTCTTCGCAAACCTGAAACGGTCGGCATACGGGGGTCGTCCCAGCCCGAAACGTGTTTTTCATTGACCAATTGCAACAATTTGCGTTTGCTCACGATGGTGTGCGACAAGTTGCGACGAGCGAATTCTCGTTGTTTCGGACGGACTAATTTTTCGTCGTAAATTTGATCTAAAAACCAGTCGTAAAGCTCTCGATGTGGCAAAAATTCGAGCGTACAAAGTGAGTGCGACACTTGTTCTAAATAATCGCTTTCTCCGTGAGCCCAGTCGTACATTGGGTAAATGCACCACTTGTCGCCCGTGCGATGATGCGAAGCGTGCATAATGCGGTACATAATCGGGTCACGCATCAGCATATTGGGCGAAGCCATATCGATTTTGGCACGAAGTACGTAAGTTCCTTCGGCAAATTCGCCATTTTTCATTCGTTCAAATAAATTGAGATTTTCCTCAACGGACGTATTTCGGAAAGGGCTTTCGGTACCAGCTTGTGTGGGTGTTCCTTTCTGTTTAGCAATTTCTTCGGAAGATTGCCCATCTACGTAGGCTTTTCCTTTCTTGATAAGCAAAATCGCCCAGTCATACAGCTCTTGGAAGTAATCGGAAGCGTAACATTCTTTATCCCACTGATAGCCGAGCCACGCCACATCACGACGAATCGCATCAACGTATTCTTGTTCTTCTTTGGTGGGATTGGTGTCGTCAAAGCGTAAATTTACGGGTGAATTGTAGCGCAAACCCAGCCCGAAGTTTAGGCAAATCGAGCTTGCGTGTCCGATATGCAGATAACCGTTAGGCTCAGGCGGAAAGCGAAATCGCAACTCACTTGCTGGAAATCCGTTTGCCAAATCTTCCTCAATAATATTCTCTATAAAATTATTTGATTTTGTTTCTTCTGACATTGTTTTTTAAAATTAGAAAGTGCAAAAATAGGAAATAAAAGGGAAAAAGTATAAAAGGAAAAAGAAAAAGTAATTTTCTCAAAAAATATTTAAAAAATCACAATTCTTTGAAAGAATGGATAATGTCTTTCATAGCTTGTGAACGTTTTTCTTTCTGTTTAGCGAGTGTCCATACATAGATTTGATAGAACGCTTTTTTGCCTTTGAGGATAGCAATATTGTAAAAAACTTCGTATCCGTCAACGGTGTGTTTCTTTTCAACGTAATACGCTGGAAATCCGCCAACAGAAGTTTCCGTAATTTCTTTGGGAAGCACTTTCATATCAGACCTTTCTATCCAATTTTCAGAACAAGAAGAAAAATAATCATCCAAAGAAACCAATTCAAACAACTCTTCAACTGTCATTTCCTCACTATTGCCTTCCTCTTCTAAATATTTGGCAAATTCTTGATGGTCTTCATCAATAACAGCTACATAAAACTCAGAAATAGCATTGCCATACTGCAACGAAGCCTCAGGATTCAAATCAGTGCGTTTGTCGAAATTTTTGGGGAGCTCCAACTCGTATTTATTGCCTACTTTTACCGTTTGTTTGGCTTGGTCAGAGCCGCAAGACACAAACAAAAAAGAAATAAATACAAAAATTAATTTTGATAAACAATTCATTTTCAGTATATTTTAGTTTAACTTTCTTATTCAAAATGCAAAGGTAACGAAAATATTTATGAAAACATCGCATAAAAATCCGAATTTATTCGTTACTTTTGCCTTATTGTGAAGATTTTTTTCTGTCTTCAAATTAGATTAGTAACCTTAAAAAAGAATTCAAAATGATTTTATCAACAACACCTACTCTGGAAGGTCGTCCCATCAAGGAGTACAAAGGCATCGTAACGGGCGAAACCATCATCGGAGCTAATGCTATCAAGGATTTTATGGCTGGACTAACCGATTTTTTCGGTGGGCGTTCCACAACCTATGAAAAAGTACTTATAGAAGCCAAAGAAACGGCTCTTGCTGAATTGCAACAACGAGCAGCAGCAATGGGAGCGAACGCCATTGTGGGCATCGACCTTGATTATGAGACACTTGGAAACGGTGGCGGAATGCTTATGGTAACAGCCAGCGGAACGGCAGTGGTTATCTAAACCAAACGCTCTGTCTGATGGCGATGATTTCCAAAAATACCATAGACAAAGTCTATGACCAAATGCGGGTCGAAGAAGTAATTGGCGATTTCGTTCAATTGAGAAAGGCGGGTTCTAACTACAAGGGGCTCAGTCCGTTTTCAAATGAACGAACTCCCAGTTTTATGGTCTCGCCCGTAAAACAAATCTGGAAAGACTTTAGCAGCGGCAAGGGAGGAAACGCCATCGCTTTTTTGATGGAACACGAACACTTTACCTATCCCGAAGCTATCCGATATTTAGCAAAAAAATACAACATTGAATTTGAAGAAACAGAACTTTCTAACGAAGAAAAACAACAAGCTGACGAAAAAGAAAGTCTTTACATAGTTTCTGAATATGCCCAACGCTATTTTTCAGAAGTACTAACCGAAACTGAACAAGGCAAGGCTATCGGAATGACCTACTTTAAAGAAAGAGGGTTTACTGACGAAACTATAAAAAAATTCCGATTAGGTTATTCTCCCGACGAGTGGACAGCCTTTACAGATACCGCACTATCAAAAGGATATAAACTTGATTTCCTTGAAAAAACAGGGCTTACGATTGTTAAAGACGACCGTAAATTTGACCGTTTTAAAGGACGTGTGATGTTCCCTATTCATTCAATGAGCGGACGAGTATTGGGATTTGGAGGACGTATTTTAACCCAAGATAAAAAAGTAGCCAAATATCTTAACTCTCCAGAAAGCGATATTTATCACAAAAGTCAGGTCTTATACGGTATTTATCACGCCAAGCAAGCTATTGCCAAAGCTGATAACTGTTTTTTAGTTGAGGGATATACAGACGTTATTCAACTACATCAAAAAGGAATTGAGAATGTAGTAGCTTCAAGTGGAACGGCGCTTACCCCTGAACAAATACGATTGATTAATCGACTTACTTCCAATGTTACCATACTTTACGATGGCGATTCAGCAGGTTTACGAGCTTCATTGCGAGGAGTAGATTTGATTTTGGAACAAGGAATGAATGTGCGTATTTGCTTGCTTCCTGAAGGGGAAGACCCTGATAGTTTTGCAAGGAAAACAGCTTATGAGGATTTGGTGCTGTATTTAGAAGAAAAAGCGGTTGATTTCATTCGTTTTAAAGCATCACTTCTTATGCAAGAAGCTAAAAATGACCCTGTTAAGAAAGCAGAAGTGGTCAGAGATATTGTTGAAAGTATTTCCAAAATTTCCGATTTGATTAAGCAGGAACTTTACGTACGGGAATGCGCCTCCATTATGGATATTTCGGAGAATGTACTTTTTTCAACGCTTTCACAAATGTTGAAAAAAGACCTTTATGATAATCAAAAAACAGAACGTCAAAAACGCACTACTCTTGAAGTTATTCGCACCAAAGAAGAACAAACAAAGATGGCAATCAATCGTTTAGATGTTTTGGAACACGACCTTATCAAATACCTATTGCTTTACGGAAATCGAGACTGTATTTTCACAGATTCAGTACTTGTTTTTGATGCAGAAGGGCAATTGGAGGAAAAAAAAATACAGCAAAATCTAAAAGTTTACGAAAAAGTTTTCCTTGAACTTCACGAAGATGAAATTCAGTTTTCAAATCCTGATTTTAGAACAATTTTAGAACTTTTGATGACAAAATTTAATGAGAATAGTTATCAATTAGCGTCTTTCATAAACGAATTGCCAGCCGAACTCAGCGGAAAAGTATCACAAATTGTTATGGAAGATGAAAATTTGCAATTACACGATTGGTTGCGTCGTGATATTGTTGCCAAAGACAAAGACCAAAACATTGATTTGGGTGTTTCTGATAGTATTTTAAATATTAGAAAACTTCTTGTAAGTCAGATTATTACGTCTGTTTCAGAAAAAATACAAACAGCAGACGAAACCCAAAAACGAGAGCTTCTTGAAGAAGTGATGAATTATATCCAACTTCAAAAAATATTGGCAAAAAAACTCAATCGAGTGGTGAATTAGGTCAGTGTAAAATGAGAAGGAACAAGAAAACACGTACCTACTTTTTGTCTTTCACTTTTTTTCCTATCTTTGCCACCTTAAAAAACTCCCACTATGGAAAAGGTGATTGATGAATCCAAACAGGGGCAAAGCCTTGTTTTAGAAGGAAATACGAAAAATAGTAAAAAATTATATATTGAAAGTTATGGCTGTCAGATGAATTTTTCTGATAGTGAAATTGTTGCTTCCATACTTTCAGAGCAGGGCTACAACACCACGCAAACGGTTGATGATGCTGATTTGGTGCTTTTGAACACTTGTTCAATCCGTGAGAAAGCCGAGCAAACCATACGTAAACGTTTGGAACAATTCAACTCTGTGAAACGCAGTCGTCCCACAATGAAAGTAGGCGTGCTGGGTTGTATGGCAGAGCGCTTGAAACACGCTTTTTTGGAAGAGGAAAAAATTGTGGATATGGTTGTGGGACCTGATGCCTACAAAGATTTGCCCAATCTATTACAAGAGGTAGAAGGCGGAAGAGAAGCCGTAAACGTTATTCTTTCCAAAGATGAAACGTATGCCGATGTTTCGCCTATCCGATTGAATAGCAACGGAGTAACGGCTTTTGTTTCGATTACGCGCGGTTGCGACAATATGTGTACATTCTGCATAGTTCCGTTTACACGCGGACGTGAACGCAGTCGTGACCCTTATTCTATCCTATCAGAAATCAAGGATTTAGAAGAAAAAGGCTTCAAAGAAGTAACTCTTTTGGGGCAAAACGTTGACAGTTATCTTTGGTATGGAGGCGGATTGAAAAAAGATTTCGATAAAGCCAGCGAAATGCAAAAAGCCACAGCTGTAAATTTTGCTAAACTCTTGGATATGGTGGCTACGGCATACCCCAAAATGCGCATTCGTTTTTCAACTTCCAATCCGCAAGATATGACCCTTGATGTGATTGATACAATGGCGAAACATCACAATATTTGCAAATATATTCACTTGCCTGTTCAGAGCGGAAGTGACCGTATCTTAAAGGCAATGAATCGATTACATACACGTGAAGAATATTTTACGCTCATTGACAACATTCGTAAGCGCATTCCGGAATGTGCCATTTCACAAGATATGATTGCGGGCTTCCCCACAGAAACCGAAGAAGACCATCAAGATACGCTTTCACTTATGGAATATGTAAAATATGATTTCGGGTTTATGTTTGCCTATTCGGAACGTCCGGGAACGCTTGCTGCACGCAAAATTTTGGATGATGTGCCTGAAGAAGTTAAAAAACGCCGACTTGCCGAAATTATTGACCTACAACAAAAACACAGCTTGATGCGCACGCAAGAAAAAATCGGACAGGTGTGCGAGGTGCTTATTGAAGGAAATTCCAAAAAATCAGATGCACAATGGATGGGACGTAACACCCAAAACACCGTAGTTGTTTTTCCGAAAGAGCATTACAAAGTTGGGGATTTTGTAAACGTACAAATCGAAAGTTGCACATCCACTACTCTTATTGGGAAAGCCATTGGGTACAGCGAATTAATGTAATAACGATAACGTCTAAATAGTTCATATTATGGAAAGAATAGCCAGTTTTTGTATTGACCATTTGAAATTGCAACGTGGAATTTACGTTTCTCGTAAGGATTATGTTGGAAAAGAAGTACTTACCTCATTTGACATTCGTATGAAATTGCCTTATCGTGAACCTGTACTTGGAGCGGCTGAAATCCATACTATTGAGCATTTGGCGGCTACTTGGCTGCGTAATAGCGACTGGAAAGATAAAATAATCTATTGGGGACCAATGGGTTGTCAAACGGGAAATTATCTTATTTTAGCAGGTGATTATTCTTCAAAAGATATTGTTCCGTTGATAACAGATTTATTTAGATATATGGCTGATTTTGAGGGAGAAATTCCCGGAGCTTCGGCATTAGAATGCGGAAATTTCTATAATAACAATCTTCCAATGGCAAAATATGAAGCCAAAAAATACCTTGAAGAAGTACTCTATCAACTTAAAGAGGAAAATTTGATATACCCGAAATAGTATAAAAAATAAAAAAAATCCTGATGAAAATCAGGATTTTTTGTTGGCTCACAAGGACTCGAACCTTGAATAACAGAACCAAAATCTGCTGTGTTACCATTACACCATGAGCCAATCGTTATTTGAGCGGTGCAAAGGTACGTATTTTTTTGAAACTTGCAAATAAAATAGAAGTAAAAATGCAAAAAAAATATTCTTTGTTCATTAATTTGTTGAATTTCAGTAATAAAAAATATTTTTAAAGTATAGAATTGAGTGAGAATATTTCTGTGGAAATAGCTTCAACAAATCGTATTCATAGAATGTTTTTATAAAATTATTCATTTTTTTATACAATGCAAAGAGGAAAACAAAATGGAAATTAATATGAAAAATGCAATTTTTTTAGTATTGGTTTTGCAATGTGGCAGTATATTTCATATTATTTCAAGAAAAAAATTCCCAGTATAGAGCGTATGGCAGAATAAAATTTGGACATTCATCATTAATTTTTTATATTCGCAGGCTGATTGGTAATCAACAAAAAAGATAGCCTTGATATGATGACAGACAAAAATTTCAAAAAATATGACCTAATTGCAGGTTGGTTGGCTTTTGCCATCGCATTGGTAACTTACGGATTAACCGTTGAACCTACGGTAAGTTTCTGGGATTGTGGAGAATACATTTCAACCGCAGCAAAGTTAGAAGTTGGGCATCCGCCGGGAGCTCCATTTTTTCAAATGGTAGGTGCGTTTTTTGCTTTCTTTGCTCCTGAGGCGGAAAAAATCGCCTTATTTGTGAACTATATGTCTGTGTTTTCAAGCGCATTTACTGTTTTATTTCTCTATTTCATCATCACCAATCTGACCAAAAAAATAGCATTGAAAGGCAATACTGACCCAACATTGAGCTTTCCTCAAGCTGTTGCTGTGCTGGGAAGCGGATTCGTAGGTGCTTTGGCTTTTACCTTTTCGGACAGCTTTTGGTATAATGCTGTTGAGGCAGAGGTGTATGCAATGGCGATGCTCTTTATGTCGGCAATGTTTTGGCTTGGCATCAAATGGACAGATAATTTGCACAATGAACGTGGTGATAAGTGGTTGATTTTAATATCATTAGTCATTGGATTATCATTCGGAGTGCATTTTATGGCACTTTTGACCATTCCTGCCATCGGAATGCTTTATTTCTTCAATAGTAATTTTAAAAAGAATTTTAAAAACTTCGTCATCGCTAATGTAATTTCTATTGCAATTTTATTATTGATTTTCAAGCTGATATTGCCTTACACGTTGGCGTATTTCGGATATTTGGAAGTGTTTTTCGTAAACTCTATCGGTTTACCTTTCAATTCTGGAACTATCATTGCAGGGCTTTCTGTCATTGCATTTTTCTTTTTCGCCCTTCGATATACTTACAAAAAGAATAAAATTCATTTACAGACTATTACTCTTTGTGTATTGTTTGTGCTTATCGGATTTTCATCGTGGCTAATGATTCCCATTCGTGCCAATGCCGATGTAGTTATCAACGAAAATAGCCCAACAGATGCCCGTTTACTGTTGGCTTATTACAATTTGGAGCAATATCCTGAAACGCATTTGTTCTACGGACCGATGTTTTCTGACAAATATGCTGGTTTGGACGAAGAAAATCCGTATGAGGACGGAAAGCCAAAATACGAAAGAGATTACAAACAAAATAAATACATTATCGTAAATCATTATAAAAATGCCGTCCCGTCACCTGACCCCAAGCAAGAAGGATTCTTACCTCGTATGTGGAGCCAGCAACACGCAGGTAACTATATGATGCTGACTAACTACCTTGATTTTTCAATCAAACCTGAATATTTTTCAAACAAAGAACTTTATCAAGCCATAAATGAATTTAAAAAACAGGTTAGCGAAGGCAGAGTAAGCCCCGACGAATATGACCATTTTTTAAGCCGATTTAGAGAATATTTAGATGTTCAAAGACCGAGTTTTTACGATAATATGACATATATGCTTTCCTACCAAATGGGATATATGTATTTTCGCTATTTTATGTGGAATTTTGTGGGGCGGCAAGATGATATTCAAGGAAAAATGCAAAACGACCACGGAAATTGGCTCAGTGGCATTACTTTTATTGATGAAATGCGTTTGGGTTCACAGCAAAACTTACCATCAGACGTATTGGAAAATAAAGGACGAAATACATATTTCTTCTTGCCGTTTATTTTAGGACTCATCGGACTGACTTTTATGCTTTTCCGAAGTGAACAAAAAACGTGGGTAGTGTTTGTTTTGTTTATGTTTACGGGATTGGCTCTGAAAGTGTATCTAAATGAAAGACCTTTTGAACCACGCGAGCGTGATTACGCCTTGGTGGGTTCGTTTTTCACTTTTGCTATATGGATTGGTGTTGGGGTGTATGCTTTGTTTGACCTTATCAAAAAATACCTTACTCCGAAACTCTCTGCGCCTTTGGTCATTGCAACAACATTGTTTGCTGTACCTACATTGATGGCTTACCAAAATTGGGACGACCACGACCGTTCAGGGAAATACTCAGCACAAGCCATTGCGCACGCCTATCTGGATTCTGTTCAAGAAGATACAGGAGCAATGATTTTTACTATCGGAGACAATGATACGTTCTTGCTGTGGTATGCCCAAGAAATTGAAGGCTATCGCACTGATGTGCGTACTATCAACACGAGTTTGTTAGCCACCGATTGGTATATTGACCAAATGAAGCGAAAAGCGTATGAAAGTGACCCTATTCCTTCACAATTAATTCACAGTCAATATGCTTATGGAGTTCGAGATGTGGTTCAATTTGTGAAGCGAACTGAAAATGTATGGAACGTGAAAGACCTCATCAATTGGATTGCCAGCGATGACCCTAACACTCGATACGAACTTGAAGACGGAAGAATTTTGCACTATTTTCCAACTGATAAAATTCGCATTCCTGTTAATAAAGAAAATGTATTGAAAAGCGGTTTGGTAAAACCCGAAGATGCGCATTTGATTGTGGATTATATCGATATTAAATTGCCTTCATATATTGATAAAAGCCGTTTGATGATGCTTGACATTATTGCCAATAACGATTGGAAACGCCCGATTTATTTCACAGGCGGAAGTTTAGACCCTCAGGAATATATTTGGATGAAAGATTATCTACAATTAGATGGATTGGTGTACAAACTTGTTCCGATAAAAACTCCTGTTCCAAAAAACACAACTGATATGGGACGCATCGATAGCGAGTTGATGTATGACATTGTAATGAAGTGGAAATGGGGCAATATGGGAAGTTCGAAAATTTATCACGATGTAGAAACACGCAGAAATAGCATTATTTTCAGAGGAAATTTAGCTCGTTTGGCAGAACAACTAATCCAAGAGAAGAAAATAGACAAAGCTAAAAACATTCTTGATTTGGCGATGAAAAATATGCCAATGGAGTATTATGGTCACTATTTTACGTTAGACCCCTATGTAACAGGATATTATCAAGTGGGAGAAGTTGAAAAAGCACGTGAATTAGCTTTGAAAGTCATCAAAAAATATCAGGAAGAATTGAATTATTACGTGAATTTGTCAGCGAATGAACTCTTTAAACAATACGCTAATGTTGATTATACCATACGACGTTATATGGGCTTATTGGTTGATATTGAGGAGTATGA
>JBGYFE010000186.1:0-3205 GCA_041819925.1 Capnocytophaga sp.
AATATCTTACGAATATCTGGGTATCCAGAAAGTGAGGATCCCCAATATAGGAGAAGCCGAAAAAAGGGTGTTCAAAGCAACTGGTGTTGATTCCTACAAACACTACAATCTCATTGATGGAGACAAAACACTGAAAAGTGAGAAAATAAAACTAGTAAAGAAAACTGTTCGAACCAAATAATTACCATCTGAAATCAGGAAATAAGAAATCAGGAACATTAAGAATAGAAAATGTCTTTATCTGAAAAAGATTTGCGCCATGTCCGAAAGAAGTTTGAGGACAAGGGAGAAAAAGTTCCCGACAAGATTCGGCTGGGAAATCATTTCGTGGACGACTTTATTTTTGATGACCAACAAGCGGCGGACATCCCAATCAATGCGCTTCGAGTCATTTTCAATATCGTTGCAATTATCGGCAATGAACAGTTTCGTCCCGAAGACCGTCCGAAGCAACTTTCCCTATTTGATGAAGAATTTGAAACAGAAAATAACATTTTCGCCTCCATCAAAATCCGGAACAGTAAAATTTCTCCGAGTGGTTCCACAAAGCAGGTTGTGGATGCCTATGAGTTTCTCGCCAAATTTAAGATGGGATGGTACAAATCGCTTAATTCAAAAGGGAAAGAAATCAAAACATTTGGCGGACTTATTTCTACGCCAACCTATGACCAAAGAGGTTTTACCACATTTCTAATTAGCAGTTACTGGCTGAAAAAATTATTGGTTATTCCCGAATATAATTATGTACTCTATCATCTGGTGTATAATATCAGAAACAACAAACACATTATTTTCTCCATCTGGCTTTCAAAAATTCCCGAATCAGGAACAATGCTGAAGCTGGGTAATTTCAATAAAAAGTTTGGGTTAAATTATAAAAATACCAAAGATTTCTGCTTCAAATTTCTAAAGCCCATCAAAATCAATCTCGACAGATACAATAGTTTTTCTTTCCAATACAGGTATGAAAAGGATTCCATATTTATTGTTCCTATCTTAACCAAAGGATTTTCTCATCCATTTGAAGAAGCAAAAAAACTTATAGAATCAAACCAAGAGAATTTTAACCAAAGTCATAAAATTAACCGAAGATTGCTCTATTTCAAAAAACGATATAGATTAGACGAAGCCGAAACAGTCCAGTTTTTCCATCAATACGAAAATATACCGCAGACAAGGGAACTGATTGAAAGAGCCTTCAAGGAATTTATTAGGAACTGCAGAATGAGAAAGATAGCATCGACCGACTTTAAAGGTCAAAAATTTCTTATTGAAATTCAGGCACACATCAAGCATTTGTATAGAAATACAAAAATGGGAGAAATATTCCCTAATGGCTATCCGATGATTGTCTGATTTCGGAATTGCACTCACCACCAATTCGGAATTGCACTCACTAAAGTTAAAGAAATGTTAAAAATGAACAAAATAACAGCATCGAATTCGGAATTGCACTCACCCGAAGATTTAGAAAACACAAAAATTGTGGATAACCTAGCTGTTTTGTGGATAACTACGGTTATCAGAATAAATGGAAAAATCGATTCGGAATTGCACTCACCTCAAAACAGGCTTTATTTCGGAATTGCACTCACCCAGATTTCGGAATTGAACTCACTAGTTTTCGGAATTGAACTCACCGAAAAACACCATTAAATCCTTTGTGGCAAAAGAAGAATGCCGTTTGCTAAAAGTAATATAAAAGTAAATTAAAAGTCTTTTTTATTTAAAAGGGAAATGTGGATAAGTAATTTGCATTAAAAGAAAAAAAATGAATTGCGAAAAAGTCAAGCAAAACGTCGGAATTCGGGCGGTTTTGGAGTCGTTCGGGCTGTTTCCGGTCAAAGAAAATCCGAAAACTGCGTTTTATTTTGCGTTGGACCGGGAGGAAAAAATTCCAAGTCTGGCGGTCGATTTTGTCAAAAACAAGGCGTTCGATTTTGGAAATGGAAAAAGTTACGATGTGATTTCAATTGTCCAACAGATAAAGAAATGTTCCGTTTCAGAAGCATTGAAATGCCTTTCAACATTGGATTTTAGAGTTCAAAATGAAATAAAATATCACGAAACTACCGGTCAAACATGCAATCAGATTTTAGAAATCAAAGAAATCCAGCATCCTGCATTAATTCAGTATCTGAAGTCCCGAAGAGTTTTTGAGCAAAAGCATAGGGTTAAGGAAATTCACTACGAATTGAAAGGAAGAAAATATTTCGGAATTGGATTTCAGAATAAGTCCGGAGGTTTTGAGATTCGCAATCCACAGTCAAAAATATGTTTGGGAAAAAAGGATGTGACGTTGATTGTTAATGATAACAATCTCAAGAACGAGATTCTCATATTTGAGGGCTTTTTCGATTATCTGACCTACCGAAATTTAGACAAATCAGATAATTCAAACTGTGATTACTTGACTTTAAATTCAACCGCAATGTTTTTCAAGGTGGAAGAAAAACTGAAACAATATGAGAAAATTTCACTTTTTCTAGACAATGATAAGAATGGGAAATCGGTTAAATTAAAAATTAAAAGTCAATACAAAAATGTAGAGGATTGCTCTTTAATTTATCATAATTTTAAGGACTTGAACGAGTGGTTTTGTAATATTTGATCAGTTTAAATCATTGGAGAAACCATTTTCCAATGAATTTCCTTTAGTTTTCCATTAACAACCACGTCCATTGATTAAGTTTCCCAACTGCGGTTGGGCTTTTACGTTTGCAAATGTAGGACGGCACCACCCACACAAAAAAATCTTTTTGGGTTTCTAAAAAAATTCTTTCCACAAGCTCCAACAATTTTTCCAGACACTCCTAAATCCTTCGGACAAAAAGATTTCAAGCCCGATTCGGAATTTTCTGCCTTTATCCAGCGGAACCGAATCGGGTTTTGTATGGATGGTGCCGTCCTATGTTCATGGGCAAAGAAAAAGCCGGAACCTCAGTTGTACGAATCAAATCAACCATAGACGTTCTTTGAAATCAACGGAAAAACAATAAAAATCCAGCAAAAAATACTGTTTTCTAACTTAATATAAAAAAAGAAAAATGCCGAGTGTCCTCGATACCAAATCAATTCACTCCCAACATTTGACCTTTGACAAAACAAAAATTAACAAAATATTAACATTTTAAAATTTAAGATTATGAACACAATCGTAGGTAGAATTACCAAAAATGCAGAAATCAACACCTTGAAAAACGAT
>JBGYFE010000187.1:0-16969 GCA_041819925.1 Capnocytophaga sp.
ATATCACTATTCCAACGGCTTACATCGTTCCTAAAACGTGGAAAAACATTATTGAACGACTGAAAATCAATCGTGTAGAAATGAAAGAAATAGAAAAGGATACGTTGATGCATGTTGAATTCTATCGAATTGAAGATTTTAAAACTACTGAAAAACCTTTTGAAGGGCATTACCTTCATTTCGACACACAAATTTCGGTTCACAAAGAGCAAATCCAACTTCATAAAGGCGATTTTTGGATTCCGGTCAATCAACCAGCAAAACGGTATTTGATAGAAGCACTCGAACCCGAAGCTACGGATTCTTTCTTTAATTGGAATTTTTTTGACGTAATTTTGGAACAAAAAGAGTATTTTTCTCCTTATTTATTTGAAGAAATCGCTTTGGAATTTCTAAAAGAAAATCCGCAGGTTAAAGATTCTTTGGAAAACAAAAAGAAAAATGACAAGAAATTTGCCAAAAATAGTTACGAACAACTCGATTGGATTTATCGTCAGACTCCTCACTATGAAAAAACACACTTGAGATATCCAATTTTCCGAATTACTGAATAAAATAAAAAGAGATTTGAAAACTGAGAGTAGTATCTTCTCAAAAATTCAAATCTCTTTTATTTTCCCGTTTTTTTTCTTTTTACTTGAACAATTGCTTCAACGAATTGAAAAATCCGGATTCGATGATGTCAATGCCAATTCCGAAATTACTGTCAGCCACTTTGTGATAATCTTCCCGAAGAGCTTCAAATTTTTCTAACGGAATTTCAATATTTGTTATCGGATTGTAATCAATTATTACTTTTCCTGAATTTTTCGTGATAAATTTTTGTGTTTTATGCGTGAAAAATTCATTTTTGATATCGCACTCCTGAATGGTATATTTCTCTTTGGTATCGATTTTCAAATCTGTTGTTAACGTAATTTCATAGTGCTCGCTGTCAAAGTTATGCCAAAAACTCGCATCACTGTGCTGATAGTCTCTCACATTGTTTTTCAATACAACACCATCAAAATACATCAAAAAGCGAGCTCCTTTTTGGTCGGTGAAATATGGGTCATCAACGTCCGCTTCATAGCGTACAACGATTTCATTTTCAATCTTATCGTCGTTTATAATCTGCAAAGATGCATTTTTGAAAATATCACGATAATCCTTTCCTTTGCGGTCGTTGCAATAGTTCAAGCTGTAAAACAAAGCATTGTTCCAACTGTCTAAAATTTCTTTCTTATTGCTTGATTTGAAATAGTTACGCATTGAATTAGCACGATTATAGCGATAAGTTGTGGTCAAAATCAATTTTCCTACATTTCCTTTGGCATCTAACGAAACGATTTCATCTATGCAATATTTTTCAAAACGAATAGGTTTACGCACTTTCAAGTCTTGGTCGGGAGCAATTTCCATATAAAAACAGAACGAAATCACGGCGCGTTTTTCCAACCTTCCGAATTCATTTCTGCCTGTAACATCTACAAAATAATCTTCACCTTTATAGTTAATTTTCACAATTACGTGATTGAACGCCAAAAGCGAAGGTAGATAATATTTCAAATAAAAATCCGAATTATAGTTTACCAAAACAATAGAAGAATCTACGTTCAGATAATCCAAAATCGTTTTCAACAAAACGGACTTCGCCTTGCAATCTCCTTGCTTATTCTGATAGGTTACGGCAGGTGCTTGTGGCTTGTGTCCGTTCATCTCATCGGCGTTATACACGTAGTAGATGTTATTTTGCACATATTCAATCGCATACTGAATTTTTTCATCCAAAGTTGACATTGTATCTAACTTTTCGATAAGGTCAGGCGCAAAATTTTTCAAATCGGATTGGTCAAATACTTCTTTGTAAAGTGGATAGATGTAATTTGATAAATCTTTCCAATTACTTTCGGTAGCAAAATCAATAAACGGAAAAATCTCACGACTTGGGTCAACCGGATTAATGTAGTTATACTGCAATATTTCAAAGGTTTCTCCTTTTTCCAAAGTTCTAATTTCACTTGGCAATACATTCCCTTGCTCATCACGGAAAAACACGTTTTTGTACGCCACAGATTTGTCTCTGTCATTAATGAATTTGTAATGATATTTGCCATACGCCCAATACGTGTCAGGTGTAACATACACATTTTTAACGAAATCTCTGCGTAAAAATTCTTTTTCGGTAAATACCTTTACTTTCATATCTTCCAAAATAAGAATATCATTCAGATGCAAATCTTTGATAGAAAAATTGAGTTTTTTGGAACTGCTCAACACACCTCGCCCACTTTGGTTTTCATTGTCCAAAACTTTAACGGTGGTATCGGGCGTTTTATCGATGATTTTCCCATTTCTAAAAACGCTAATTCGGTGAATATCAAAATATTCATTTTCTTCCAGAACCATATCATACATTGAGGCGCGTTCCAAATTTTCGGGTTGCGTCAAGGTATAAGCCATAAAAGCATAATCGGAAGTTGTGTCATTATCCACCCTGCAATATTTATGCAAGAAATAACAAAAATCACGTCCTTCATCGGTTTGCTCTTGTGAGAAATCAGTATCTTTCAGAAGTTCAATTACTTGCTCATCTGATAGTGAATTCGTCCACGCTTCCGCTTTCACAAAGCGGTACAATTCTTTATTTTCTAAATCCATATTTTACGATATTAATTCGGCTAATGTATAACTATTTTTTTTAATTGAAACATTTTTTAATTCATTATTCAAAAAATAATTAAAATAATCACTTTTTGAAATTTTACTCACAAAACGAAAAAAATTACACTTTATTTCACATTCCTAATTGGTTGTCAATAGCATACGCCATATCAGCGATAATGTTTTTGTGTTTTCTGACAAACGGATTTTCTTCGTCCCAAACGTAGCCAGCCAACACAGAACAGATTTTTCGTTTAACTTCTTCATTTTCGGGTTTATGAAAGAAAAGTGTTTGTAAATTACCTGTGTACCATTCTTTTACGTAAGATTTAAACACATCTATTCCTCGTTTCATATAGTCAGAATATTCTCTTTCCCAATCCACTTTTTCTCCCGCTAATTGGCGCTTGGCAAGTTTTGCCGCCAACATTCCCGATTCGGTAGCGAATGCCACCCCTGATGAAAACACGGGGTCAAGAAATTCGGTACTATTGCCCGTAAGTGCGTATCCTTCACCATAAAGTTGCTTCACAGCACAAGAATAACTTTCAATTTTATGTGGTTTAAACAGAAAATCAGATTTTTCAAAACGACTTCGGTAGAAATCAGAGGCTTTTATGGCATTTCGCAAGGCTTCATCGGTGTCCCCCGTAGCCGAAAGAGCGTTGATGTAATGCGTTGGACCAACAACGCCTACGCTCGTATTTCCGTTAGAAAAAGGAATTACCCAAAGCCATACTTCACGTTCCAGAATGTCAAACGAAATCAGCGTTCCTTCTTCTCCTGCCGGACGTACATTATCTTCTTTGATATGTGTAAAAATCGAAGAATGGTCGTCTAATTTTGAAGGTTCACTCAAATCAAGCAAACGAGGCAACACCCTGCCATAACCACTGGCATCGATGACGAATTTTGCGTGAATTTCATAAATTTCACCTGTTTTATTTTTAACCGTAGCAATCTGATTTTCAGGACTAAATTTCACATCAAGCACTTCGGTTTCAAAATCTAACGGAACGCCTTTACGGATAATTTCCCTCGCCAGCGTATTGTCAAAATCAGCACGAGGCACTTGCCAAGTCCAATCCCAACCTTTTGAAAATTTTTGACTGAAATCAAAATGGCACGCTTGCCCATTACGAATAAATCGCGCACCGAGTTTTTTCTCAAAATTCATTGCATTCAAAGCAGGAAGCAAACCAGCTTCGTCAAAATGATCCATCACTCTGGGAATCAAGCTCTCACCAATGACCAAGCGCGGAAATTTAGTCTTTTCGACAACTTTCACTTTCACGCCATTATTATGCAAATATGAAGCCGATACACAACCCGAAGGACCCGCTCCAATGACCAACACGTCTGTTTTTTCTTGTTTCATAGGTCTTTATTTTTTATCTGAAATAGTCTATTAAAATGATTGATTATCAATAACTTCTTTATTAAAAAAAAGGAAAGAACTTACTGAAATCGACAATATGAAAAAATGTATTATATTTGCACACAAAAGTAATAATATTTACCTAATAACAAAACCAACCAGCACGAATTAAAATAATTTTAAGATGACAACATACAAAAAACTCACCTTTGATGATTTTACCTCGGTAGTTTTTAGCAATAAATTTGTTGAAATAGACAAAGAAACAGATGAAATAATCAAAAAAAGTTATGAATTTCTAAAAAAATTTGCTGAAAATAAAATTATTTATGGTGTAAATACGGGCTTTGGTCCAATGGCTCAATATCGCATTGAAGACCAAGACCGTTTACAGTTGCAATATAATTTAATCCGAAGTCACGCTTCCGGAATGGGTGAATATTTTGATGAAGAAACCGTTAAGGCAGCTGTTTTGTGCCGTTTGAATACGCTTTCGCTGGGCAAATCGGGCGTACATCCATCGGTGGTATATTTGATGAAAGAACTTATCAATCGCAATATTACACCTCTGATTTTCAAACACGGAGGAGTAGGTGCAAGTGGTGATTTGGTGCAGTTAGCGCATTTGGCTTTGGTGCTTATTGGTGAAGGTGAAGTGTTTTTTAACGGCAAACGCCGACCTACTGCTGAGGTATTTCGCGAAGAAAGTATAGAGCCATTAAAAATTCATCTTCGGGAAGGGCTCTCGCTCATAAACGGAACATCGGTAATGACCGGACTTGGAGGCGTGAACGTGCATTATGCAGAAATTTTGTTGGATTGGTCAATCAAATTTTCAACCGCTATCAATGAAATTGTTCAGACATACGATGACCATTTTTCGCAAGAACTAAATGATGCTAAACAACATCACGGTCAACAAGCAGTTGCGTGCCGAATGCGGAAATATCTTTCTGATAGTCAACTTACTAAAAAACGTCAGGAACATCTTTATTCTGGCGAAAGAAATGAGGCTATCTTCAAAGAAAAAGTTCAAGAATATTATTCATTGCGATGTGTTCCTCAAATTTTGGGCGCTGTGTATGATACTGTTGAGAATGCTAAACAAGTGATTGAAAATGAGTTTAATTCTGCCAGCGACAACCCAATTGTTGATGTTGAAAAGCAAATGGTTTACCACGGTGGAAATTTTCACGGAGATTATATTTCGTTGGAAATGGATAAACTCAAATTGGCGGTTACACGCGTGAGTATGCTCGCTGAGCGTCAATTGAACTACCTTCTCAATCCTAAAATTAATGAATTATTGCCTCCTTTTGTGAACGCAGGGAAGCTCGGTTTCAATTTCGGAGTGCAAGGAATACAGTTTACGGCTACTTCAACAACAGCTGAAAATCAGATGCTTTCTAACTCAATGTATGTGCATAGTATTCCGAATAATAATGACAATCAAGACATTGTGAGTATGGGAACAAATTCAGCAACCGTTGCCCGAAAAGTTATTGAAAATACGTTTGAAGTATTGGCTATTGAAGCAATTGCCATTGCGCAAGCTATTGATATTGTGGAGTGTAAAGACAAACTTTCATCTGTAACTTTGCAATGGTACGAACAAGTGCGGTCTTTAATTCCTTTCTTTAAGGAAGACATTACACCGTATCCATATTTAGAAAAAATAAAGCAATTTTTAAAAAATACCACAAAATGAAAAAATGTGCCATCATCACGGGAGGTTCTCGCGGAATAGGGCGAGCAATATGTGAAAAATTAGCCCAAGAAACAGATTATCACTTACTTATTAACTACCAATCAAATGAACAAGCTGCTTTGGAAACACTTGATTTGGTAAAATCTTTCGGGAAGACGGGAGAAATCATCAAATGTGATGTTTCAGACCATCAGGAAGTTACTTCGGTTTTGTCAGCTTGGCAAGAAGCAAATAAAGATGCTGTGGTTGAGGTAGTTATTAACAATGCGGGCATCACTCGCGATGGTCTTTTTATGTGGATGACTCACGAGGATTGGAGCAAGGTTATTCAAACCTCGCTTGACGGATTTTACAATGTTACTAACTTTTTTATCCAGAAAATGTTACGAAATCGTTACGGACGTATTGTAAATATAGCCTCTGTGTCAGGAGTGAAAGGAACAGTAGGGCAAGTCAATTACTCAGCTGCAAAAGGTGCATTAGTGGCAGCTACCAAAGCATTAGCGGAAGAAGTTGCGAAACGAAACATCACAGTAAATGCAATTGCTCCGGGATTTATCCGCACGGATATGACATCACAACTCGAAGAAAATGAACTCGCTAAACTAATTCCTGTTGGAAGATTCGGTGAAGCGGAAGAAGTTGCCGATTTGGTCAGTTTTTTAGTTTCAAAAAAATCAAGTTATATAACAGGCGAAGTTATCAATATTAACGGAGGTATTTATTCTTAAAAACTTAAAAATCAAATGAAAAAAAGAGTCGTTATAACGGGAATGGGCATATATTCCTGCATAGGGAAATCTCTTGATGAGGTTAAAAAATCACTCTATGAAGGCAAATCGGGAATTATTTTTTCATCTGAGCGTAAAGAATTCGGATATCGTTCTGCCTTAACCGGCTGGGTCGAAAATCCTGATTTAAAGTCATTGTTAGGAAGACGAGAACGTATTTCAATGGGGCAGGAAAGTGAATTTGCGTATATGGCAACCATTGAAGCTCTGAAAAATGCCAAAATTGATAACGACTTTTTCAAAAATAATGAAGTAGGAATTCTCTACGGAAACGATAGTGTGGCTGAATCAGTGATTTTGACAAATGATAAAATCCGTGAGAAGAAAGACACCACTCTCGTAGGTTCGGGAGCTGTATTCAAAACGATGAATTCCACCGTAACGATGAATCTTTCAACTCTTTTTCAGTTGCGGGGCATTAATTTAAGCATTAGTGCAGCTTGTGCGAGTGGTTCACATTCCGTAGGGTTGGGTTATTTGATGATTCAGAGTGGATTGCAAGACATTATCATCTGTGGTGGAGCACAAGAAATAAACACGTATGCAATGGGAAGTTTTGACGGATTGGGAGTTTTTTCAATGCGTGAAAGCGAACCAACGAAAGCCTCTCGCCCTTTTGATGCTCATCGTGATGGATTAGTGCCGAGTGGTGGAGCTGCTACTTTAATTTTGGAAAGCTACGAATCTGCCGTAAAACGAGGAGCTAACATCATTGCCGAAGTGATTGGTTACGGATTTTCTTCCAATGGAGGACATATTTCAACTCCCAACGTAGAAGGACCCGCACGCGCAATGGAAAGAGCTTTACAAAATGCTGAAATACAATCCTCTAATATCGATTATATCAACGCACACGCCACTTCTACCCCGATTGGTGATGCCAATGAAGCCAAAGCTATTCATCAGATTTTTGGAAGTAAAATACCTGTAAGTTCCACAAAATCAATGACAGGTCACGAATGCTGGATGGCAGGAGCGAGCGAAATCGTCTATTCTGTTTTGATGATGCAGAATGATTTTATCGCACCCAATATCAATATTGAATCCCTCGATGACGATTCTAAAAAATTGAATATTATCACAGAGACCCAAAACAGAAATATTAATGCTTTTCTGTCAAATTCCTTTGGCTTTGGAGGAACAAATTCGGCTTTGGTAGTGCGAAAATTCTAACTATAAAATCCCCAAATACAATCTAATTTTGATATATTTTTTACTTGTATATTTGCGACGTGTTAAAAAACAATAGCTTATATAGAAAGCTATAAATACCAAAAAAACTATTGCAAAATTTTATATTCCTAATAATAATAGAACCTTTCAGTATTGTTTTAGCACTCTTTGTGCTGATTTCGCTTTTGGTAATGCTGAGCGACAAGATAAAAGTAGCCTACCCTATCTTACTGGTATTAGCAGGGTTAGCACTTTGTTTTATTCCCAATACACCTCAGGTGAAAATAGACCCCAATCTTATTTTCATCATTTTTCTACCGCCGTTGCTCTACGAAGCAGCTTGGGCAAACTCGTGGAAAGAAATTTACAAATGGCGTAGAATCATTGGGAGTTTTGCTTTTATTGTCGTGTTTCTCACAGCGGTTGCCGTGGCTTTTGTTACCAATTGGTTGATTCCTGGTTTTCCATTGGTTCTAGGCTTTTTGCTGGGCGGTGTGGTATCGCCACCCGATGCGGTAAGTGCTGGAGCCATTCTCAAATTCGTGAAAGTTCCCAAGCGTATTGCCACCATTTTGGAAGGCGAAAGTTTGTTTAACGATGCTTCTTCGCTCATCATTATGCGTTTTGCTCTTATTGCCGTTACCACAGGTCAGTTTATCTGGCAACAGGCAATGACGAGTTTTGCATGGATGATTTTCGGAGGTATTGGCATCGGGATACTCATTGCATTTGTCTTTTCTTTTGCCCATAAAAGATTGCCTACTAATGCCAATATCGATGTGATTTTCACCCTTGTAGCTCCTTATATTATGTACATCGCAGCGGAAGAATTACACGCTTCGGGGGTAATGTCGGTTGTATGTGGAGGTTTGTATTTGTCTAATGTACAATACAGTTTTTTAGACAGTTCGTCTCGTATACAAGGGATTGCCGTGTGGAAGAGCTTTACCTTTTTGCTCAACGGAATGGTGTTTTTGCTCATTGGGTTGGATATGCCAGAGATTATGACAGGACTTCGCACGGACGGAATCGATTTTTGGAAAGCCACAGGATACGGACTCATAGTTACGGCGGTGCTGATTATCGGGAGGTTGTTTGCGGCATACGGAGCGGTTTTCGTTACCAAAATAATGAGCAACTTTATCACCGTAGCCGATACCCGAACCGATTTTAAAGCTCCGGCAGTAGTAGGTTGGGCAGGAATGCGTGGGGTAGTTTCGCTGGCAGCAGCACTTTCTATTCCACTCACGCTGGAAGATGGCAGTGCTTTTCCGTTTCGCAGTTTGATTTTGTACATCACCTTTGTGGTAATTTTGGTAACGCTGGTTTTTCAAGGGCTTACGCTTCCTTATCTGATTAAGGTTTTGAAATTGAAAGACTATAACGACCATATTTCGGAACGAGAAACCGAAAAAATCATTTTCCAAACCATTCGCAAAGCCTCAGAAGAGTTTTTAAAATCAACTCCCGACGAAAGATGCCAAAATCCACAACTGAAAAGAATAGCCGACTTTTGGTTGAAAGATATGGAAGAAGAATGTGAAACCGAACGCCTTATTTCTGAGGAAACGAAGGAGATTTACAGCGAATTGATAGAGTATCAACGCTCGGCATTGGTTCGCCTAAACAAGGAACGCAAAGACATAGAGGAAGAACTCATCCGCGAGTATATCTACCGTTTGGACTTGACAGAACAGAGAATGAGGTAATGACTCTCCTTAAAATAATTTCCCTAATCCCCTCTCTTCGGAAAGGGGATTTTTATTTCTACAACTTGCGGAAGTGTTCCTATACTTGTAGGAAATGCTCCTACACTTGGAGGAAATGTTCCTACACTTGGAGGAAATGTTCCTACACTTGGAGGAAATGCTCCTACACTTGGAGGAAGAGCTCCTACACTTGGAGGAAATGCTCCTACACTTGTAGGAAATGCTCCTACACTTGAAGGAAACGCCCCTACACTTGGAGGAAATGCTCCTACACTTGACAGTTATCAATACTAAACTGAATGAAGCTAAAAAGTTGATAAAAATCATCTTTCCACAATCACAATGGGTGGAGTTTGGCATCACAGACAAAAAATAATTCGTTATTGGGTTAAAAAAATAAAAAAATCTTGCCACAGAGCAAGATTTTTTTATTCATTCGGAGCAATATTGCTTAAAATCAAAGATTTCTTCCGACTTATTTTTTATAATGTTTTTGATATTTCCAAAAAGAAAGTATTCCCAACATAAGCACAAAAGCCACTGAATAATATACAAATGAAGGCGTTATGATTTTGTCGCCACTTGCATAGCTATGCAATCCTGAAAGGTAAAAGTTTACACCAAAATAGGTCATCAGAATGCTGAAAAACGCTACCGTACTCGCAAAACTAAAGCCCCAACGCCCACGCAAACCAGGAACCAAACGCATATGAATCACAAAAGCGTAAACCATAATGCTGATAAGCGCCCACGTTTCCTTCGGGTCCCAACCCCAATAGCGTCCCCAACTTTCATTTGCCCACATTCCGCCTAAAAAATTTCCGATAGTGAGCATTACCAACCCTACGGTCAGTGCTAATTCATTCACAATCACAAGTTCTTGAATGGCTGGCGAAAGTTTGGCTTTGTTTTTTGAGGTAGTAAAAATCATCAGAAACATACAAACAATCCCTAAAATTGCTCCCAATGCAAAAGGTCCGTAACTGCCCACAATCACGGCTACGTGAATCATCAGCCAATAGCTATTGAGTACAGGTTGCAACGTACCGATGGAAGGGTCCATCCAATTCCAATGAGCAATCATCAAAATCATTGAAGTAACAAAAGTTGTTGAAGCCAATGACAAAGGCGAGCGTTTTGCAAACAGCAACCCGATGCCCATCGTTGCCCAAGCCACATAAATCATACTTTCATACGCATCACTCCAAGGAGCGTGCCCCGAAATGTACCAGCGCCCTATCAAACCCAATGTATGCAAAGCAAATAGGAAGAATATGAAGTACTTACAAATACGTGCCATTATGTTCAAGAAGCTACGAGTTGAGAATATGTCAAGTATCAAAATGAAAAACATAAAAACACCTACGTATAAGTACCACTGAAATAAACGGCTAAAAATATCAACTTGATTGTAAATAATTTCAGCTTTTATTTTACTTTCAGACGGAAGTACCGAAGTTCCGTGATTTTGTTGGTTCTTTTTGAAGGCTTCCAATAACTTATCAGGATTGGTATAATCACCCGTTTGCACAGATTCGCGGAGCATATTCAAATAAATTGGCACAGAACCATTAATGAAATTTCCGTAAAGCGTATCTTTCACCACTGACGGATTTTCACGAAATTCGAGTGTTGATATCCATTTATTGTTAGGGTCATCTAACAACGGAAATATTCTTAAAATTTCTCCCGACAAAGCTCTGTTTAATAATCCAATACGTTGGTCTGCATTTTTAAAATCTTTCTGAAATTGATTGGGTGTGTTGGTTGAATAGGCTTCTTGCAAAAAAGGTGCAAGTTTGTAATTCATCTTTTCGTCATAAAAATCAACCGCACTGACGTATTTCTTTCCTTTTTCAACTCCTAAAACGGAATGCAAACTGTCGTTTTGTTTTTTAACAAACATAAAATCAACGTAGTACCAAGCCGTAGGGTTTAGCATCATCGAAAGCAATACTTGATTGGCGTTCATTTCTTTGAAAGTGTCGTATTTACTCATTTTCCGAAGCAACTCCGAAGCAAACGTATTTACGGGTTTCATCCGACCGGCATCTTGAATCACAAGAGCACCAAATTTCTCAGCGTGCTGCTTGCTCACAGTGGTTGCTTTCAAAATGGAATCTATCTGTTCTTCAGTAGGTCGCATTGAATGTTGAGCAAACAAAGAAGAAACACTTCCCGCTAAAAACAATAACACTAACAAGGTTGCGCGTTTTGATTGTACTTCTTTAAGTTGTTTTGCTAATTTGACAAAACGCGATTTTCCGACAAACATAAAAGCGATTAAACCTCCGTAAAGTAAAAAATATCCTATATAGGTGATTAAAGTTCCCCAATAATCGTGATTTACGGAAAGAACCGACCCTTTTTCATCAGGATGAAATTGTGCCTGAAAAAGGCGATATCCTTTGTAGTTCAATATGTTATTCATAAAAATTTCGTAATCAAACTTTTCATTTCCCGAAGTAACAAGCACTTTGCTTTTGAATGCCGAATAGCTGTTTTCTGTCCCTGGATATTTATCTGCAATGAAGTCATTAAGTGTTACCGCAAACGGAATAGGAACACGACGTGAACCGTAACTGATGTGAAAATCCAATCCATTGACATTCACACTTTCTGGTGGATTTATCACACCTTTACTGCCCATTACGGTTACTTCTTTGGTTTGATTTCCTGATTTCACCTCAAACACAACGGCATTAGGACTTTCTTTGGTAATTTCATCTTTTTGCAATCGACGAATGCCTTCACGTCCTTTGACCATCGGTTCAGGAACAACAAACTGCGTTTCGCCCAAAACATACAACGACCGCAAATGGAAAGGCTGAATACTATCTTTCAAAACGGGAGTTTGTTCTTGGGTTGCCATTGTCATATAAGTTCCTTCAAAAGGAGAATGAATAAAATATCCGTTTTCATTGATAGTCAAATTAATAGCTCCCGATGTAGGTCGGTTAACTGCAAAAAGAATATTGTGAATATTTGATATTTCTCCATCTTTCAAATAATGTTCGTGTCTGCCTCCACTCCCCGACTCCACCAATTTGAGATAATTCTCTCCGTTAGGGTCGGCAATGAAACCATCTTCAACACCACGAATAAATTCTTTGTATTTCACCTCAAAATCTTTACCTTTGAAATCAGATCTCCAATGATATGAATTGCCTGTATGTGCCGAAAAAAGCACTTCGGTTTGGTTACTGCGTCGGAGTGCCTCACTTTGATGTTCGCCATCAACAAAAACAGTTACGTAAGTGCGGTCAGAAACGTAGAAATCAACCGTTTCTCCTTCCCGTATTGACATCAATCCCTCATCGCTTACATAACGAGTTATGAACGCTCCAAAAATGATAAACACCCACGAAAGATGCAAGACAAGCACAGCCCAGTTTTCTTTTTTAAGCAAATTATACCGTTTTATATTCCCGATAAAATTCACCATAAACAGAAACATTATGAGTTCAAACCACCACGCATTGTAAATCCAAATTCGGGCAGTATCAATGCCATAATCGTTTTCAATAAAAGTTCCTAATGCCAATGCTACGGCGTAAACTACAAACAACACTGCCATTAAGCGCGTTGAAAATATAAATTTTGTAAGTGATTTCAGCATAATGATTTATGTGTGATATTATGACCGACAAAGATAGAATATAAAGCACAAAACACAAAACAGAAAACGGAAAGTTTTCCTAAAATATTAATATTGTTGTTTTTGAAAAAAAAATGCCCGAGAAAAACTCAGGCAAATATATAATTTTATGTAATTATCAAATAGACAGACTTAAAAACGGTATCCTATTTTCACACCTGCATTGGGTTCAATCGCCCAAAAATAGCTGTCACCAGTAACTCCTTTTCCGAAGTTGCGAGCAATATTCACATACGGAGCTACAACAAAAGTATCATTATAGTTCCATAAATAACCTACACCAATACCCAAAATAAAACTATCAAGATTAACGATTTTATTTTCGTTTGGATACTTAAATTCTCCAAAACGTGTTTTGATAAACGGATTGATGTACGGACCTGATAAGTTGTCCAAATCAAAATAGTAGTTATACCCTACCTTGAAACTCGTCGCACTGTATTTTCTTCCGTCAGTTTTCGGGAAATAAGAAAAACGGTCGTTAAAAAACACTTCTGCTTCAACAGATTGATTGAAATCTACAAAATATTCATATCCAACCTCAATAGAAGCAATGGCAATAGCATTAAGAATATTTAATTTTACTTCATTTTTAGGGTAGTCTGAATTCTGAGCAAATGCTTTTGAACTAAGCAATGCCAAACATACAATAATAATTCTTCTCATTTGTAAAACTTTTTAAAATCGGTTACAAATGTAATGCTTTTTTTGAAAACTCAAAATAGGTAATACAAATAGTCACAAAAAAGAGACGAGGTTGCACTCCCTCGTCTCTTTTAAGTAACCTATTGTCAACTCCTACTTTTTCTCAACCACAGCCCCTTCTCGGGTGATGTAAGTAACTTTCAGAGCATTAACATCTTGTAATTTCTCTCGGATATCACTAACCAATCCCATATTGGTATCTGCATCAACCTTCAAAGCAGTGATAAAGATATCCCGCAATTCCTCACGAATTCCATCTTTATATCGCAATATAAAAGGAGCTATTTCAGAAACATCTGCAAACTTATCATTAATCTGAATTTTTGCATTTGAACCGAACTTATCCTGATATTTTTCAAGAGGTTTTCCTGCATAGATGTAAACCACAGGGTCTTTTTTGTCAAGTTTTTGAACTTGATCTGCCGTTGGCACCTTGTTATGAACCATCAAATCGCTATCTTTCATCTCCGTTACTGTCATAAAGAAGAACAAAAGCATAAAAACAATATCAGGTAAAGATGCCGTCGAAATTGGTGGTAAATCTCCACTTTTCTTTTTAGTAAATTTAGACATATTTATTTCTGATTTTTAGTTTTTCTTAGGTGCTGATTCTAACAATTTTCTCGGAAACAACTCCTGTAGTTTCTTAATTTTCGGTTCTAACTCATCTTTGCGAGACTTTGATGTTCTTGCTGCATTGAACTGTGCATCCATCTCCGTGTACGGAACTTCATTCGGATACAAACGCTTACGCTCACGTTCACGCAACTCATTATAAGCCGCAATCAACTCATTTTGAACTGAAATATAAGTTTTGTAAGAGGTTTCACGGTCATTTCTGAGCGATATAACAGCTTTATCAGGATTATCTGATGATGATTGATTTTTGGCTCCTCTACAATGCGAACAAGAACCATCTCCTCCATTGTCTAAGAACTCAATAGCTGTTTTTCTCACATCTTTCAATTCCATCAACTGATTATTCACCAGCAACTGATTGTTTTTATTCACAACCACTACCAACACGTTTTTCTCTTTTACCGGCGGTGGTGGCGGCATATCAGCTGGAAGTTTCGGAGGTAATTTAGTGGTAATACCCGCATTCGTTTCAATTGTTGTTGTTACCAAAAAGAATATCAACAACAAGAAAGCAATGTCAGCCATTGAACCAGCATTTACCTCAGGGGTAGCTCGTCTTGCCATAATATTACTACTTTATTAGTGCGTTTTTAACATTCGCTGCTATCAAAGCAATTACCGCCACAACAGCAAGAACATAGAACGCGATTAAACCTGCACTTACCCATTTCTCTGTGCCTTCACCTCCTGCAAAAGCGTACGCAAGCCCTACAATTACAACGAATGCACCTGTGTAGATAAGTGTTTTTTTCAATGCTTTTGGATTGGAAAGAATATTTTTAGTTCCTGAAACAATTGCTGACAAAGCAGTTGCTCCCATCAGAAAATAAGCTAAAATAAACAACCAATTCATAGGAGCATTATTAATATCACTCTCATTTGTTGAGAAAGACAAAACAATCCACAACAGCACTGCAACAGCACCCAAAGCGATGGCTCCTATCTTTGCTATTTTATACATAATCGATTTTTCTTTGAATTAATAAATTATTTTATTTTTCTTGCAACCAATACATCAATCAACGAAATAGAAGCATCTTCCATATCATTAACGATAGCATCAATTTTAGCAATGATGTAGTTGTAGAATACCTGCAAAATCATCGCAACGATAAGCCCGAATACAGTTGTTAACAACGCGATTTTGATATCACCTGCAATCAAAGATGCATCCAATCCACCCGCTGAACTGATTTTATCGAACGCCTCAATCATACCGATTACCGTACCCATAAACCCTAACATCGGTGCAATTGCAATAAACAAAGAAACCCACGATACGTTTTTCTCTAATTGTCCCATTTGAACACCGCCGTAAGCAACTACTGATTTTTCAACCATATCAATTCCTTCTGCTGAACGGTCTAAACCTTGATAGAAAATAGAAGCAACAGGACCTTTTGTGTTACGACAAACTTCTTTTGCGGCTTCAATTCCCCCATTGTCTAATGCTGTTTCAACATCAGCAACCAATTTTTTTGTGTTTGTTGTTGCCATATTCAAATAGATAATTCTTTCGATAGCAACTGCCAAACCAAGAATCAAACACAAAAGGATAGGCGCCATATACATAGGACCTCCTTCAATAAAACGTTCTTTAAACACTTGGTGGAAACTTTTTGATGCTCCCGCTGCTGCTTCAACCTCTTGTGCGCTAACCATAGCAACATTTAAAATTAGCATAGCTACCAAAAGTAGCTTAGATGACATTTTTTTCATTGTTTAATCTTTTTTTAATTTGTTAGTTAATTAATAATTATTTAATGGTCTAATATACTTACTTATTTTTAAAAGTTAATTACTTTCGCAGAGAGGAAGGGATTCGAACCCTCGATACGCTTTTGACGTATACACACTTTCCAGGCGTGCTCCTTCAACCACTCGGACACCTCTCTGTTTCAGAATGCCAAATAACGAATTTTTTTTTATTTAAGAAAGAAAAATCCTAACTTTTTATGAAATTTCTCCACAAATATTTTCTTCAAACTTGATTTTCAACAAGTTATGAAAAATATTTTTTTTCAACAAAATCATCAATTTTGTAATTGCAGCCTCTGTTGTGATGTCCTTTCCGTTAATTATTCCTAATTTTTTTAAGTACTCACTTGCCTCATATTTACCCAAAATGACACTTCCTCCCGAACATTGCGTTACATTTACTATATGTATACCTTTTTTAATAGCCTTCTCAATGCTTTCTAAAAACCATTTTTCAGTGGGTGCATTCCCTGAACCGTAAGTTTCTAAGACTACCGCTTTCAAATCAGGAATATTAAAAAATCCGTTTAAAATTTGTTCCGTAATTCCTGGAAATAATTTCACGACTACAACATTCTGTTCAAAATCTTTCCAAACGTTTAATTTACACTCCTTTTTATAAGGTAACAAATTTTCTTTCATCACCTTTAAATGCACACCACTCTCCGCAAGCGTTGGATAATTCATTGAAACAAACGCCTGAAAGTTTTCTGCATTAATTTTCGTTGTACGATTTCCTCTATATAGCTTATACTCAAAATAAAGCCCTACTTCTTGAATGACCGACTCTCCATTTTCTTTCAACGC
>JBGYFE010000188.1:0-4274 GCA_041819925.1 Capnocytophaga sp.
CTAATGTTTGTAATAAAATAAAGCTGAATTTAATTTTTATAGTATAGTTTTTTTTAAATATATGGTGTTTTATGACTAAATATATTGATTTTATAAAAATATTGAGTGATAAAAATAAAAAAAGCTCAAAAATCTCACGACTTTCGAGCTTAGAAATAAAATATATTTGTATATTATGAAAAAATTATTCCTTAAAGTTATATTACTATTAGAATGAGCTTCAAATATCTTTATTTATTTTTTTGAGCTATTGTTTTTATTTGTTTTTAGCGTAAAGTTCTTCTACTTTCTTCCAGTTTATTACGCTGAAAAATGCTTGAATATAGTCAGGGCGTCGGTTTTGATAATTTAAATAGTAGGCGTGTTCCCAAACATCTAAACCTAAAATCGGAAACCCTCCGCAACTTATGTTTGGCATCAACGGATTGTCTTGATTGGCGGTTGAACAAATTTCTAACTTTCCGCCTTTGAGAACACAAAGCCAAGCCCAGCCTGAGCCAAAACGTGTGGCAGCCGCTTTTGAAAAACTTTCTTTGAAAGCGTCGAAACTTCCAAAACTTTCGTCAATAGCTTTGGCTAACTCTCCGCTTGGCAATCCGCCTCCATTTGGGCTCATAACCTCCCAGAATAGATTGTGATTATAAAAACCACCTCCGTTATTGCGAACGGCGCTGTTGTTCATATCCAAATTTTTTAGTATTTCCTCAATTTTTTTTCCTTCCAAGTCAGAACCTGCAATGGCAGCGTTTAAATTGGTAGTGTAAGCATTATGATGTTTTGTATGATGAATTTCCATCGTGCGTGCATCAATATGAGGTTCTAATGCGTCATAAGCGTAAGGCAATCTTGGTAATGTAAATGACATAGTATTAAATTTTTTAAGTTAGGGCACAAATGTAATATAAAAAAGTTAGAAATCAAATTCAAAATTGTTCAATTCATCTAATTTTGAGTTTTCTTCTTCTGAAAGTTCGGCTTGCAAAATTTCGGCAGCGGTTTCTTTGCTCATTCCCCAAAGGTCGCCTAAAAGTTCGGCTATGCTGTTTTTCTGATTGGGCTCAAAATCAGAAAAAGCTCTTCGGAGGAACACCACAGAACGCAAAAATTCTTCTTCATCTAATTGACGGACGTAAATATCTAACTCTTTCCACAATGATATGCGTGAAAGCAGCGCATACCGATTCCTTCCTGATAATCCTTCAAACCAACCTGCGCCTAACTCAGCCGGAACACCTGGCGAAAGGCGACGTGAAACCTCTTTTGCGCAATCTTCTTCTGTTGCTAAATTATGTTCCAACAGAATGGAGAAAGCAGTTCCTGATAGGCGTGTATTTAGGTCATCACGCCACGCCAACAATGAAAGTTCCTTTTGCCACGTTTCAATATCAACCAAATCGAATTGTTGTTGTGAAATAAGTTCCATCACATTGATTGATTGCATTACGTTACTTGCTGCTTTGTCATCACACGAAGCTGCATCAACCAATAAAAGAGAAGCTCTTAAAAAAAGTTGTTGCAAAATGGGTTTAAGTGGTTCTAAATTGAACTGACGCAAGCCTCCGTATTGAATTAACACAGAAAGTTCGTGAGCAGCATTGGCAACCGCAGAAAAATTATTCGATTCTACGAGCAAGCGTTGTAAAGTGCTTATAGCATTGTCAAATAATTCCGTCAGATGACATTCGCAGGCTTGACGGATAATAGTTGCTACCACCGAAATATCTTCCGATTCATTTAGTTGTTCTTTCAGGTGGAACGCAGCAGCCACTTCAATAGTTTCTCCTTTCAGATTGGCCTCCACAATTTCTATTTCAACTTCGGGCGACCATTTTAGTATCCATTTTTCAGCCCACGAAGCGCTGTCTTGTGATATTTTTTGCTTCTCGGCAAAATGAATTCCTAATAGGCTTAGTCGGTGCAAAAAAGTAGAGCGATTCAAATCGATGAACGCAGCTTCTTTGGATTTTACTTTAAAATTTTCGCGTAAGTCAAGAATGAGTTCCTGCGCAACTGCCGATTTGTAGGGCGTGAGTTTTAGGCGTTTCAACTCTTGGTTTACGTTCTCTTGAACAGGAGTTTGGCTTATTCCTTCGGGAACATTTCCGATTGCCGTTCCAATGTCCACCTTATTGATTGCTTCTGCCACGACGGACAAATCTCCTGCGCCAAAACACGTAATTACGGCATCGTGTAAGTCTTTCAGAACAGGAATTTTTCCACCACGCATTGAAGTTAGTGCGTTTGCCAAGCGAACGGCTTCAATCACATTTGCTGACGAGGCATTGTCGCCCTTCTTTCGTAATTCTGATGCAATTTTTGATAGATAAACCGCAGGCAAATTGTCCAGTGTTCCGTTTTGCATTGATTGCCACATCAACTCAAAGTAATACGGTGCTTTATTGCCAGCTCCGTAGCCCATTCGACTGCTTAACCGCAAATAAGAATAAGGCATTAGCGTAAGTTGAGAGTTTACTTTCGGAAGTTTATTGAGTTCATCATCACTCATTGCTGGTAAATTGCTATGGATACCGCTCAGATGATACGCTCCGACAACCACCACAATTTCTTCGGGTTTGAAAACGGTTAAAGCGCTTTCAATTTCTCTTTTCATATAAGATTCCCGAATCAGATTATATGAAAAATCATACGGAACAGCTTCATATTCCTTCTCAATGACCATTTCTCGAATTTGTTCAGATTGGTAACCTAAACCTTCACGGAAAACATTTTCATTGAGGTTGTGTTCAAAATTTCGTTCCCAATAACTTTCATAGTCTGTTTCGTCGTAACGTACAGCCAATTGGTGATAAAGTTCATTGTGAAAGGCGTAAAAATTAGTTGCTTTTTCAGTATCTTCTTCAAGATTGCGTTCCTGCCGAAGTTTCAACATAATTTCAGAAGGCAAATCAATGAAACGCACTTCTGATTTTTTGCGTATGCCCCAACAAACTGCCTGATATTCGGGTGAATAACTTGCCAACGGGTAAAGCACTGTTTCAATAGGAAGTTCCAAAGTATATCCCAATAAAGCAATAGGCGGCTTTACTCCTTTTTCAGCAATATGCGTGATAAGAGGTGTGGCATCTGACGGACCTTCAATTAAAATACACTTTGGTTTGTGCTTTTCCAAAAATTGCAATAAATGGAACGATGCACTTGCCGAAAGGTGTCGTACTCCAAAAGTTTTCATATTTCAAAGTTATCCATTCATTTCCGTACACATATTGTAGAGCGCTCGCCACGAAGCACCTCGTTTTTTCATTACATTTTCGAGATATTCTTTCCAAACGAGTTTGTCTTTTTCTTCATCTTTAACGATAGCGCCTTGCAATCCTGAGGCGAGGTCTTCGTCGGTTACGGTACCACTACCGAAACTTCCTGCAAGAGCCATACTATTGGTTATGAGTGAAATAGCTTCGGCTGTGGAAATTACGCCACTCGGAGATTTTAGTTTTTGTTTCTCGTCCAAAGTAGCTCCTTTGCGAAGTTCGCGGAAGATAGTAACAATTTTTTCAATAGCTTCACTGCTTGGTAGATTTGCTTTCAAACGATAATTGCTTGAAATTTCGGCAACACGTTTAGTAACAATAGAAACCTCCGTTTCAAGCGTTGCAGGCGCAGGCAAAACGATGATATTAAAACGTCGTTTTAATGCCGATGACATTTCGTTCACGCCTCGGTCGCGAGTATTTGCCGTTGCGATGATTGAAAATCCACGTTGAGCAGGCAATTCTTTGCCCAATTCAGGAATAGCAATTGTTTTTTCGGACATAATTGAAATTAAAGCATCTTGTACTTCTGAGGCACAGCGTGAAATTTCTTCAAATCGAGCCACCGAACCTGTTTCCATAGCTCGATAAATAGGACTTTTAATAAGCGCTTCGTTTGACGGACCGTTTGCCAGCAACATTGCGTAATTCCACGAATAACGAATGTGTTCTTCGCTTGTCCCTGCTGTTCCTTGAATGACTTTGGCAGAATCACCACAAATGGCAGCTGTTAAATTTTCCGACAACCACGATTTTGCAGTTCCTGGCTCACCGATAAGTAGCAATGAACGGTCGGTAAGCAATGTAGCAATCGCAATTTCAACCAATCGATTATGCCCAATGTATTTTGGCGTAATGTCCACGCCTTGGGCTTTTCCGCCTACAATAAATTTAAACACAGCTTTTGGCGAAAGTTGCCACCCAACGGGTTTTTCTTCGTTTTTATCTTCTGCCTTTAAGGCTTCTAACTCTTTGGCATACAACAACTCGGCGGGGAGTCGCAAC
>JBGYFE010000189.1:0-15007 GCA_041819925.1 Capnocytophaga sp.
AACAAGGTGAGTTGGTATGGGCAAGAGAGCTTGATATTTACGGACGAGTAAGAAAACTAAAAGGCGACAAAGATTTTTGTAATTTCTTATACCAAGGGCAATACTATGACAAAGAAACGGAACTGGTAATGTTCCAGATGTGTTGTTGAAGTTTTAAACCTTTGTAAATCAAAGCTTTATGTCCTTAAAACAATTATTTTTGGAGGTATTAGCATATAATCTTATCTACGAAAAGGGTTTAAAAAGGCTTTTAAATGCGTTATTTGAGACCTTGTGTTTCAGATGTGTTGTCGGCAATTTTTGAAATATTGTATTGAGTGTTGTTTGTATTTTTACCTTATTTGAGATAAAAAGTGTTTTAAAGACAATTGTATTAGTTTTAAGAAGTTCATTTTCAGAAACATAAACATCTGTTTTTCAAAAACTTAACAACTAAAAGTGTTAAAATAAAAAAATAAATAATAAAAAGTATTGTTTATTTAAAATAAAGATGTAAATTTGTCATCAAAAGTGGCGTGTAGTACATTTGTAAAAAAATCAAATTCTTATTTTAAGTGCGTAGATGGTCAAAATATTTGTACCTATTGTTGTAATGGAGTTACTATACGATATGGTTATACCAAAGGGGGAAATCAGCGTTTTAAATGTACTTCTTGCAAGAAAACAAAAGTACAAAACTATCGGTATAATGCTTATAAAAATTCCGTTAATGACCAGATAGTAGTATTTACTAAGGAGGGATTGGGCATTCGTAGTACAGCTCGTTTGTTAGGTATTTCTGCTACTACTCTTTTAAGAAGATTGTCAAAAATAGCAGAGGCTATTACTATACCTGCTATTAGTAAAGCAAAAGTGTATGAAGTAGATAAGGTGTGTACATTTGTAGGCAGTAAGCAAAATAAAATTTGGATAGTGTATGCACTTGAAAGAGGTACGAGGGCTGTTGTGAGTTTTAATGTAGGGACAAGAACAAACAAAACATTAAATGTAGTGTTAAAAACATTAAAATTGGCTGATGCCCGGTATGTATTTACTGATAATTTAAAGCAATATAAAACTCTTATAGATAGTTTAGTGCATAGAGTTACACGCTATGGAACTAATCGTATTGAGCGTAAGAATTTATCTATGCGTACCCATTTGAAGCGACTTACTCGTAAGAGTATTTGTTTTTCAAGGCGTATATGGGTATTGAAAGCAGTTCTTAAAATTTACTTTTGGGGTACTAACAATTACGCTGTTCCTGTAAGTTTTTGATACAATTATCATTGAAAAATGATATTTATTGATTCTTTTGAGAGATATGAGCGATAATCAAAAGTGTTAAAATTTGAAAAATGTCCTTTATTCAGAAATTAATACAGTTTATACGAAAACCGATGTCTTCATCTGGGTTAGAGGGTTCTGTGATAATAAAAAATAGTGAGGAGGTTATTCAAAATAAGCAAACGACAGTAAAATATAATTCACATATTAATTTAAGCAAAGAAAGTCCTATGGCAATGTTCAATTATGGTGTTGGTGGCAACGAAGTTAAAGTGGATGCCAACGAGGCAATTCAAGAAATTCAAGAAAATAAAACACTTTTGGTGGGTAAACTTACCGCTGATGAATCTGTTTCTCCTGAGATAGTTACGGGTCTTAAAACCGTGGAAGATGTATTTAGGTATTTTCAACCTTCTATATCCATAGAACATCAAGACCAAGAAGGGGCAAGTGTGAAAGAAGATTTTAAATTTAACAATGTGGGTGATTTTACTCCCAATAAATTGGTAGAAAATTCGCCTTTTTTGAAAAATTTGAGTTTAGAGGAAGAACAATACAATAACATTATGCGTCAGTTAAGAAACAATAAAGTACTTCGCAATATACTCACTGACAATGCTTCAAAACAAGCACTTATTCAGGCACTTAAAGCAGTAGCCACAGAATTAGAAAACAACCAAAAATAACACACATCGCTATGTCAAAGACTCAGTTAAATCCATCACAGGAACATTCCCAATCCCAACAATTTGATAGTAGAAACAATCCGCTGGCTAAGATGGGCGGGTTTAGTTTTATTGAATCGGTAGTGGATGGCATTGCTAATATGAACCCTGAACGAAAAGCCAGAAAGCAAATATTTTTGACGGATAAGAATAAGGCTTTTGAAAGAGAGGAGTTACTTAAAAAGATTGAACTCTGGATAAATCTGCTTGAATCTAATGAATCTGTGGATAAAATGGTGGATTCGTGCAAAGAAAAAGCATCAGCGGCGGTTCATACATTAAAGAAAAATCTAAAAACTACCTTAGAACAAACAAGAGAATTAGAAGTTTCATATAGAACCATCGCTCAATTCTACAAAAATACAGAGCTTGACAAAGTTGATAATGTAAATATCATCAATGCTTCAATGGAGCAGGTAACGGATTTGGACAACCCTGTATTTATTGACCATATTGCTTCGGAATTTAGTTTATATTATGATCGTTTAGATTTAAGAGATAATTATTCAATATTAGCAATTCCTGGGTATTTAGGGTCTAATAAAGTGTTAGAAAAGTGGGCAAAAATCTGCAATGAAAACAAGGTAATGCTTATTACAGATTTTGTGGATTTGGACAAACCTGATGATGTGGTAGATTTGTTTCATAGTGCGAATTTAACAGGGGGCGAATTGCATAGAAGTAATGTAATTATGACTTGTAATTGGCTTGTAGGCAGAGGCAGAGCCGAAGAAATAGGCGAAGAAGATAGTGTTTATTTGCCACCATCTACTTCTTTGGCAGGAAAAATACATAAAACATTGATGTCGCAAGTTTCAGCAGGAAAAAAACACGGAGGTATTAACGAAGTAGATGCTGTGCGTTTTAGTTTGAAAAAAAGCGAAATCTCACAGTTAGAAAAAATGGGGTTAGTTCCTATGGTTAATGAATATGGCAAGATAATGGCTTTTTCTGCCAAAACACTATTCACAGGAGACAACATAGGACTTCAAACCTATTCGGTGGTTCGCGTTTTCGACTATGTAACCAAAGTATTATTGGATTTCCTTAACCGAAGAGCCTTTGAGAATTGGAATGCTAAAACCGAAGATGATTTGCGAAGACAGATAGTGCAATTCCTTGATGGTATCAAAGGTCCTGATAAATTGATAGAAAAATTTAAAATCGTTCGGTTTGAGCAAGATAGACAGCAAAAAGACCGAGTTTGGTTGGATATTCGACTTACCCCTTATTTCCCTGCCAAAAGTTTTGTTATCAAATTAGATGGACACAAAGGAGATGATGGCAACCAATGGGATGCTCAATATACCCAAGAATAAAAAACGAGAGTAAAATAAAAATCCTTATAAAGAGAGTAATCTTATATAAGGATTTCTTTTTATGGATTAAATTTATTAAATTGTTGTCAGTATGAAAAAATGGATATATGGAAGTTTAATAGCCTTTTTGGTAAGTTCTTGTTCTGGTTGCCAACAAGAATTACCCGAAGAAGCCCTGATGACCATACGCAGTAATTACGCCATTGATTTATTTCCAAGAAAAGAACAAAACCAACAAGCAGAACCAACTATTTCATATGAACAAGCCTTAATCCAAAGTGAATTGGGGCTTTTGGGAACGAATGTGCAAAAAATAGATAGTTCAAATACACGGGGAACTTCTAAATTTTATTTGTATAAGGTATCCGAAGGGAGTATAATAAAATCTCCAAAATCCTTTACAATTCCAACTTCTTTACATTTCATTGCCCAAGAAGATTTGTTTAAAACGCAACTTTGTAAAGATTCTATTTATTTGTTTTTAAAACCACTATCAGATTTTCAAATTATAAAAAAAACATACCCATATACGCTACCAATGGATTGATAATGCCCCTATTATTATAAAAAAATAATTCTATTTTAAGTTACTCCTCCTCTTTCCTCACCAGATGAGCCAATTCAGGGTCGTTTTCGATGCGAGAAATTTCGTTTTTGATAAGTTCTACAATGTCTAACTTTACTTGTTTGTAATTGGTTTGTATTTGTTCTTGCATTTTATCCGTTCCATCTTCATCTACAAAGGATAGAATTTGCGGAATTTTCTGATAATTTTTCATTTCGGCACTTACTTTTTGGTTATCCACTACAATTTGAGCGTGAAAAATCTTCTGGTCGATACGCTCATTAAAATTGTCCGAAACCGCTCCTACGAACATTCCCTGCGTGAGATTGGAAATTTTACTGGCGGGAATTAGGCTATCGAGTTGGGTAGAAATGGAAGTCGAAACATCATTGCGATTGATGGTTTTGGATTGGCGTTGTTGAAGGACTTTCCCAAAGCGTTCAGACAGGGTTTTGGCGGTTTCTCCTACTACTTGTCCGCTAAAAATATTCCCTACGGTATTTTGAATTACTTTACTTTCTTTATCGCCATAATCACGGGTAAGCTGTGAAAAATCCTGAAATCCCAAACACACGGCTACTTTATTGCTTCGTGCGGTGGCGATAAGATTGTCCAAACCACGGAAATAAATGGTGGGAAGCTCATCGATAATCACGGAAGATTTGAGTTGCCCTTTTTTGTTGATAAGTTTTACGATTCGGGAATTATACAGCCCCAAAGCCGCAGAATAAATATTTTGCCTATCGGGATTATTGCCCACACAAAGGATTTTGGGTTCTTTGGGATTGTTAATATCAAGCGAAAAATCATCGCCTGTCATCACCCAATAGAGCTGTGGCGAAATCATTCTTGACAGCGGAATTTTAGCCGAAGCGATTTGCCCTTGCAATTGGTCTTGGGCTCCACCTTGCCACGCATCCATAAAGGGCGAAAGGTAGTTTTCTAAATCGGGATAGGAAGTCAGAATGGTAAAAACATCGGCATAGGGCTTGTTTAAAAGCTCGATGGCGTGTGGAAAAGTGCAGTATTTTCCGTTTTCATAAATCTTCAAAAACCAAATAATAGCCGCCAAAAGAATAATGGGCGACTCCACGAAAAAATCGCCTTGCTTTTGAATCCACGAGCGATTGAGATTGAGCATAATGGTATAGGCACTTTCGTACGCATCGGAAATATCACTCATAAAATCGGGATTGATAGGATTGCAGCGATGGCTTTTGCGTGGGTCGTCAAAATTGATTACATAGAATTTGGGTGGAATTTTGTATTTATCCAGATTTTTAAGCAGATGATTATAAGCAATGGTGGAAAGGTCATCAAATTTGAAGTCATAAATGTACATCGCAAATCCTTTTTCGATTTGTTGTTTGATGTAATTATTGACAATGGCATAGGATTTTCCCGAACCAGGGGTTCCCAGCACAATGCTTGCCCGAAAAGGATTGACCACATTTATCCAGCCTTTGTTCCATTTCTTTTGATAATAAAAAAGTGTGGGCAGGTTGATAGAATATTCATTTTGCATCAGCCGAGTTTCCTGCATAAAAGACTCATTTTCATTGTTAAAAACATCGTCCATTAGGTTGGTTTTTAAAAGTCGGCTCATCCACGAACCCGCCATCAAGAGGGCAATGTAACCAATGGCGATGGTCAAAACATAGAAAAATGCCACAAGAGAAGCGGGAGCTTTTAGGTATAAAATCCAAAAGTTTCCAAAGAAAAACAAAACTCCTACTATCAAGGCAATGTAGATTTTTTTCCAAGTGATTTTTTCGTTTTTTACGCCTGTGGTTCCCAAACAGCTCAAAGCCAACAGCACAAGAGCAAAACATTTGGTGTATAATGGATGTGAAAAAAGCCCTGCGGTTCGCTGAAAGTTGGTCAAAATTCTATCCACCACGCTTAAAATCCATTTTTCAGCCTGAAAAAAGCCGTAACAATACCAATACAGGTGCATCAGCACCACCAAAATACTCACCGCCCGCATAAATGCCATTATCTTGGCAAGGGCTCTTAAATCATCATCGTTTTGCATTTTTATTTATTTTTTATTTTTTAGTTTAGATTAAAAAGAATTAAAAAATTTTAAAGATTAAAAAATTAAAAATTTGTAAATCAAAGAGATAGAGAAAAAAAGATTAGGAAGAAATTTTTTTAGATTTCTTTTTATGTTTTCGTTGCATTTGCTGGATAAAACTTTCTTCTTCGTAATCTGTTCCTTGTAAGCCGATTGAAAATAGGTTGAAAAATTCATTCAAAGCCGAAACCGCTCCAAAATCATTTTGGTATTTTTCCAATGAAAAATCCGCTGAAACATCGGTTTTTGTGGGTTTTGATTTCTTTGTTTTTTGCCCAACAAAGTGGTTATTTTGCTCATTTTTATTACATTTTTGATTTTCATTTTGCTTAAAATTTTCTTGCAAAGATTTTAGCCACACCTCAAAAGTATTGGCAGAAAAGGCTTTGCCAAGCCGAGAGCCGTTATATACGCACTGCGAATTATGGTCAATAAAGGTGATGCCATAGAGTCGCCCTTGGGTGTTTTTCCGTATGACTGCATCAATGTTTTTAGCGTTGAGATTTTTGATAAAATCTTCAAAATTGTTGGCAGAATGTCGGGCATTTAAAATTTCGCCTTTTAAAAAATCCGTGTCTTGTGTTTTATGAAAATTGAGTTGTTTTTGAAATTGCTTTTCTAACAAAGGAAGCCCTAAGGATTTTCCCATTTTTGAGGCTTTAAAGGGCTGACTTGCCTTGTTGCCGTTTTCGTCCAACGCAAAGTAAATCAAGCCTTTTTTGAATGTCCCTTGTAGTTCGCCTTCCACTTTTTCGATGCCGATATTAAACCGACTAAGCAAAGCCGCGTATTCCCCAAAAGACTGAAACTGATAGTTTTTTATGACTTGCCTAACTGCCCAAGCAATTTGTTTTTTCACTTCGTTTTGGGTGTAATCCACTTTGAACATTTTAAAATGATTTTCCTTGTTTATGAACTCACTTTCTAATTCCACCCCTTTTTCATTGATAATGGCTGGGGTTAAATGGAATTGTTTTTCAAGGTTTCTGCATACTTTCATCGAGCGAATTTTCTCAAACGAATCGCTGATTTTTTTGCCATTTTCATCAATGCCCACCGAAACGATGTGAATATGCTCCCGCTCAATATCCGAGTGCTTATACACTACAAAGGGTTGATTTTCAAAGCCCATTTGGAGCATATACTCTTGGGCGATTGTTATAAAAGTCTTGTCAGAAATCGCATCTTTGGGATTGGGATTTAGGGAAATATGCAAAATTGGTTTTTCGGTTTTTTGATTGGCAAACAAATACGGAGCGAACGAACGCGAGATTTCAGATATTTCGATATTTCCACTGATGGATTGAATGATGTTTTGAGTGTGTAGAATCGTAGCTTCTTGCTTGTCCAATTTGTTGTGATTGTACAAAAGCACGCCCAAAAGGTTACTTCCCCGATGAATTTTAGCGACCATTTTTTGTGTTTTTTTCGGTGAGATGCCGTGCTAATTTTTCAGCAATGGCCATAATTTCTTTACAGATAGCCACCATTTGAGCGGTTTGTTTTTCCAATTTAAAGAGATAAGCAGCGGCTTTCTTTTCGGAAAAATTGCGATACAAAATCTTTACTATCTGATTGTAATTCACGCCCACCGCCCGAAATTGCCCATAAAGTTCGGTGAGTTTGATATAAAAATCTGTGGTGGATTTATCAATTTTTACACTTTTGATTTCTCGACTAAAAAGTACCGAAGTGATAAAATGGGCTTTGACTTTCATTCCTGATTGTTCAAAAAGGGATAAAAATCGGGTATTGTCTTCATCATTTAGCCGAAATACATAGCGGTGGGTGGTGGGATTGAGCTTTTTATTTCGCCCATTTTTTGGTTTTTTAAGGTTTAAATTATCGTTCATAAAAATTCAGTATTAAGTAAAAAACCACGACTTTGGAGGGGTTTTCAGCTCCCTGCAAGGGCAAGTGGTTTTCAAGGCACTATAACGCCTAAGAGTGCCTGAAAACACAACTTGCTCTGTTCGGTTGAACAGAAAATGCTCCCTGTCAGTCGCATTGCATTTAGCTTTTTATCATCACAGAAAAAATCCATTATCATCGTTTTTTATTTTCTGCAAATCAAGCAAATTTTAGGCACCCATAAACTACCCAAACCACTGCCATTGAGTGCCTTATTCTGCCAAAAATCACCTTCTTTCCAAGTGTTTTTAGGTATGTATGTTTCTTTGCACCTATCAATTCCCATACAATTGGGCGTAAAGATGTAGCTACGGCTATACATACAAACGCACGAAAGTAAGAATGTGAGGAGATGAGTTTGAAAGGAGATGAGAAAGTAAGTTTTTAAGAAGATAAGTAAAAATATAAAAAAATATGGATAAACAGAGAGATATTGGTCTGTATAACAATATTTACAGCTGATAATATGCTGATATATAAACAATTACAATAATCGAAAAATACATAAAAACAGTCACATACAGATAAAAACCTAAAAATAGAAGTAGTTACAAAAATACCTAAACATATAAAAATGAACACAAAAACCCAAAAATTCGTTAGTTTTTCCACCCAAAAAGGGGGCGTTGGAAAAACCACTTTTACCACTTTGGTAGCCAGCGTTCTGCACTACCGAATGGGCTATAATGTAGTGGTAATGGACTGCGATTATCCGCAATATAGCCTAAGCCGTATGCGAGAGCAAGACCTAAAAACGGTAATGCAGAACGAACATTTTAAGCGATTGGCACAACGGCAGTTCAGTCAAATTAACAAAAAAGCCTATCCCATCATCACTTGCAAACCCAATGAAGCCATAGAAAAAGCCCAATCTTTTCTGGCTGAAAATCCCTATCCGATAGACCTTGTGCTGTTTGATATGCCAGGGACGGTCAATACCGCAGGGGTGCTAACGGTACTTTCGCAAATGCACCATATTTTCTCGCCCATCACCGCCGATAGGGTCGTGATTGAAAGTACATTGAGTTTTACCGAAGTGCTGACAAGCATCATCGCCAAAAACACAGAAAGCACCATTGAAAGCGTGTATCTGTTTTGGAATCAGGTAGATGGCAGGGAAAAATCGCCTTTGTATAAAATCTATGAAAAGGTCATCGCCGACCTAAATTTACCCCTGATGAACGCCTATATTTCTGATACGAAGCGGTTTCGCAAGGACGGCACCGACAACCAAAAGTGGGTGTTTCGTTCTACCTTGCTTCCTGCCGATGAAAAGGGTATGAATGGCTGTCATTTAGATGATTTTATTAGTGAATTTTTACAAATTATTTCTCTGTAAATCAAATGTTTAAATTAAAAAAAATCGTATGAAAGAAAAAAATCCAATACTTAATGAAAACCAGCTAATGGAACTGATGGCGGGGATTTCTGATACTAAGAAGTCCTCTATTTCAACTGCTGAAAAAGAGACCGAAAATTCTTTTTCAGAAACGAATATAACCAAAAAAGAAGCCGCAAAGAAGAAAAAAACGGATACTTCGCTGTATGAAAATCGATTTTTTCAGCAAGGGCAAACATCGGCACGAGAGGGAAAATCGGTGTATATCCGAGCGGAATTTCATCAGCGAATTGCCCGAATTGTCCAAGTTATTGGCGAGGATAAAATCAGTATTTATACTTATTTGGACAATGTGTTACAGGCTCATTTTGAGCAATATCAAGAGGAAATTATCCAGAGTTTTCATCAGAAATACAAACCTATTTTTTAGCTATGGAAAAGATTATCATATTTTTATTGATTGTTGTGATTTTTTTGTTGCTTTCAGAGAAATTTTCATTAAAAATAGAGCGAAAAAATCCAAAAAATCCAAAAAAAAATTCTAAAACTCCTACTGAAACTTTAATTCCAAAGCAAAACATAGTGGGAGCCAGTAAGTTTGTAGTTCAAAAGCAGGAAAACACGCTCACCGAAGCCGAAAAACAAGCCATTTTGGAGGAATTTGAAGAGGCAACCACAAGTGAAACGCTTGATTTAGAGCAGGAAGAAGAGGATTTACGCCGAATGGGATTAGATACAACCAATGATGATTTTGCTACGGGTTTGTCTTTTGAGGATTTGGAAAAAGTAGCTGATTTTCTAAGCCAAAATGCATCTTCCACCACAGAAAATAGAGAACTAGCCCAAAAAGTGGTTGGTACCAATCTATTGGAAGAAATCGAAAAAGCCTTACCTGAGGCTTCCCTAAAAGTCGCCCAACTTTTAGACACCTTACTACCGAAACCTTCTCAATCCGATGAAAAATTTGATATTGGGGAGTTTGTGTGAAAAACTAGTTAATATTCATCTGAAAATCCTTTTCTCTAAACCAATTCTTACTAATCTCATTATTATCACTTTTAGGTTTTGGATTTGCCTCATTTACTTTAAAAGTAGTGGGTAAATTTACCGAATGACCAAATATTAAAGCGTGTTGTGTCGGTATTGAAGGTAATCTTCTTAATACCGTTTCTGAAATATGAGGTGTAATTTGTCTGATATGAGACAAATCCTCAGGATTTTGTATTCTATGAACAATGAAGTTGCTACACTGCGAAAGTACCGTTCTTGAAAGTTCACTTGGCCTTTGAGAAGAAACCAATAAAAACATTCCATATTTTCTTCCCTCTTTGGCTATTCTCTCAAAAATCCTATTAGCATCTCCAAAAACTTTCCCTGACTCAGTAGAAATATATCTATGAGCTTCTTCTAAAACTAAATTAACAGGAAATTTATTTCGGTTTTTAGCGGTTTTCAATTTTTCAAAAATCAAACGAGAAATAACACAAGAAATAACTTCAACTGTTTCATCATTAGCTGAATTCAAGTCTATGATTATAACTTGATTTTTCTTGATTGCACTGTCTTCTTGATTCTCAAGTCCTAAAAGCAAATTGATATATTTATCAATTTCTTGAATATCAGTGTTTTTAGTCAAAAATTTAAAATCATTTCGTTCTTTGATACTTTTAAAACGAGTTATCATAGAAGAGCAATAATCTCTTATCTGTTTATTGCCGTGTGCTTCTTCATATAAAATAGCAATGTCTAAACATTCTTCCAATAACTCAAAATCAAATTTTTTATCTGATTTGTATGTTGGGATTTGAAAGTTTTGTGATAGAAATTTATACTCTCCATTATCATTTCTTTGTTCTAAATAATCAAATAAATAGTTGATACCTTTCATCTCACCATAATGGATAAAAAGACAATTTTCTATCGTACATTCTACATTTTTTATTCCATTATGAAAATTACCCCCACTACAAATCACAGATAATTTAATCTCATTAGTATTAAATTTCTGTAAAATAGACTTTATTCTGTCTTTTTTAGATGGGCTACTTGTTTCATCTCGCAATATTTGTGTAATACACGATGCTAAAATATGATTTTTAAAGTCTTCTTTTTCTCCTGATTGAAACAAGTAAGCTAATCCCAAAGCATTTCTTAAAATAGGTAGTTGTGATTTTTCACTTGCTTTGAGTAATAAAGCCCATTCATCAATATTTAAAAACCAGTGGGGAAGTTCAAATTTTTCATCAGGATTTTCTATATCAATGGATAAATTCGTTACTTGTATATCATTATTTTCATTTAATCTCTCAAAAGCTTGGCGATATTCTCCATTAACATCAAAGAAAATAAAGCTACTTCCTACTGCACTATATTCTTGTAGGTTATAAAGGGTTTGTAGCATAGATGCTATGGTACAAGATTTTCCACTTCCTGTATTTCCTAAAACAGCAGAATGGCTTCCGAAAAATCTATCAATATCTACTTTAACCTCATAATCAGGAAAAATAATGGATTTTCCAATGGGTAGAGAAGTATATCTATATTTATTCTCTTCAATAGGTATTTTATTAGCATCTGTTTTAAAAATAATATCCAACTCTTGCTCTTTGATGTAAAGAACATCAGAATAAAGCGTAGGATATACACTTACTCCAAATTCAAATTTACTATCCTTGATAGTACCTATCGGCAAAACTTCTAAAAACTTTCCAGCCTGTATTTTGCTTAAAATTTGGTCGGTTGGATTAGAAAAAGGTACATTCAAATCTTTTTCTCTTACCCCTGAAACTTCTGCAACAATATAATAATTTTGATAAGGAACAATCACATAACTATTGAGCTGAGCAAAATAGTGGATGTCATCATATCCATTGACATTAAAGTTATCTAGTCCGCTCAGTAATTCAACCGAAAATCTATCTGAATTTATGGCGACAACTTTCCCTATTACTCGTTGTTTATCTTCTTTTGTCATTTTAGTAAATCCTTTAAATTCGTAATGGTAGTTTCTAATTTTTTATCCAAATCTTCATTTGTTAAATCAGGTAGAATTTCTTTGACAAACCCTTTAAAATAATGAATAGGCTCATCTTTCTCGTCATATCCTCCAATAATCCAAATTCTCGAATCATCTAATTTATAAAGTTTTTCAATAGTCTCTGATTGCTTTTGAGTTCCAACAATAATCAACCGAAATGATGGAATTGTAAAGGCTTGGAATATGAGATTATTGATGTGTTCATCACTAAAACTGTACCCAATAGTTACCAAAATATTATTATTTTGCATCAACTTCTTCTGAAACTCCCTAAATAAGTCTGAATAAGGACTTCCCAAGCTTGCATTGTATTTCAAGGGAGTAGGGTGAATCATTATAGATTCTTTATTCTCTAATTTTTCAAAAGTAGGGTCTTGGATTTCTTGAATTTTAAATAATTTTCCTTCATCATTGTTTTCTACCCAATTCACAGAACCGTGAATTTTGTATAAATAGAAAAAATTATCAATAACATTCCATTTAGATTGAGATAAATCCATTTTTTCAGCAAGAGCATAATTAAAAATAGTTGGATTGAAAAATTTACTTATTCCTCCCGTAAATCCATTTACATAATGTATCCCCAATGAGTCCATTGCTCTTTCTGAATACAAATCATAATTGGTTGTAAAAATATTTAGCCTTGGCAAAGTAGGATTTCGTGTTAATAATTTTTTATAGAAGGTTCTATACACCTCCAACAATTCATTATCATCTCCATTTTTTATATTTTTTTCATTAAGACATTTTTGAAGAATAAAATTTCGGGCTTTTATAATAATCTCATTGATTTTCTTTGATATATCATTCTCGTTTTTAATCTTTGAATGATAAAAAGATAAACTATGCAACACCGATAAAAAGGCTTCAAGATTTTTCTTAAATTCAAAGCCCTCATCATCATCTACATTTATTTTTAATTCCTCTAATAGCCACTTTTTATATTCTACAAAATCTGATAAATCATAAAATTCCTCTGCCATAGGAACCATAACAGGTATTCCTATTTGTTTTTTTTCTATTTTAGGGCTTTCGGAATTATTTTTATCTTCAATAATCTTTTTAATTTCATAGGAAGAACAACCACTTCCTAACAAAAAAGATAGGTTTTTATTATCCAAAACTTTCAAAAAAGCTTCTTGGATTTTCTTTATATCATTATTTGCAGAATCATTTTCCTTTTTATCCTTTTCAAATATATTTTCAGAGCCTTTGTAAAAGTAAATTTTTGCCATAAACATTATGCTTTTCAACGGGCAAAGTTACAAAAATATTTACATTCCGCCAATCTCCGCCATTTTCTGCCACTTGCTACCACTTTGATTTTCATTAGATAACCCCGACTTACTTTTGCTTTAAAATTTTAAAAATGTTAAAAAAATGACACGTAAATTAATTCAAAAAAAGTTGTTTTTATCGCTTTTGATCATAGCGAATGTTGCTTTTTCACAGGGCAATGGTGTGGGCGGAATCAACGAAGCCACACAAATGGTAACCTCGTATTTTGACCCTGCCACCAAGCTGATTTACGCCATCGGAGCGGTGGTGGGACTTATCGGCGGGGTAAAGGTGTATAACAAGTTCAGCAGTGGCGACCCCGACACGAGCAAAACCGCCGCTTCGTGGTTCGGAGCCTGTATTTTTCTGATTGTGGCAGCCACCATTTTGCGTTCATTCTTCTTGTAAAATGGAAACTCACAAAACATACACTATCAACAAAGGCATCGGCAGAAGCGTAGAATTTAAAGGTTTGAAAGCCCAATACCTGTTCATTTTTGCTGGGGGACTTTTAGTGGTTTTGGTCTTGGTAATGGTGCTTTACACCATCGGGCTGAATTCTTATCTGTGCTTGGGGTTAGGCGTAGGCTTGGCAAGTTTGGCGGTTTGGCAGACCTTTTCGCTAAACGAAAAATACGGACAATATGGACTGATGAAAAAACTCGCTCACCGACGCCACCCCAAATATCTTAAAAATCGAAAATCTGTTGGCTTGTTCATTCGCACCACTTCAAACCCTAAAAATCTTCAACACAAAAAATCTCAAACACCCAAAAGATGAAAAATACTTCTAAAATCCATTCTTTGGAGCATAAGTTCCCGATTTTAGCCATTGAAAACGATTGTTTATTGAGCAAAGAAGCCGATATTACGGTGGGTTTTTCGGTGGTACTGCCCGAACTTTTTACCCTTTCGGGGGAAGATTATCACAATCTGCATTCGGTGTGGCACAAAGCCCTAAAAGTACTGCCCGATTATGTGGTGGTGCATAAGCAAGATTGGTTTTTGAAAGAAAATTACACTCCTGATTTACAGCAAGAAAACGCTTCTTTTTTGGCTCGTTCGTACGAAAAACACTTTAACGAACGCCCTTTTTTGAATCATCATTGTTATTTGTTTCTGACCCAAACCACCAAAAACCGAATGCAGTCGCAGAGTGATTTTTCATCGCTTTGCAAGGGATATTTTCTGCCCAAAGAAATCACACACCCAGCTCATATTTCGCAGTTTTTGGAAACCGTAGCTCAGTTTGAACGGATTTTAAACGATTCAGGATTTTTAGCCCTGAAACAACTCACCGAAAAAGACTACATCGGCACAAAAACCCAAAAAGGCTTGTTTGAGCAGTATTTAAGCCTTTCCACTGATGAAACTATTTCTTTGCAGGATATTTGTCTTTCGGCGGAACAAATGCGTGTGGGCAACCAACGGCTGTGTGTGCATACGCTTTCGGATACGGAAGATTTGCCCACGAGCGTTTGCCCTGAGAG
>JBGYFE010000190.1:0-3221 GCA_041819925.1 Capnocytophaga sp.
AGGGCACTTTCACTACAATACTTCGGTATGGATTAAGGACAGTTAGAAAACTCGCGGGTGATATTTTTTAGCAGTACATCGTGCAAAAGCCTATTACGAAAGCATTTTACAAGCGTTGAATTAAACAAAATGAACGAAATAAAACACATAGAAACCATTACCGAGATGCATCGAATATTGCCGGGTAAAAGCGTAAAGCACCCTTTGGTGGCGTTGATAGATTTCTCTAATTACAACGAGCCTTTCCCGAAGGGGACAAGGTTCACGATGGGGTTTTATACCGTGCTGTTCAAAAACCGTTGTGTCAATAAGCTGAAATACGGACAACAGACCTACGACTTTCAGGACGGAAGCCTGATGTGCATCGCTCCGCGACAGGTCATCACCCTTGCCGAACCCGACACCGAGGGCGAAGAGGTAAGAGGTTGGGGACTTTTCTTTCACCCCGATTTTATCCGTGGCACTTCGCTCGGCAAAAACATCAAGGCGTATTCCTTTTTCGACTATCAAACCAGCGAAGCCCTGCACCTTTCGGACAAAGAGAAGCAAAACCTCTGCGAAATCGCCCAAAAGATAGACCGCGAGCTTTCGGAAAACATCGACCGACACAGCCAGATGCTCCTTGCCTCCAACATTGAGCTGCTACTCAACTACTGCGTGCGGTATTACGACCGCCAGTTTATCACCCGCACCAATGCCAATCAAGATGTATTGATGAAAGTTGATGAGGTTTTGGCGGTCTATTTTCAGCAGGGCAATCTGTCGGAAAAAGGGCTGCCAAGCGTGAAGCAGTTGGCGGAGCAGGTGCATCTGTCGCCCAACTACCTCAGCGATATGCTCAAACGCGAAACGGGAATGAACGCGCAAGACCGCATACATTACCACCTCATCGAAGAGGCGAAAAGCCAACTGCTAAACACCAACAAAAACATCAGCGAACTGGCTTATGGCTTAGGCTTTGAATATCCGCCCTACTTCTCACGCCTTTTCAAAAACAAAACAGGAATGACCCCCGCCGAATTTCGGAAGGTGGGGTAGAGGAGATAGGGAGCGAAATTATTTTTGCTCCCTACACCCCAAACCAAAATATTAAGAAAATACCAATCCCACAGGAATTACATACTTTGGATAAACCGAAAAACATACATCATCTATTTAAAACCATTACAAACCAAATAGTTACACAAACTATACTTTATTAAATTTAAGGTTGTTACCCTATGGCATAAAGTAAAACAACATCACTATCCACAAACTAAGTGTAGAAGTAGGGGACAAAATCATCATTCTTGCTACCAATTCTCCACAATAATATTACGATAAAAGAAGAAATATTATAAAAAAAATAACGTTTTATAAACACTATTTTTTTATGCCAATATGTCAGAAATCACTCTCTCGTTAAAACAGACTTTCGATACAAAAACGATAGAGACAGGATAGAGACACGATAGAGCCGTAATTTCTTTTTTCTATATGACAAAATGGCATATTTTACAAAGGAAAACGATTTTTTGACCTAATTACAGACGATTTAGAACGAAAATTGAAAGCAATAAAGAATTTTAAACTTTAACAAAATTTATTGAACAAGTTCAATGTTTTTCCGAAAATATCCGCCTACCTTTGCCCTTATCAAAGCAAGTAGTAAACAGAATTATTAACTTATAAAAACAGAACAAAATGAGTCATATTTTAATCATCAACGGACATCCTAATTTGGAGCAATCTAACGCTAACAAAGCTATTTTAAACGAAGTAAAAAAACTTCATCCAAACGTGGAAATCAGCGAATTAAGCGTGTTATATCCTGATTACAAAATCAATGTAGAAGCCGAGCAAGAAAAATTAAAAAAAGCTGACGTCATCGTATGGCAATTTCCCGTACATTGGTATGCCTTGCCAGCCCTATTAAAAAAATGGTTAGATGATGTTTTTACTTACGGATTTGCTTACGGAGTGCCTGAAACACAGCTAAAAAACAAAAAACTTATTCTTTCTTTCACCACAGCATCGCCCGAAGAAGCATATCAAAAAGGAGGAGCTCAGAATTATCCATTTACGGACTTTTTGAACACTCACCGCCAAACAGCAAACCTTTGCCAGTTACAGCTTCAAGAGCCTGTCATTTCCTACGGAATGCTTTACATTGAAGGAATGATGCCTGCCCAAGTGCTTACACAAATTCAAGAGAAAGCCAAAGACCACGCCAAACGATTGGTAGCTCTTTTCTAAACAAGATTCTCTTCCAAATACTCAAAAAAGGCTCTCCGAAAAATTATTCGCATTGCATAAACTTTGTAAAAGTTTTTGTTTGCTTGCGTCACTTGTTTTAATTCTTCGGAGAGTCTTTTTTCTTTTTCTATCATCAAGTGGATAACAAAATAAATTCATATTTTTGAAGTTAGCGCAATAAATTATGAAGTTATTTCTAAAAAATCGTATTTTTGCAGAACAATGAAATGCTATGAATTGGGCTGTTTTTTTACGAAGAAAATATCGAATTTTAGCGGAAAATGAACCACAACTTTTGAATCGGTTAACAGACAGAAAATTCTTTCCGAAGGGAACATACATCATCAAAGAAGGAACTTTCAACGGGAATTTTTATCTGGTTGAAAATGGGTTCATTAGGGGATTTTACACCGACCATTGGGGCAATGAAAACACACTTTTTCTGCCCGAAGAAGGTTTTTTCTTCGGTGCTCCTGAATGTATTTTAAATTACCAAAAAACAACTAAATACACCTTTGAGGCGCTTTCTGATGTAGAAGTTATTGTGTTCAATTTCAAAGAATTAGAACAACAAGCGATGCAAAACAAATATGTTTTTGATTTTTACAACACCGCACTAAAAAATGTGGTAATGGCTTTTATCTACCGTTTGGAAGCCTTTATAGAAGAGTCGCCTGAGGAACGCTATATAAATATTGATAAAGTGCGTCCCAATTTGTTGCATCTTTCTTTGGGAAAATATCTGGCGAGCTTTTTAGGAATTTCTCCTAATTCTCTTTCTCGCATTCGTAAACGCTTAAAACTTACTAATAAAAAATAAAGATTTTTTCATTTCCTTCTCACATAATCTAAAAATTTACATCCCCCTGCCCCCTTGAAAGGGGGATTAGGGGATTGTGAAAAGCTCATAAAATCAATATGATATAAAGCCTTTTTTAATCCCCCTTTCAAGGGGGCAGGGGGATGTCCTTTTGAAGGGGGCAAGG
>JBGYFE010000191.1:0-10687 GCA_041819925.1 Capnocytophaga sp.
ATGTTGTATGGGCGAAATATTTTTCGCCTGTACGGTTGGTCGTTTTTTCGTAATATAACGATTATGTAAACATATCGTGTTGTATATTGTAGGGGCGAAAAATATTTCGCCCGCACGGTTGAACGTTTTTTCGTAATAAACGATTATATAAACATATCGTGTTGTGTATTGTAGAGGCGAAATATTTTTCGCCCTTACGGTTGGTCGTTTTTTCGTAATAAACGATTATATGAGCATATCGTGTCGTATGTTGTAGGGGGGAAATATTTTTCGCCCTTACATTTTGATGATTTATTCGCAATAAACCATTATATAAATATATTTCACCGTACGTTATTTGGGCGAAAAATATTTCGCCCGTAAGATGGTTGTTTTTTCGTTGCATTCTTTCCTTTATGGATTCTCTTCAACAACTTTCTTTTTGGAAACGTCCATCACGGGAACAAGCCCTTCCGATGGCATATAAATAATCTGCGGAAGGTTGCCTTTATCGGCTAATTTTTCGAGCGTACGGATAAAAAGATACTGATTATACACCGAATTGAGCGTTCCGTTTTCGATTTTCATCGCTTCTGCCATACCGCGAGCTCGTTCAATTTCTGCCTGTGCGTTGAGTTTTTCAGCTTCTAAGCGTGCTTTGGCTTCTTCCACCAAAATTTTCCGATTTTGTTCCGCCTTCGCCATTTCGGCTTTTCCTGCCATTTCTTGCTGCCATACGTTGTAAACAGGCAAACCAAACATCATCACTGTAACAAATATCAATATGGTGATGACAATTCCTAAAATTGGGATTTTCATTTTCATAAAAGTTTCTGATAAATTATTGCTTTTGGATTTTTTCATATTTCGTAATCGATTAAAAATTAGGCCTTAATTGATTTGAGTTGTTGTAAAATTTCTCAATAATCTCAATGACTTCATCTTCTGAATCCACCAGATGGAACAAATCCAAATCTTCGGGACTGATATTTCCGAACCTTTCCAGAAGAACGATTTTTATCCAATCGACCAATCCTTGCCAAAATTCTGTACCCACCAACACAATCGGAATGCGGTCGATTTTATGCGTTTGTACTAAGGTTATGGCTTCAAAAAGCTCGTCTAACGTACCAAAACCACCGGGCATTACCACAAAAGCCTGTGAATATTTGACAAACATTACCTTACGAGCGAAAAAGTAATCAAAATTCAGATTTTTATCCGTATCGATATACGGATTATCGTGTTGTTCAAAAGGCAAATCGATGTTTAACCCAACGGAAGCGCCTCCACCTTGCCGTGCACCTTTGTTTCCGGCTTCCATAATTCCGGGACCTCCACCGGTGATAATTCCGTAGCCAGCGCTTGTGATTTTTTCAGCAATTCGGACTGTTATTTCGTAGTATTTCGTGCCAGGTTTGATTCGAGCTGACCCAAAAATGGAAATACAAGGACCAATCAGGCTCAACTTTTCATATCCGTTAACAAACTCACCCATTGTTTTAAAAATCGACCAAGAATCATTGGTTTTGATTTCATTCCACACTTTTGAACGTTTGATTTTATTCATATTTTTTTAATTTGTTTACAATTTATAACCTTGCAAAACTATATATTTTTTACGTAAAAAGCAAGCTATTTTTTTTCGTACCAAAAAGGAAGAAAACAATTTTGTAAATTTTTCTTCAAAGATATTTTTATTATTGCCAAGAAAGTATTACTTTCGCCGACTAAATTAATATTACTAATTAATAGATATAACGAAAGATGGCAGTTCTTGAAAAAATTAGAAACCGTACAGTATTTCTCATCGTAATTATTGGGTTAGCCCTATTTGCTTTTGTAATTTCTGACTTCATCGGTTCAGGAAGGTTCAGTAACTCACAACCTACTGAGATGGGAACGGTTAATGGCGAAGATGTTTCCATTGATGCATTCCGCAGCCAAGTGGAGGCAACCGTTCAAAATGCAAACGGGCAAGCGAGCACCATTGAAGCCGCAAAATATGTTTGGGAACAAAACGTTCGCAATATCCTTTTGAACCAACAATTTGAAAAATTAGGATTGAGCGTTGAAAAAGACCAAATTTTATCCGTTTTAGCAAAAAGCCCGTTGGCGAAAAACCCTGAATTTACTAATGAATTCGGAGTATTTGACGCTTCAAAATTCGTCAACTATCTCGCTACTCTTAAAACAAACAATCCGCAAGCCTACCAACAATGGAAAATGCAAGAAGATGCTTTGGTGGAAGGCGCAAAACAACAAATGTATTTTGGTTTAATCCGTGCAGGATTGGGCGTAACTAATGCCGAAGCCGAAATTGCTTATCACCAAGAACAAGATAAAGCGGACATAAAATATGTAGCTTTGCAATATAGTTCCATTCCTGATAGCACAATCACTGTTAGCGATAGCGAAATTAAATCGTATATCAAAAAACACGAAAAACAATTCAAGCAAGAGGCTTTCCGCAATATTCAATACGTGGTAGTAAACGAAAAAGCCTCAGCGGGAGACATTCAAGCAAGTAAAGAATCTCTCAACAGATTGTTAAGCCCAGAAGTGGTGTTCAATTCGCAAACCAACTCAAATGACACCATTGCAGGTTTTGCCACAACCCAAAACATCAGAGAATTTGTGGATAAACATTCTGACACTCCTTACGATTCTTTGTTTGTTACCAAAGCTGAACTTCCAACACTTTACGCTGATACTTTGTTTGCGTTGCCTATCGGAAAAACCTTCGGACCTTATGAAGATGCTGGCAACTTGAAACTTTCACGTATGATTGCCAAAGAAGTTAGCGGAGCTGTGAAAGCAAGTCATATTTTGATTCCATTTACAGGAAGTCAAGCAGCTACGCCTAACACCACTCGTACCAAAGAGGAAGCCAATGCAAAAGCACAAGAAATTCTTGCTCTGGCACGTGTTGCTGATGCTGATTTTGCAGCTTTGGCAAGAGAAAATTCAGAAGAACCTGGTGCTGCTTACAGCGGCGGTGATTTAGGATTTTTTACCAAAGGAAGAATGGTAAAACCTTTTGAAGATTTCGTTTTTGCTAATCCAACGGGGCATATCGGCATTGTTGAAACTGATTTTGGTTTCCACGTAGTGAAAATTACAGAAAAAACAGATGCTGTTCAAATTGCAACCATTACACGCAAAATTGAACCCTCAGAAGCCACGCTAAATGATTTATTCTCAAAAGTTTCTAAATTTGAAATTGACGCTTTGGCAGATGTTAAAAACTTTGGTGAAGTGGCTAAAAAATCTGATTTATCAGTGCTTCGAGCCGATAATTTGAAACAAAACGACGAGTATATTATCGGTTTAGGAAATAATCGTTCCATCGTGCAATGGCTTTTCCAAGAAGATACAAAAGTGGGAGACATTCGCAAGTTTACTTCTGGCGGAAACTATATTGTTGCTCAAATTACTAAAAAAGGAGAAGAAGGAATTAGTTCAGTGCAAGATGCTGCGCCATTTGTAAAGCCGATTTTAATTCGTCAGAAAAAAGCCGAAATCCTTGCAGGAAAAGCCAAAGGAAGTTCGTTAGACGCTATCGCTTCGGCTAACAAAAGCGAAGTGAAATCAGCTATGGGCTTGTCAATGAATAATCCAACCATTATCGGTGAAGGACGTGAGCCCAGAGTTGTAGGAACAGCCTTCGCTCTAAAACAAGGTCAAGTTTCAAAACCTATTGAAGGAGAAAATGCAGTCTATGTTATTGAAGTAACATCGGCTACAAAAGCTCCCGCCATAGAAAACTACAAATCGTACGCAAAAACGTTGGAAACATTGAAGTTAAGTCGTGCGTCAGAAGAAGTTTTCAATGCACTTAAAAATTCTGCGGAAATCAAAGAAAATTTAAGTTTGTTCTACTAAGTAATTTTTTAGATTAAACAATAAATCATTTGGGAGGGGACTTGCTAATTTTGTTAACAAGTCCTTTCTTTTTTATCTCGTAAAAAAATGAAAATTATATCTTATAACGTAAATGGCATACGTGCCGCAATGACCAAAGGTCTGTTAGAATGGCTCAAAAGTGCCAATCCTGATGTACTTTGTTTGCAAGAAATAAAAGCCTTAGAATCACAAATTGAGAAAATTGCTTTCGAGATGTTGGGCTACAAATACCAATATTGGTATAGTGCTGAAAAAAAAGGATATAGCGGCGTGGCAATTCTTTCTAAAATAAAACCGAATCACGTTGAGGTGGGAAGTGGCATTGATTATATGGACAGAGAAGGACGCATACTTCGCGCTGATTTTGGCACTATTTCAGTGATGAGTTTATACCTTCCATCGGGAACAAATATCGACCGATTAGATTTTAAACTTACCTTTATGGCTGATTTTCAGAAATATATCAACCATCTAAAACTGTCATATCCTAATTTGGTGATTTGCGGAGATTACAACATTTGCCACCAAGCCATTGATATTCACGACCCAATTCGCAACGCAAACGTATCTGGTTTTTTGCCGGTGGAGCGTGAATGGCTTGATAATTTTATGAAAAGCGGATTTATCGATAGTTTCCGCCACTTCCATAAGGAACCACATAACTACTCGTGGTGGAGCTATCGCGCAAATGCTCGTAACAACAACAAAGGTTGGCGTATTGATTACAATTTAGTAGCGTCTCCACTTGAAAATCGATTAGAGCGAGCTCTCATCTTGCCTGAGGCAAAACACAGCGACCACTGCCCCATTTTGGTTGAGCTTAAAGATTAAAAAAAAATCATTTGATAGTTAGAGAATCAAAAACTCTAACTATCAAACGATTACTGCATATTTTTCGCTTCAATGCTCAATGTAGTGTGAGGCACTGCCAACAAACGACGCTTGTCAATCAATTTACCTGTAACGCGACATATTCCGTAGGTTTTGTTCTCAATACGGATAAGTGCGTTTTTCAAATCACGGATAAACTTCTCCTGACGGATAGCCAACGCCGTATTTTCTTCTTTACTGGTTACTTTTGAACCTTCTTCAAAGGCTTTAAACGTAGGCGCTGTGTCCTCCGTGCCATTGGTAGCACTGTTCATATAAGCACTTTTTAAAAGTTCCAAATCCTCTTGGGCTCGTTTGATTTTTTCTTCAATAAGAGCTTTGAATTCTTCCAAATCCTTGTCTGAATAACGAACTCTGATATCTTCTCCTTCCATAATATTGTATTTTTGATTATAAAACCATTTTCAGAATTCTAAAAAGGTTTTATTATTGATTATTTTTATCATTTATTATTTATAAAATTCAACGTCTTTTTTCTCCATACTGTTGTTTCAAATAGTTGAAAGCCAATAAAGAAATAAAAGTCAAACAAATGGTTGTTAGCATATTCCCGTCCAACAATTCTGTGGAAACATTGAAAAGTAACATCGCAATAAAGGCTGTTATTTTCGTCAAAAATATAAATGATGCCATTCCTATTACGTCAAATACAAACGTATTGCGTTCAACTATTTTTTGCAATAATCCATTCAACGGATATTTCCAAAGAAAAAAGTTTCCAACAACTGCTAATAAAACAATAACATAATCCATAGTTGTTTCATCAATCTTTATAATGTTACGAAATTCTCTCCACCAAAATTTTCGTTGCAATATCGTCAAATTCAACCACTTCACCTTTCTCTAAATTTTCTACAAAATTTAAACTTACGGCAAGCGTTTCATTTTTGATGTAATCAGCGTTGTAAGCTATGGCATCTTCCACAGACTTTTCGTTTTGCAAGTAGATATTGATTTTATCCGTAACCTCAAATCCGCTATCTTTCCGAATGTTCTGAATGCGGTTTACAAGCTCACGAGCAATTCCTTCCCTACGCAATTCGTCGGTGATGTGAATATCCAGCGCCACGACCAAATTTCCGGAACTCGCCACAAGCCAGCCTTCAATGTCTTGTGTTGTTATTTCCACATCTTCAACGCTTAAAGATACGTCTTTTTCGCCTAATTTTATAATAATTTCGCCATTTTTTTCGATAGCTTGTATGTCTTTCTGCGTAAATTCCTGAATTACAGCAACTACCGATTTCATATCTTTCCCAAAACGAGGTCCCAAAGTTTTGAAATTCGGTTTAATTTGTTTCACTAAAATTCCGGTCGTATCGTCAATAAGTTGAATTTCTTTTACATTCACTTCTGACTTAATTAAATCGGCAACAGCTTCAATTTCAGCTTTTTCAACCTCATTTGAAGTTGGAATCATTATTTTTTGCAACGGTTGACGCACTTTTATCATTTCCTTCTTACGTAATGAAAGTACTAATGAGGAAATGGTTTGTGCTTTTTCCATTTTACTTTCTAACTTTTTATCAATAAATGATTCGTCAACTTTCGGAAAATCAGTCAGATGCACACTTTGAGCACTCTCTTTTTGTGTTCCTCCGATAAGGTCTTTGTACAAACGCTCGGCATAAAACGGCGCTACTGGAGCCATCAATTTGGCAACGTTTAGCAAGCAAGTGTAAAGCGTTTGGTATGCCGAGATTTTATCCGCTTCATACTCGCCTTTCCAAAAACGACGACGACACAAACGTACGTACCAATTACTCAAATTTTCCTGCACAAAATCTGAAATCAAACGCGTAGCACGTGTAGGTTCGTAATCGTTGTATGCCTCATCAACTTTTTGGATAAGCGTATGCAATTCTGAAAGAATCCAACGGTCAATTTCAGGACGTTGTTCCAATGGAATTTCTGTTTCGGCATACGTAAATTTGTCAATATTGGCATACAAAGCAAAAAATGAATAGGTATTATAAAGTGTTCCGAAAAACTTACGACGAACTTCTGCAACTCCCTCTAAATCAAATTTTAAGTTGTCCCAAGGGTTGGCATTTGAAATCATATACCAACGTGTGGCATCGGCACCATATTCAGCAATGGTTGTGAATGGGTCGATAGCGTTTCCAAGTCGTTTTGACATTTTTTGTCCGTTTTTGTCCAAAACTAATCCGTTGGAAACCACGTTTTTATAAGCTACACTATCAAAAACCGCTGTTCCGATGGCGTGAAGTGTGTAAAACCAACCCCGTGTTTGGTCAACTCCTTCGGCAATAAAATCCGCTGGGAAATTGGTTTTATTATCTATAAATTCTTTATTTTCAAAAGGATAATGCCATTGAGCGTAAGGCATCGCTCCTGAATCAAACCAAACGTCAATCAAATCGCTTTCGCGTTTCATCGGTTTGCCCGAAGGCGACACCAAAATTATGGTATCCACAATATTTTTATGTAAATCGATTTTTGCATAATTTTCATCGGACATATTTCCGACTTCAAAATCAGCAAAAATATCTTCTTTCATTAATCCAGCAGCTACTGATTTTTGGATTTCAGCTTTGAGTTGCTCCACCGAACCGATGATGATTTCTTCCTGCTTATCCTCTGTACGCCAGATAGGTAGCGGAATTCCCCAATAGCGAGAACGAGACAAATTCCAATCGTTAGCATTTTTGAGCCAATTTCCGAAACGCCCTTCGCCAGTGGCTTTGGGTTTCCAATTGATAGTTTCGTTTAGGTCAAACATACGGTCTTTTACGTCCGTAATTTTAATAAACCAAGAGTCTAACGGATAGTAAAGCACAGGTTTATCGGTTCGCCAACAATGTGGATAACTGTGGACGTATTTTTCTACCTTGAAAGCCTTATTTTCTTCTTTTAACTTAATGGCAATTTCTACATCGACCGATTTTTCAGGCGCTTCGCCCGCTTCATAGTATTCGTTTTTGACGTATTTTCCACCGATTTCTGGTAAATGTTCCAAAAATTTTCCTTGTAAGTCCACCAGAGGAACGCGGTTGTTTCCTTGTGCCACGAGCATCGGAGGAACTTCTGGTGTGGCTTCTTTTGCCACTTTTGCGTCATCGGCACCAAAAGTAGGCGCTGTATGCACAATTCCCGTTCCATCTTCCGTAGTAACAAAATCACCTGCAATCACACGGAACGCATTTTCAGGATTGTCAGCAGGAAGTGCATACGGCAATAATTGTTCATAGCGTGTTTCTACTAAATCCTTTCCTTTGAATTCTGCCAAAATTTGGAAAGGAATTTTCTTTTTACTATCGTTATCGTGATGATTCTCAAACAACCAAAAATCACCTTCATCAGAGGTTTCAAAAAATTTATTTCCGAATTGTTTGCTAACCAAGGCTTTGGCAAGCACTACATTTATCGGTTGGAATGTGTACTGATTGAACGTTTTAATAAGCACATAATCAATATTTGCTCCCACAGTCAAAGCTGTATTTGAAGGCAAAGTCCAAGGAGTTGTTGTCCAAGCTAAAATGTAAACATCTTCGTTTATCTCCTTAAATAAGTTGGTGCTTTCTTTTTTTACTTTAAACTGAGCCACTACGGTTGTGTCGCTTACATCACGATATGTTCCGGGTTGGTTGAGTTCGTGCGACGAAAGCCCTGTTCCTGCTTTTGGAGAATACGGTTGAATGGTATATCCTTTGTAAATCAATCCTTTGTCATACATTTGTTTGAGCAACCACCACACGGTTTCCATATATTTGGGCTGATAGGTGATGTATGGATTTTCCATATCTACCCAATATCCAATTTTTTCGGTAAGGTCGTTCCAGATGTCGGTGTAACGCATCACAGCCTCTTTACAGGCTTTGTTGTAATCCTCCACGGAGATTTTTTTGCCAATATCTTCTTTGGTGATGCCTAATTCTTTTTCTACACCGAGTTCCACCGGAAGTCCGTGAGTGTCCCAACCTGCTTTGCGTTTTACTTGAAAGCCTTTTTGGGTTTTATATCGACAGAATATATCTTTGATTGAGCGAGCCATCACGTGATGAATGCCTGGCACTCCGTTTGCCGAAGGCGGTCCTTCAAAAAATACGAAAGGTACGCTGCCTTCACGCAAAGCAACACTTTGCTCAAATATGTTTTGCTCTTTCCAAAAAGCCAAAATCTCTTTGGCTATGACCGATAAATCTAAATTTTTATGTTCTGTGAATTTCATTTTTTGTATATCCTTTGGGAAAATATATTTTATTTCCCTTTCTATGATTAAAGGTGCGAATTTAAGAAAAAAATACGGAATAACGTATCTTTTAACGAGTTTTTTATAAAAAAAGCTGTCCGAAATATTTTCCGAACAGCCTTTTTTTTGTGTTTTTGAAGATATGATTTAAATTTTATCGAATCCTGTGTATTTTCGTAACACTTCTGGAATGATGATTCCGTCTTCGGTTTGGTAATTTTCTAAAATTCCTGCCAGTACACGAGGCAATGCCAATGAACTTCCGTTAAGCGTATGAGCCAAACGATTTTTGCCTTCACTGTCTTTATAACGCAATTTCAAACGGTTTGCTTGAAAGGTTTCAAAGTTAGATACAGAGCTGATTTCCAGCCATTTTTGCTGTGCTGTTGAATAAACTTCAAAGTCATACGTCAAAGCAGAAGTAAACCCTAAATCACCACCACAGAGGCGCAAAATGCGATAAGGTAATTTCAGTTCATTGAGAATGGATTTCACGTGCTCCACCATCGCATTCAGTGCTTCATACGATTTTTCGGGGTGTTCAATGCGCACAATTTCTACTTTGTCAAATTGATGCAATCGATTGAGTCCGCGCACGTGCGCTCCGTAACTTCCTGCTTCCCTGCGGAAACAAGGCGTGTAAGCAGTACAACAAATTGGTAATTCATTTTCAGATACCAACACATCTCTGAAAAAGTTAGTTACGGGCACTTCTGCCGTAGGGATAAGATACAAATCATCTATGCCAATGTGATACATTTGCCCCTCTTTATCAGGAAGTTGCCCTGTTCCGTAGCCAGATGCTTCGTTCACCACGTGAGGTACTTGAAATTCTTGATAGCCTGCTTCGGTGTTTTTATCAAGAAAATATGTTATCAAAGCGCGTTGCAATTTTGCGCCTTTCCCTTTGTAAACAGGGAAACCCGCTCCTGTGATTTTTACACCTAATTCAAAATCGATAATGTCATATTTTTTTGCTAATTCCCAGTGAGGCAAAGCATTATCACCTAAATTAGGTACTTCACCAGCTTGAAAAACCACTTCATTGTCGGTTTCAGAAGTCCCAAAAGGAACTAAATCATTTGGAACATTCGGAATACGATATAACAATTGATTCAAATTTTCAGAAATTTCTGAAAGTGAATCGGATAGTTTTTTTGTCTTCTCTTTCAATTCTACTGTTTTTTCTTTCAACACATTCGCCTTTCCCGTTTCTCCTGATTTGAAAAGCAAACCAATTTCTTTTGAAAGATTGTTTGATTCTGCCAAAGCATTGTCTAATTCTGCTTGGGTAGCTCTTCGTTTTTCATCTAATTCGATAACTTCATCAACTAATTGTAAGTCTTTGAAATTACGCTTTTTAAGTCCATTCAAAACGACTTCTTTATTTTCTCGAACAAAAGTAAGTTGTAACATATTCCTTTATTTTTATACATTCCACACACAAAAATACAACAATATTTTACAAAGGCAAAAAAAAATATATATTCACACAATACTTTCGATTTTAAAATTCCCTTTTTTTTATGAAACTCTACAAAAAGGAGAAAATTTTTCGGTTGTGTTTTAAAAAGTATGATGATATAAAAAATTGACAATCAGGGAATAAAGTTGTATTTTTGTTGAATGCAAATAACAATTACACTCCACTGCCCCAATTGTCAGAGTACAAAGGTAGTCAAAAATGGCAATAAAAAG
>JBGYFE010000192.1:0-16339 GCA_041819925.1 Capnocytophaga sp.
ATTCAATTGAATTATTTTTCCAGAAAATAATAATTTTGACAATCTTTGTAATTTGTTGTAAATCAATATTTTAAGATTTTTATCCAAAAAAAAGTATAAAAAAAACAAAAAAAATGATTAAAAAAAGTAGGATATAAAAAAAAATGTTGTATTTTTAGGTCGTATTTCACATAAACAAGGACAATATAAACATAAATCACAGGGTTATGTCAGAACAAACGAAAGACCATCTGCAAGGAGCAGGCGAGAGAGCGAGTTTTAGTGGGGAGCAAAATCTTCACGAAAACACAGAGGCAACAGCAAACAACAAAATTGCTGAAGGACGTATTTTAGATGAAATTCACCAAGAGAATGCCGAAGATGCCGAAGATTTAGAGAATTCAAAACGGCACGAGATTCCTTTTTTGAATTATGAAGCAATGTCGCTCGAAAAACTCACAAATGAGCTTAAAAGGTTGCTTCACACCGAAAAAGTACAGGCAATCAAGAAGCACGTTGAGGCTATTCGACAAGAATTTGACAACAAATATGAAGAACTTCTTGAAGAGAAAAAAGAAGAGTACCTTGCTGATGGCGGTGAAGATTATGACTTCAAATATGAGAGTCCTATTCACAGAACTTTCTATGGTTTGTTTAATGAATATCGTGAAAAACGAAGCGATTATCATAAAAGTTTAGAAAAAATTCATCAGGAAAATTTGATAGAACGCCAAGAAATTATTGAAGAAATTAAGAATTTGATAAATGTGGAAGAAAATATAAACACCACATTTAAACATTTTCAACAGTTGCAAGACCGTTGGCGCAAAGCAGGAGCTGTTTCACGCAAAGATTATGATGTTTTGTGGGGAAATTATCATCATCACGTTGAAAATTTTTATGATTTCATTGATTTAAGTCGTGATTTACGTGACATCGATTTCAAACGAAATTTGGAAGAAAAACTGAAAATTATTGAAAAAGCAGAAACGCTTGCCAAAGATGATATCGATGCTTTGAAGGCTTTTCGTGAGTTGCAACTTTTGCACAAATTGTGGAAGGAAGATATTGGTCCTGTGGCGCGTGAGCATCGTGAAGAAATTTGGCAACGATTTAGCGATGCTACTAAGGCAATTCACGAAAAAAGACAGTTTTATTTTGAGAATTTAGACAAAGTGTATGAACAAAATGCACTGAAAAAAACTGAAATTATTGAGAAAATTAAAGAAGTAGCTTCTCGCAACATCAATTCACACGGAGGTTGGCAAAAAGGTATTAAAGAGATGGAAACTTTGCGGGAAACATTTTTAAATCTTGGGAAAGTTCCTGCACGATTGACCGATGAAATTTGGGCAAAATTCAAAGATTCGGTGCGTTCTTTCAATCGCAAAAAGAATAATTATTACAAAAATCTGAAAAGAGAACAGCAAGAAAATTTAGAAAAAAAATTAGCTTTGTTGGAAATCGCAAAAGCCAACAAAAATAGCCGAGATTGGGAAACAATAACACCTGTAATGAAAAAAATTCAGGAAGATTGGAAGCATATTGGCAACGTACCGAAGAAAAATGCCGACAAAATTTGGAAGGAATTCCGAAAAGCCTGCAATGAATATTTTGATGAACTCAATAAAACTGTTAAAAATAATCAAAATAAAGAATTTGAAGCCCTTGACAAGAAAAAAGAACTTCTTGATAAAGTGAAAGAGCACAATTTAAGTAACAATAAAGAAAAAGAAATTGAAATTTTACAAGGATTTGTAAATCAATGGAATGAAATTGGAAAAGTACCACATTCCAAAAAGGGAATTGATACAAAATTTCATAAAATCATTGATGCTTTTTATCGTAAATTAAATTTTGACAAACAAGAAATCGAACTTATTAAATACAATAACAAGTTAGAAAGATTAGCGAATGACGATAATGAAAATTCGTTGACTCACGAAATGATTTTTGTACGTCGCAAAATTGATGAACTTAAATCCGAAATATTGCAATTAGAAAATAACTTACAGTTTTTCAGTAATGTGGATGAGAAAAATCCGTTGGTTCGTGATGTTATCAAAAATATCAATAACCAAAAAGAAACTCTCGAAACTTGGAAAGCAAAATTGCGTGAGTTGAGGCATTTGCAGCAAGCACAGCCTGAGGAACAAATTGAAGATAAGGAAGAGGAAGAAAACGAATAAAAAAGTTTTTGAAAAAGGTAAAGAGGCATTTGAGCCTCTTTTTCTTATCTTTTACAAAACTTCAAAAAATAAAATTAAATAATTGAAAAAGATGCTTAAACTTGTTTTTGCTACACATAATTTGAATAAACTAAAAGAAATTCAAGCACTTATGCCTGAAAATGTTCAGCTTTTGAGTTTAGATGATATAGGCTGCTTTGAAGACATTGATGAAACGGAGGATACGATTGAAGGTAATGCCATTTTAAAAGCAACACACATAAAAAAAACATACGGTTATGATGTTTTTGCTGACGATACAGGTTTGGAAGTCAGTGTTTTAAACAATCAACCCGGAGTTCATTCGGCGCGTTATGCAGGAAATCACAAAAACGATGCTGATAATGTGCAATTACTTCTAAAAAATATGAAAGACAAAACGGACAAAACAGCCCAATTTAAAACAGTGATAGCCTTGTGTTTAGGTGAAAAGACGCACGTTTTTGAAGGCATTGCCAAAGGAGTAATCACAGAGCAACCACGAGGAGCAAACGGATTTGGGTATGACCCTGTTTTTCAGCCGGTTGGTTATTCAAAAACTTTTGCAGAGCTTCCATTTGAAATTAAAAATCAAATCAGCCATCGCAAAAAAGCCCTTGAAAAATTATTGGATTTTTTAAATTGTAAATAATTTAGTCAAGTTCATTTTTATGTCCTTTTTTAATTTCTTTTTACGAAAAAATAATACTTTTGAAATTCCACTGGAAAAAATTCGGTTCGTAGTTTTCGATACCGAAACTACCGGTTTCGATGTTGCCACCGATCGTATGTTATCTATTGGAGCTGTAACAATTTTTGAGAACCGTATTGATTTAAAAAACAGTTTTGAAGTATTTTTAGAGCAAGAAAAATCAAATCCGGAAAGCATACCCATTCACGGAATCATAAAAAATCACAAGTACAACAAACTCTCTGAGAAAGAGGCGGTTGAAATGTTTTCTAACTATGTACAAAATGCTGTTTTGGTAGGGCATCACGTTCGCTATGACATCAAAATGATGAATGCTGCCTTAGAACGACATCAACTGTCGGTTTTGAATAATAAGTATTTAGATACCAACTACTTATTCAAAAAAACAAAAATTATCAATTACCTTTTGCAAAATGACAAAAATTATAGTTTAGATGAAATATGTCAGGAACTTAATATCACTACACACGATCGTCATAATGCAGCAGGTGATGCCTTTTTGACAGCAATTGCCTTTTTGAAAATAGTGAATAAACTTGCTAAACTTAAAAAAATTACGACTTTAAATACACTTTTAAAGCTATAATGGTAAATCGTAAATCACCATTTTTTGATAGTAAAATTTCTGCTAACTACCAAGAATGTATTCCCCTAAAAGCACAATTATAGCTAAAACAGTGAGTATCACTATCAAAGGGGATACGAATTTCAGCCATTGTTTGTAATTAGCATTCACCATTGCCAAAGAAGGAAGGATAAGCCCCGTAGGTGTGATGAAACTCATCAATCCCATACCGAAAAGGTAAGCATTTACAACACTTTGCCCTTCAACGCCAACTGAAGTTGCCAAAGCCCCCATTATGGGCATAGTAACCACTGCCATTCCCGATGAAGACGAAATGAATAGCGTCAGAAGCGCAAAAACAAACATCAACACAGGCAAAAAAAGCATTGGTGACATTCCGTTTACTAAATTAGAAGAGTAGTACAAGATAGTATCCGCTATCTGTCCATCATTCAAAATAAAAGTTACCCCTCGTGCGATACCAATAATAAAAGCAACTCCCAATAAATCTTTTGCACCAGAAATAAACGTAGATATAAACTTCTCTTCTCCAAGTTTTTGTAAAACAGCGATGCAGACTGAAGCTACCAAAAATAAAACTGTCATTTCTGTGAACCACCATTCCCATTGTGAAACACCGATTATCATTATTACAAATGATAATCCAAAAACAGCAAGTAACAATTTACTTGAAAGTTTTAATTTCTCAACCGGTTTCGTTTGGTTTGTAGAGAGCGATTCAGGTAGAGGAGTACCATAAACAACAGAGAGTTGAGGATTTTTACGTATCTTTTCTGCATAACGAATAACATAAATTATGCTCGCAATTAGAGCCAATACAAGCATAACCACCCGACTTGTAAAACCCGTTGTCCAATCTACTCCCGCAGCATCAGAAGCTATTATCACGGAAAAAGGGTTTACCGTTGATGCCATCGTTCCTATGGAAGAACCTAAATAAATTACAGCCAAAGGCACCATAAGGTCATATCCAGCAGCCAAAAACACAGGAATCAATATTGGATAGAAAGCAAAAGTTTCTTCGGCAAGCCCAAAAGATGTTCCTCCAAGGGCAATCAATGTAGAAATCACAATGATTAAAATCCCTTCACGTCCTTTAAGACGATGTGCCAAGTATCCCACACCTTCGTTGAGTGTCCCTGAACTGTTGAAAACTCCAATAAATCCACCCAAAATCAGCACAAAAAGAATGATATCAATCGCCTCATAAATTCCTTTTATGGGAGCATACAGAATTTCTGAAATTCCTTGTGGTTTTGGTTTGTTTTGTTCATAAGTATTTGGGATAGAAATAGGTTTCTTGATTTTTTCTTGTTTAAACTTATCAATTTGAATACCAATTCCTTTCTCATTTAAAGTTTGTTGTGTGGCAGCCAACGTGTAGGTTTTCTCTTTTGATTTTACCACAAAAACATCTTGATTTTTATCATAAGACAATGTATCATACTTTCCAGAAGGAAGTACGTATGTCAAACACGCTGCTAAAGCAATCACAATCATTAAAACTGTGTAGGGGGTAGGAAATTTTAAAAAACGCTTCATAATTTAAAAAATTGGGAGCAAATGTAATCTTTTTTTGCGAATTAAACAATTTTTAATTCGTTTTTTGTGTTGTAATTTAAAATTATTTCTTAGTATGGAAGTCAATATTCGATATAAATATTTGATTATTAATTTGTACTATGAGAAAAATGATAATATTTTCTTGAAATATTTCTTCTTTCTCTTTCAAATATTTGTTTTTTTAAATAAATATATTAAATTTGCGCCATCAACGCCGAGAGTATGTATTTTAGTAATATCATTATTAGCCTTGTCATTATCATCAATATACCCTATTGATGCGAGGCTTTGTATATATAAATGAAATAAAAAAAACCTGCATCGAATCACTGATGCAGGTTTTTGCTTTATAAAGCGTATCGCAATCGAAAATTACGATGTTCAAAATACCCAAAAAATATAAAAAATGGAATTAAACAAGCACAGCAAACAAGTTACGCAAGATGACACCCAACCCGCTGCCCAAGCAATGTTACACGCTTTGGGACTTACCGATGATGATTTGAAAAAGCCTCTTGTGGGCATTGCAAGTACGGGCTATGAAGGCAATCCGTGCAATATGCATTTGAACAATTTAGCACTTAAAATTAAAGAAGGTGTCCAGAAATCGGGCTCAGTCGGGCTTATTTTTAACACTATTGGCGTTTCTGATGGTATTTCAATGGGAACTTACGGAATGCGTTATTCGCTCGTTTCACGCGACATTATTGCCGATTCGGTCGAAACCGTGATGCAAGCAATGTGTTATGATGCTTTGGTTACGGTGGTGGGCTGCGACAAAAATATGCCCGGTGCGTTGATGGCTATGTTGCGACTTAATCGTCCATCAATATTGGTTTATGGAGGAACAATTGCCGCAGGTTGCCATAATGGTAAAAAGTTGGACGTTGTGTCAGCTTTTGAAGCGTGGGGACAAAAAGTCGCTGGCACTATTGATGAAAAAGAATATCGTGAGGTAATTCACAAAGCGTGTCCGGGAGAGGGTGCTTGTGGTGGAATGTACACAGCCAATACGATGGCATCAGCTATAGAAGCGCTCGGAATGAGTTTACCTTACAATTCTTCAAATCCTGCATCAGGAAGTGCCAAACAAGCGGAATGTTTGGAAGTAGGCAAAGCGTTGCGTTATTTGCAAGAAAAAGACATAAAACCGACAGATATCGTAACGCGCAAATCTATTGAAAATGCGTTCCGATTGGCGGTGGCTTTGGGCGGTTCAACCAATGCTGTGTTGCACTTTTTAGCGATTGCCAAAGCTGCTCAAATTCCGATGACCATTGATGATTTTGCCCAATTGAGCGAGTCCACTCCGTTTATTGCCGACCTTAAACCAAGCGGAAAATATGTTATGGAAGACTTGCATCACATCGGAGGTATTCCTGCTGTAATGAAATATTTGCTCGAAAAAGGATTGTTACACGGTGATTGCTTGACTGTGACGGGAAAAACCGTAGCTGAAAATCTTGCTAATGTACCTTCGCTTGCTGAAAATCAGGAAATCATACATCCAATAGAAAAACCTATCAAAGAAACGGGACACATTCGTATATTGTACGGAAACTTAGCAACCGAAGGAGCAGTAGCTAAAATAACAGGAAAAGAAGGTCTTTCATTTACAGGGAAAGCGAAAGTTTACGAAGGAGAATTTTTAGCCAATGAAGGCATTGCCAGAGGTGAAGTTACCGAAGGAACGGTAGTGGTTATTCGCTATGAAGGTCCCAAAGGAGGTCCAGGAATGCCCGAAATGCTCAAACCAACCTCTGCCATTATGGGAGCAGGTTTAGGCAAAAAAGTAGCCTTAATTACTGACGGACGCTTTTCAGGAGGTTCGCACGGATTTGTTGTAGGACATATCGCACCCGAAGCCCAAGAAGGAGGAAATATTGCTTTGGTCAAAGACGGTGATTTGATAACTATCGATGCTGTTAAAAACACAATTGATGTACATCTCACCGAAGAAGAATTAGCTGAACGACGCAAGCATTTTGTTCCCAAGCCTTTGAAAGAAACAGCTCGACGGGGAGTACTTTACAAATACGCACGCACGGTGAGTTCCGCTTCACAAGGTTGTGTTACTGATGAGTTTTAAGTATTAAGAAGAGAAAATCAAACATACAAAGATATGATGACAGGAGCAGAAATTTTAATTAAGAGTTTAATAGCCGAAGGTGTAGATTTGGCTTTTGGGTATCCGGGTGGTGCGATAATGCCCGTGTATGATGAACTTTATAAGTATCAGAAAGAACTCAAACACATTCTCACGCGACACGAACAAGGCGCAATTCACGCTGCACAAGGCTATGCACGAGCTACGGGTAGGGTAGGAGTGGTTTTCGCCACTTCGGGACCTGGGGCAACCAACATCATCACAGGAATTGCCGATGCACAAATTGATTCAACGCCACTTGTATGCATTACAGGGCAAGTTGCGAAACACCTTTTAGGAACAGACGCCTTTCAAGAAACCGACATCATCGGAATTTCAACGCCTGTAACCAAATGGAATTATCAAATCACCAATGCCGAAGAAATTCCAGAAGTTATTGCTAAGGCGTTTTACATAGCTCGTTCGGGCAGACCCGGTCCTGTACTTATTGATATTGTTAAGAGTGCACAATTTGACCAAGTTACCACTTTCCGTTATGAGAAATGTAATGGCATACGGAGCTACCAACCGATTCCTGAAATAGAACCTAACAAAATAGCACAAGCAGCACAGCTTATTAACAATGCCGCTAAGCCGTATGTGATTTTCGGACAGGGGATTATACTCGGGGGGGCAGAACAAGAGCTAAAATCCTTCTTAGAAAAGACGGATATTCCAGCCGCTTCAACTGTATTAGGGCTTTCGGCTTTGCCTACCGACCATCTGAATTATGTGGGAATGGTAGGTATGCACGGAAACTTAGCGCCGAATATACTAACCAATGAGTGCGATGTGCTTATTGCTCTGGGAATGCGTTTTGATGACCGAGTTACGAGTGATTTAAGCCGATACGCCAAACAAGCGAAAGTTATTCACTTTGATATAGACCCTGCCGAAATTGATAAAAACGTAAAAGCAGATGTGGCGGTGCTGGGCAATGTGAAGGATACTCTGCAACTACTTCTTCCGTTAGTGGATAAAAAGCAGCACACCCAATGGCGTAACGAATTTAAAATCTATGACCAAGAAGAATATGACGTAGTTATCAAAAACGAACTTTATCCTGAAAAGCAAGGTTTGACGATGGGCGAGGTGTTGAAGTTCATCAACAAGCATACAAACCACGATGCAATTATTGTTTCAGATGTAGGACAGCATCAAATGATAGCCTGTCGGTATGCACAATTCCGGCAAACACGTAGCAAAATTACCTCTGGCGGATTAGGAACAATGGGCTTCGGACTGCCAGCTGCCATAGGTGCGAAGGTTGGAGCTCCCAATCGGCAGGTTGTTCTTATAGTTGGAGATGGCGGATTTCAGATGACTATCCAAGAGTTAGGGACTATCTTTCAGTCGAAGGTGGCGGTGAAAATTGTGGTATTGAACAACGAATTTTTAGGAATGGTACGCCAGTGGCAAGAATTGTTTTTTGACCGTCGGTATGCCTCTACCCAGATGACGAATCCGGACTTTATAAAGATTGCAGAGGGTTACCACATCAAAGCACAACAGGTAACACAACGCGAAGCCCTTGAAACGGCAGTGCAAGAGATGCTCTCCTCGCCTGAGGCTTATCTGTTAGAGGTGCGAGTAGAGAAAGAGAACAACGTATTCCCTATGGTGCCTACGGGTGCTTCCGTCTCTGAAGTGAGATTGCAGTAAGAAGGCTCTCAGGACACCTATTTTTTAATTAAAAAATATAAAAGATTTTACCAAATGGAACAGCAATTATACACCATAACTATCTATTCAGAGAACAAACTTGGGCTATTGAACAGAGTAACAGGTATTTTCCTGAGACGGCATATAAATATGGAAAGCATTAATGTGTCTAAATCGGAAATAGACGGTATTTTTAGAATGATTATTGTTACTTGCACGACCCCGAAATGGGTGCAACACATCGTCAAACAGATAGAAAAGCAGATTGATATCATCAAAGTATTTTATCATACTGACAAGGAGATTGTCTTTTTGGAAAATTCACTCTTTAAAATGCCTACGGAGGCACTCTTTTCTGATAATTCGTCTATTCAAAGCCTTATAGACCGTCATAATGCCACCATTGTAACGGTTAATGAGCGGTTCTTCGTGCTGTCAAAAACAGGCTCACAAGAAAGCATAGAACATCTGTACGAAGCACTCAAACCGTTTGGAATTATGCAGTTTTCTGGGTCGGCACGCATTTCAATATTTAAAGATGATGTAGCGGTTACCAAGTTTTTACAAGAACAAGTAAACTCATAATTAGCTATTAGATTGAGGTCATTCCGATAACCTAAAAATAGTTTAGTCGGTAGCTCTTGCAGAAAATTGTTTATTTTGAAATAAAAATCTATTGGATTGAGGTCGTTCCGATAACCTAAAAATAATTTAGTCGGTAGCTCTTGCAGAAAATTGTTTATTTTGAAATAAAAATCTATTGGATTGAGGTCGTTCCGATAACCTAAAAATAGTTTAGTCGGTAGCTCTTGCAGAAAATTATTTATTTTGAAATAAAAATCTATTGGATTGAGGTCGTTCCGATAACCTAAAAATAATTTAGTCGGTGGCTCTTGCAGAAAATTGTTTATTTTGAAATAAAAATCTATTGGATTGAGGTCATTCCGATAACCTAAAAATAATTTAGTCGGTAGCTCTTGCAGAAAATTGTTTATTTAAAAACAATAAATATATGTATAATACACAATCTGATAATGAATTATTTGAACATCTCTTAGAACGAAGAAGAGACAATATCTATTGGAAAATAATGTCGGAATTGCGAAGTCGTGCTAATGATTTTGTATTTCAAAAATGTATGGAATGGATAGCTTCTGACTACTTTAAACAAAAGATAATAGGAATAGAGGTGCTTTCTCAGTTAGGTATTTATGAACGACCTTATAAGAATGAGTCAATTTCTCTATTTTTCAATCTGTTAAATACCGAAACTGACTCCGAACTGCTCGAATCGGTACTGATAGCTATCGGTCATAACAACGATACGCTGACTTATGAGCAAATAAAATTGTTGGTATCGTTCAAGGAACACAGAAGTTACAAGGTAAGATACGGTGTAGTGCTATCAATTTCAGGACTTACGAATACCGAAGTTATCGAGGCGCTTCTTATCTTATCGAAAGACAAAAAAGAACTTGTACGAGATTGGGCAACTTTCGGATTAGGAACTCAAATAGATATTGACACCGTAGACATTCGAGAGGCTCTTTGGGAACGCACCCAAGACATTGCCCCCGATATACGCATTGAAGCTATTTACGGATTGGCAAAACGGGGTGATGTACAGGTTCAAAAACTTATTGAGAAGGAACTTGACGAAAATCCCAATAATCTTTTGCTTATAGAAGCTGCCGAAATCCTTAAAGACCCCGAAGTTTTATCTTGATTGAGGTTTAGGAGTTTAGGAAGATTAGAAATTTAGGAGGTAATAGATAGTAAGAATAAATGTGTTTTTATAATCCAAAAAATATCAAATTATAAGAATTTACAAATTACATAAATTTATTTCATAAAAATATTAAAAGAAAAACTAATGAAAAATTATTTTAACACACTGAAATTCAGAGAACAATTAGCGCAATTAGGTGTTTGCGAATTGTTAGACAAGAACGACTTCTGTCAAGGCGTTGAAGCGTTAAAAGGTAAGAAAATTGTCATCGTGGGAGCAGGTGCGCAAGGTCTCAATCAGGGATTAAATATGCGCGACTCCGGCTTAGATGTGTCGTATGCTCTTCGCCAGAGCGCTATACAAGAGCAACGCCCTTCATATACAAACGCTGTGGCTAACGGATTTAAAGTAGGAACTTATCAAGAGCTTATCCCGACAGCTGATTTGGTTTGCAATCTTACGCCAGATAAGCAACATACTTCGGTTATCAAAGCCATCGTTCCGTTGATGAAACAAGGTGCAACTTTATCATACTCACACGGATTTAACATCGTGGAAGAAGGCACGGAAATACGCAAAGATATCACCGTGATTATGGTCGCTCCCAAATCACCCGGCTCAGAAGTTCGTGAAGAGTACAAACGCGGGTTCGGTGTACCAACCTTGATTGCCGTACACCCCGAAAATGACCCCGAAAGCAAAGGTTTTGAATGGGCAAAAGCGTATGCAGCAGCTTTGGGAAGCCACACGGCAGGCGTGTTGCGGTCGTCATTCGTGGCGGAAGTTAAATCCGATTTGATGGGGGAGCAAACCATTCTATGCGGATTGCTACAAACAGGTTCTATTTTGGTTTTCAACAAGATGAAAAAAGAAGGCGTAGCTCCGCAGTATGCTTCTAAGCTCATTCAATACGGCTGGGAAACCATTACCGAAGCCCTAAAACACGGCGGAATTACCAATATGATGAACCGTTTGTCAAATCCTGCCAAAGTAAGGGCTTTTGCTATTTCCGAAGATTTGAAACAAATGATGCGTCCGTTATTTGAAAAACATATGGACGACATCATCAGCGGGCATTTTTCAAAAACAATGATGGAAGATTGGGCAAACGACGACAAAAATCTGCTTACGTGGCGCGCCGAAACAGCTGAAACCGACTTTGAAAAGACACCAGCCACCGACGAAACCATCAGCGAGCAAACTTACTTCGATTACGGAACAATTTTAGTAGCCATCGTGAAAGCGGGCGTGGAATTGGCTTTTGAAGTAATGACCGAAGCGGGCATTAAAGAAGAATCGGCTTACTATGAGTCGTTGCACGAATTGCCTCTTATTGCCAATACGATTGCTCGTAAGAAGTTGTACGAGATGAATAAAACAATTTCTGACACAGCCGAGTATGGTTGCTATTTGTTTGACCACGCTTGTCGTCCGCTTATCAAATCATACATTGACGGATTGGAACAAAACATTGCAGGTCGCAATTTTTCGGCTTCCAATGAAGTGGATAATTTGGAATTGATAGCCGTAAATAAAGCCATTCAAACCCACCCCATAGAAGTAATAGGTTATTATTTGCGCGCCTATATGACCGATATGAAACGGATAAAATAAAACAACGTGGGGACGATGTGTGCATCGTCCTAAATATATTAACGGAAATTCCGGATAAGGTAAATAGGCAAAGGTTTAGCTTGTCCGAAAATTCGGACAGTATGAATGGGCAGAGGTTCATATCGTCCGAAAATTCGGACAATGTGAACGGGCAGAGGTTCATATCGTCCGAAAATTCGGATAAGGTAAAATAGAAAAAAACAGATAATTTATTCTTTCGGACAATCTAAACGGGTGAATGTTTAACTAATCCGAAAAATAAAATTAGAAAAATATTCTGAATAAGATATATTCCGAAAATAAATACCCTATATTATTAAAAACGATAAATACGGGGCGAATAATACAAAAATGAGAAATTTCTATTTTGGTATAGTTAAAAATCGTACATTTGTTCGTCAATTTTTATGGTATCTATTTGAAACGAAATGATAAATAAAAAAAATCAAAATCAGATATGTTATTATGAAAAATAAAATCTTTCTTTGTGCATTATGTGGTTTTCAATGGATAAAAGCTCAGGAAATAATCCTTCCTTTCTCTCTGTATGAAGACAAACATATTCTTCTGAAATTACCGACAGAAAACGCCGCCGATAGTCTTACTTTTTACTTCGATACGGGAGCCGCCACTACTTTGTTGGATAAAAATGCTGCTGAAAAACGTGGAATAAAAGCCAATTATCAACACGAAGTTACGGGAGCAAGCGGAAAGAAAACATACGATATGGTGGTAAATCAGAAAGTTAGGCTAACTTCAACCCAAGTTGTTGAAGGTGTAAATATAGTTTTAGATGACCTCTCTCGGATAAAACAAGCTCTCAGCGAAAATTTTGATGGAATTATTGGCAACGATATTATCAAAAATTTCATTACGAAAATCAACTTTCATAAAAAACAAATGGAACTATACAAATTTGATGCAAAGATAAGTACGGAAGGGTATACCGAAATTCCGTTTGTTTTTAAAAATAACATTCCGATACCTCAATTTCCTATCTCGATAACGTTAAATAATGGAGAAAAACTGACAGGCGATATTTTTTTCGATAGTGGTGCAGGACTTTCATTGCTCATCAATACCCCTTTTAAAGAAGAAAATCAATTGATGTCTAAAATTGGGAAGCATATCAACACGGTTACCCATAATTTAAGTCAAAAAACAGAAGTCAGCACAGCAATTATTAAATCGCTTACAATCAGCAATTTTACGTTTAAAAACTTACCTATTAAAATGGCTTCTGATAAGGAAGGAGTAAGCGCATACAAAGGTTATTTAGGAATTTTAGGTGCTGAGATTATCAATAAATTTGATATTATTCTCAATTACTCCACCTCAAAATTATATCTGAAACCGAACTATTTATACGCCAAAAAAATTGAGTTTCCGGTCAGTCCTTTTCAGTTAGCTCGTACTGAAAAAGGCATTGTTATCGCGGGAGTTGTAAAGGATTCCGAAGCAGATAAGAAGGGGCTAAAAGAGGGGCAGAAAATAGTATCCATCAATAAAATTGCAACCGAAGATATTCAAATTTACCGCAATTTGTTAAAGCAGGAAAATACAGAGGTAACGATTCAATATTTAGACAATACGATTTTAAAAACAGTGAAACTAAAACTAAAAAAATTATTGTAAAAATTAAATTTTACGTATTTTTTAACCTAAGAAATAATTAAAATGACATACATACCACAAGTTCAAGAAGTACAAAAAGCAATGTTGCGGATAAAATCCGTAGTAACGACAACGCCACTTTCGCAAAGTGTGCGACTTAGCAAATTGTTTAATGCCAACGTTTTCCTAAAAAGGGAAGATTTACAGCAAGTGCGTTCGTACAAAATTCGGGGAGCGTACAACAAAATCAGTTCTTTGTCCGAAACTGACAAACAGCAAGGAATTGTATGTGCAAGTGCTGGAAATCACGCTCAGGGTGTAGCGCTTTCGTGCCGAATGCTCAACATCAAAGGGGATATTTTTATGCCCGTAACCACACCTCAACAAAAAATAGAACAAGTGCAGATGTTCGGAGAAAATAACGTCAATATCATTCTGCAAGGCGATACTTTTGATGATTCAAACAATGCTGCAATTCTTTTTTCCAAAGAAAACGGAAAAACATTCGTTCCGCCTTTTGATGATGAAAAAGTTATTGAAGGTCAGGCAACTATCGCTTTGGAAATTCTTGACCAAACCGATGTTTCGATAGACTATGTATTTGTTCCCATTGGTGGAGGCGGGCTTTCGGCGGGGCTTTCATCAATGTTCAAGATGCTTTCCCCTCAGACGAAAATCATAGGCGTAGAGCCGTTGGGAGCACCCTCAATGAAAGAAGCTATCGCAGCGGGGAAACCTGTGGAACTTACGGAAATAGATAAGTTTGTGGACGGAGCGTCGGTGAAAAAAGTTGGTAATTTGAACTTTGAAATTTGTCGGCAGTTTTTGGACGATGTGGTGCTTGTTCCCGAAGGAAAGGTCTGCCAAACGATATTGGATTTGTACAATCGCGATGCCATTGTGGTAGAACCCGCCGGAGCGCTTGCCATTTCCGCATTGGATTTTTACAAGGAAGAAATTAAAGGTAAAAATGTGGTTTGTGTGGTCAGCGGAAGCAATAACGACATCACCCGAACCGCCGAAATTAAAGAAAGAGCCTTGCTTTACGCCAATTTGAAGCATTATTTTATTGTGCGTTTTCCGCAACGTGCGGGCGCATTGAAAGAGTTCGTAGCGGAAATACTCGGCAAAACGGACGATATTACGTATTTTGAATACTCCAAAAAACACAATCGCGAAAACGGTCCTGCCGTAGTGGGCATTGAACTGAAAAATGAAGCCGACTTGCAACCGCTCATCGAGCGAATGAAAAAACACAATTTTTTTGGTGATTATCTGAACAACAAACCCGATTTGTTTCAGTTTTTGGTTTAAATAAGTGGTAAAAATCAATCCCGAAGGCAAAACTTTCGGGATTTTTGTTTGTTCCTTAATATCAGGGCGTGCAACTTTTAAGAAATGGTTATAAAAATTATCACCCTGATTTCAGCTTAAACAGAATTTTTTATATTTTTGTGGCTCAATGACGAAAAATGTAGCAAAACATATTATCCACGAAATGACTCCCTTATCGGAAGAGGATTGTTTTTACATTGTTGACCGATATAAAACGGAGTTTACTTTCCCGCTGCACGCACATCAGGAATTTGAATTAAATTTTGTGCAAAATGCAGCAGGAGTAAGGCGTATTGTAGGAGATTCAATTGAGATTATTGGGGACTACGATTTGGTACTCATCACGGGTAGCGATTTGGAACACGTTTGGGAACAACACGAATGCCAATCGACCAATATCAGAGAAATAACAATTCAGTTTTCATCGGAATTGTTCAACAGCGAATTTATGCAGAAAAAACAATTTAAGAGTATTCGCAAAATGTTGGATAATGCCAAAAAAGGAATTGCCTTTCCGATGGAAGCCATTATGAAAGTCTATTCCAAACTTGACAAATTGGCAAGCGAACAAGGATTTTATGCAATGATTCATTTTTTAACCATTCTTCACGAATTGTCGCAGTATGAAAACTACCGACATCTTGCCAGCGATACGTTTACTAACGGAAATGAAACGATTAATAGCCGACGCATACTTAAAGTGCATCAGTATATTAGTAAAAATTACAAAGAAAAAATTGAGTTGAGCCATCTGGCAAAAATGGTCGGAATGACCGAAACTTCGTTCAGCCGTTTTTTTAAATTACGCACGGGCAAAACACCTTCGGAATATATCATTAACATTCGTCTCGGACACGCTACACGTTTGCTTATTGATTCCACGCACTCTATTGCTGAAATATGTTATCAATGCGGATTTAATAATTTGTCAAACTTCAATCGTATTTTCAAAAGCAAGAAACAATTTACTCCGAAAGAATTCCGTGAAAACTATCAGAAAACACGAAAATTGATTTAAAAAAGATTTTCTGTTTTGAATCAACTCTATTTATCTTCTTTTTGCTTTCTTATTGGATTGCAATTATTTCGTTTTTCTTCTACTGAATATTGATTTTATATTTTTTTAACGTGTAATCCGTTTAAAATTCGATAGTAATGGAATTTTCGTTGAAAATAAATCAGATTTTTAAAC
>JBGYFE010000193.1:0-7139 GCA_041819925.1 Capnocytophaga sp.
GTAAAATTTATCCGCAAAAAACCATTTCGTTTTTTTTATTTTTTGTAATTTTGAAAAAACGAAAATAGTTTTTGCTCAGTTCGGTTTTTAATAGAAAGTTTCGGCTTTCTTAGCCCCGCCTTCGCAAAGCCGTTTCCCGTTATGCGACATTTCAAAAAAAACGCGTCAATGAATGAATATTTAACTTACAAGAAAAATTTATACGAAATAATTGAATTGTGGAGTTCTGCTGAAAAACAACTTGAATTTCAAAAGGAGGTTCCTATTGCTCAAGTCTCACACGAATTATTTAATGATTGGGATGCATATTATGCAAATGGAATTGACTTTGAGAAATTCTTGACTGAAAAAGAAATTAAACTATTTAAAGATTTTAATAATACAATTAATAAAGTTTGTGATTCCACGCCTCAAATTCTACCTGAAATTTCTGAATTTATAAATACTGCTGAATGGAAAATCGTGAATGAAAAAGCAAAAAAAATTCTTGGAAACCTTAAATCTTAAAAGAAATGTCGCATAACATAGTATTTGCAAAAGGCGGGGTTGAAGTTATAATAGAACTATCAGTTGCATTTAGTCGCGACTTGCTTTTCATATTGTATTTTTTTGTAATTTAACAATCTGAAAAAGCAATTTGCTTCGTTCGGTCGAAATTGAACTTTCAGTTAAATTTAGCCCGCCCTTCGCAAATACTTTTTCCGTTAGCGGTAATTTTACCGAGCCAATCGTGTATAAAGGAACACTAACGAATAAATAAATAAATGAAAATAATTAGACGACATTGGTATAATATTTGAAATTCTCTTGCAACAGCAGTTTAACAAAATAGCGACCCCGAAAAGTTTTACGAGTAGGATAATATAAATTTTTAAAAAAAATCACTACTAACCGACTAAAATTCAATTAAAATAGTCGTTTTAAAAAAAACAGGAGCCATCTCGATTGAGTTAGCTCCTTTTTTCATATTTTGGTTTTACCACAAATCAAAAATATGAGTGCTAAAAATACAGAAAAGAATTTAGTCGGTCAGCCAATATTCAAACAAATATTGAAATTTATTCCCCGCAATAAATTTGACCTACTTGTTAACAAACATAAGTCAGACCGCTATTACAAGACATTTGACTCCTGGAGGCATCTCAGTACGATGCTATTTGGAATCTTTAGTCGCTGTGATTCTATGGGTGAAATCTGCGACGGAATGCAGGCTATGGCAGGTAAGCTTAATCATTTGGGTATGGAAAAATCACCCGCTAAGAGTACGGCTAGCGACGGTCTGCGTGGCCGCGATAACGAATTCTTTAAGGATATCTACTTCATGCTACTGGCTCATTTTAAAGAAACTTTGTCGGTCAGCCGGATTGATAATGTATCTTTTTCGAAACTTTTCATCTTCGATAGCAGTACAATCAGGTTATTTTCAGACATTATGAAGGGAGTAGGACGAAACCCAAAGAATGAGGGAAAAAAGAAAGGGGGACTGAAAGTTCACATGATGATTGATGCCCATAGTGACACACCAGAATTTGTTAAAATAAGTGAAGCCAAACTTCACGACAAGAATTTTTTGGAATATCTAAATTTAGCTGCTCATAGCATGATTGTTTTTGACAGAGCTTACAACCATTATCTACAATTTGCAAGATGGACAGCACAACAAGTAAATTTCGTTTGTAGATTGAAGAAAAATGCAGTTTATCAGGTCCAGGAAGTTCTATTCCAAGAAGACTTACTGAACGATGAGCAGGGTGTTTTATGCGAAGAACACATTCATCTCGCTTACAAGGAAGGCAATCAAGAAAAGACATTATGCCTGCGCAAAGTAAGATATCGCGATGAAAAGGGAAGAATGTATGATTTTATTGCCAATAACTTTGAAGTCAGCAGAGAGGAAGTCGCTTTTCTTTATAAGCTTCGTTGGAATATTGAGCTACTCTTCAAAAAATTAAAGCAAAATTTCCAGTTACATTACTTTTATTCAGAAACCGAAAACGGCATCAAAACACAGATTTGGTGTACCTTAATCGCCCAATTACTATTGCAGGTCTTAAGAGTGAGATCGGAAAGCAAAAAGGCATTCTCCACCATGGCCGCTCTTATTCGAATCCACCTTATCAGCTATCTAGAGCTATTTTGGATGGTGGAAAATTGCAGGAGAACCTATGTCAAAATCCACAAAAAGAAAAAACCTCCCGCTATACAAACCGAATTGTTCTAAAATAGGGGGAGGTAGGTTTTTGTAGATTCAAAAATACATACTGATAAACAGTGTGTTATAGGTTTTTATTGACTAAAAAAAATTTTACCCGTTTGGTAGTGAAAAAATATCTTAACTTCGTAACATTATATTCCATTTAACATATTGAAACATGAAACAATATTTAGATTTACTAAAGCACGTATATACCACAGGTGTGGACAAAACAGATAGAACGGGTACAGGTACACGCAGTGTTTTTGGTTATCAAATGCGTTTCAATCTACAAGAAGGTTTTCCGATTATTACGACTAAAAAACTGCATTTGCGTTCGATTATCCATGAATTGATCTGGTTTTTGAAAGGTGAAACAAACATCAAATACCTAAAAGATAATGGAGTAAGCATTTGGGATGAATGGGCAGATGAAAACGGAAATCTAGGACCTGTTTACGGTTCACAATGGCGTTCTTGGCCTACGCCAGATGGCAGACATATCGACCAGATTACTCAGGTAATTAATCAATTAAAGAATTCACCTGATTCGCGTCGTATCATCGTATCCGCTTGGAATGTCGCGGAAATCGAAAACATGGCTTTGCCGCCTTGTCACGCTTTCTTCCAGTTCAACGTAGCACCAGTACAACCAGAAAAAGGAATTTTGAAACCACAACTTTCGTGTCAGCTATATCAACGCTCTGCGGATATTTTCTTGGGCGTTCCTTTTAATATTGCTTCTTATGCCCTATTGACGATGATGGTCGCACAAGTTTGTGATATGGAAGCTGGTGAATTTATACATACGTTTGGGGATGCGCATATCTACAGAAATCACTTCGAGCAAACAGAATTACAATTGTCTCGTGAGCCAAAACCACTTCCTACCATGAAAATCAATCCAGAAGTAAAAGATATTTTTGATTTCAAATTTGAGGATTTTGAGTTGGTGGATTATGTATTCCATCCACATATCAAAGCTCCTGTAGCGATTTAACTCTTAATGGTTGATGGTAAATGATTAATGATGTATAAATGAGAGAGAATATCATTAAAACCATCAGTTTTGAATTTGCGGTCAGAATCGTGAAGCTTTCTCAGTATTTGCGTGAACAGAAAAAAGAATTTGTACTGAGTAAACAATTAATTCGCTCAGGAACGAGTGTTGGTGCTATGGCTCGAGAAGCAGAACATGCGGAATCAAAGTCTGATTTCAAACATAAAATGAGTATTGCAGAAAAAGAAATCAACGAAACTATATACTGGTTGGAATTATTGAAAGAGACGGATTATCTCACAGATGAACAATTTGAAAGTATAATGAATGATGCGATAAAAATCATTAAGCTGATTACATCCATTATAAAAACAACGAAAGCAAATATGAGTTAATGTGAGTTTAAACCTTACAATTAACCATTAATAATTAATAATCAATGAGTGATACTAAAATAACATTAATCGTAGCTGCTGCGGAAAACAATGCCATCGGCAAAGACAACCAAATGTTGTGGCATTTGCCGAATGATTTTAAGTATTTTAAGAAAAATACATTAGAGCATTCGGTGGTGATGGGGCGCAAGACTTTTGTTTCCATTGGGAAACCACTTCCAGAGCGTCGCAATATTATTTTGACACGTGATATGAACTACAGCCACGAAGAAGTAGATGTAGCGAATAGCGTACAAGAAGTATTAAACTATTGCCGTGACGAGCGCGAAATCTTTATTCTCGGTGGTGCAGAAATCTACAAGCAAACTTTGCCTTTAGCAGATAAAATCTTGTTGACACGAGTACACACAACTATTGATGGCGATGCGTATTTTCCAGAATTATTAGACCACGAATGGAAATTAATAAGCGCTGAAAAGCACGAAAAAGACGAAAAACACGCTTTTGATTATACGTTCGAAGTATACGAAAGGGCGTAACTATATATAACTTTCCTTCCAAAAGCATCTCCCACATACTTTTGGAAGGGAAGATTTTTAAAGACCAATTATTAAACTATAACTCTGTATTATGTCTCAAAATATTAAGACTACATCCGGACAACTTTATCTTGATAAAGATTTTAGTGTTGAATTAAATTTTAAATTATGGAGTACAAAAGGTGCAAGATTTGTTGCAAGTCATCGTATGAAAATAATTAATAGACTTTCATCATACTCTATTGGATTTTTGTCTGCATATGTTATAATTTTAGGATTATTAAGTGTTTTCGAAATAGATTCCACATTGGACATTTCTTCCAAAGAATATGCTTTTGTATCAACCGCACTTTCAATTTTAATTCTGGTTTTTAGTCAATTAGAGGGTTATAATGATTATAGATTAAGAGCAGAAAAATTTCATGATTGCACTTTAGAAATTAGCGATTTATATAATGAATTAAGATATTTGAAAACGAGTGAAATGACTCCAAAACAAATAAACAAATTATCTGAAGACCTTTCAAAAAAATATGGTATAGTTCTTAAGAAATATGAAAACCACAAGTATATAGATTTTCTTAAATTCCAAACAACAAAAAATGATTATTTTAAATTGCATTGGACAGAAATTTTTATCATTAAAATCACTACTAACCGACTAAAAATCAATTAAAATATTCGTTTTAAAAAAACAGGAGCCTTCTCGATTGAGTTAGCTCCTTTTTTCATATTTTGGTTTTACCACAAAATCCAAATATGAGTGCTAAAAATACAGAAAAGAATTTAGTCGGTCAGCCAATTTTCAAACAAATATTGAAATTTATTCCTCGCAATAAGTTTGACCTGCTTGTAAACAAACATAAGTCAGACCGCTATTACAAGACCTTTGACTCCTGGACCCACCTCACTACGATGCTATTTGGAATCTTTAGTCGCTGTGATTCTATGGGTGAAATCTGCGACGGAATGCAGGCTATGGCAGGTAAGCTTAATCATTTGGGTATGGAAAAATCACCAGCTAAGAGTACGGCTGGCGACGGTCTTCGTGGCCGCGATAACGAATTCTTTAAGGATGTTTACTTCATGCTACTGACTTATTTTAAAGAAACTTTGTCGGTCAGCCGGATTGATAATGTGTCTTTTTCGAAACTTTTCATCTTCGATAGCAGTACGATCAGGTTATTTTCAGACATTATGAAGGGAGTAGGACGAAACCCAAAGAATGAAGGAAAAAAGAAAGGGGGGCTGAAAGTTCACATGATGATTGATGCGCACAGTGACACACCAGAATTTGTTAAAATAAGTGAGGCGAAACTTCACGATAAGAATTTTCTGCAATATCTGAATTTAGCTGCTTATAGCATGATTGTCTTTGACAGAGCTTACAACCATTATCTACAATTTGCAAGATGGACAGCACAAAAGGTGAATTTCGTTTGTAGATTGAAGAAAAATGCAGTTTATCAGGTCCAAGAAATTCTATACCAACAAGACTTGCTAAACGATGAACAGGGTGTTTTATGCGAAGAACACATTCATCTTGCTTACAGGGAAGGTAATCAAGAAAAGACATTATGCTTGCGCAAAGTAAGATATCGTGATGAAAAGGGAAGAATGTATGATTTTATTACCAATAACTTTGAAGTCAGCAGAGAGGAAGTCGCTTTTCTTTATAAGCTTCGTTGGAATATTGAGCTACTCTTCAAAAAATTAAAGCAAAATTTCCAGTTACATTACTTTTATTCAGAAACTCAAAACGGCATCAAAACACAGATTTGGTGCACCTTGATCGCACAATTACTATTGCAGGTCTTAAGAGTGAGATCGGAAAGCAAAAAGGCATTCTCTACCATGGCAGCTCTTATTCGAATCCACCTTATCAGCCATCTAGAGCTATTTTGGATGGTGGAAAATTGCAGGAGAACCTATGTCAAAATCCAGAAAAAGAAGAAACCTCCCGCTATACAAACCGAATTGTTCTAAAATAGGGGGAGGTAGGTTTTTGTATATTCAAAAAAACATATTGATAATCAGTGTGTTGTGAATTTTTATTGCCTAAAAATAATTTTACCCGTTTGGTAGTGAAAAAAAATGAAAAAGCAGATTTTAATCATTACATCATTATCAGTAGGATTAATACTAAGCTCTTGTAATCAACAAACAAAACAAGAGGAAAAAGAAGAAACTAAAACTGAAACAACAGCATCTTCGCCAAATGAAATCGCCAACCAATCACTAACCGACAAACAAGGGAACAAACTTGATATGGTTTTTGATAATGCAAAAGATGTTGTAACTATTTCATTTAATGGTGAATCATCAGAACTTGCAAGTCAAAAACCTGCATCAGGAATTTGGTACAAAAACGACCATTACGAATTAAGTGGAAAAGGGAACGACATCCAACTCTTGAAAGATGACAAAGTAATTTTTGAACATCAAGACGATAAAGTCGAAATAGTTGCGAAGAATGACAAAGGAGATGTATTGAATTTGACGTTCAATAACACGGAAGGAACTGTAAAAGCGTATCTTAACGGAGGGGAACAAATTGATCTTGTAGAACAAAAATCTGCTTCGGGTATTTGGTATAAAAATGAGACCTATGAACTTTCAGGGAAAGGCGACAAATACCAACTAAAAAAGAGCGGAAAAACAGTATTTGAAAATTAAAACTACCGCTAACAAGGTATTGCCAAAAGCGGGGCTGAATGTTCAATACTCAACTTTTGTACTACAATTCCGCAAAAACCATTTTTTATTTGCTTCGAAAAATGTAAATTAGCAAAAAAAAATGGTTTTGCTAACTGCGGTGCTGAACTCAACATTTGTTCCTTGATTTCCCCGCCTTCGGCAATACCCAAACCGTTAGCGGGCATTGTGAAAGATACCAGCATAACAGTTAAACATTGATAAATGAAAAAAAAACTACTTTGGATATTAATTTTAGGACTGATAATAATCAGTTGCAAACAAAGGAAAACAGAAATGAAAGAGAAAATAATTAA
>JBGYFE010000194.1:0-4014 GCA_041819925.1 Capnocytophaga sp.
AAAAATTTGAAATTCCAAACATTACCAACACGGGAAGCAGTGAAGTCTTTGACAGTCTTGTTAAACGTGCTGATAATGAAATATCCAAACGCTTTTTAGGGGGGACAGGTTTGACCGACGAAAAAGGTTTTGTTGGCTCAGTCGAAGTGCAGTTTGAATTGGCAAGTTATCGTTTTGAAAGCGATAAATTGTTAGTAAAGCACATTGTCAATAAGAAGCTATTTCCGTTACTCATCAAACTTTCACCCGTATATGCCAAACTCAAAGGCTTGCGTTTCGAGTGGGACGACGAAGAACCACTAACCACTGATAAAATGCTGCAAAACGTACAAGTTTTAGGCAATTATTTTGAATTAGACCCTGAGCAGATTGAAAATGTTACGGGTGTAAAAATTTTAGGCATAAAAAACAATCAAACGCCCGTTTTTACCGAAAAAAAGTAAGTCGGGAAAATGAAGCCAATGCCCGCTGGCAACTCAAATTAGCCCTTAAAAGGGCAGATTTTCTCTATGAAAGCATTGACTGCGGCTGCACGGTTCATTTTCCCCAAGCCATTGATTTAGAGGGTTGGCTCAATGTAATGGAGCAAATTACCAAAGACCGTTGGGAGGGTAAACTCAAAAAAGGCGAACTCTCCGAAGCCTATATTTTAAAAACCTATAAGGAGCTAAACGAGGCATTGTCTGGCGGCTTCGGAGCGGATAATTTCAAAGTGAATAAAGCCACAGGTAAAATACCTGTTGAAGCCCTACAAATGCAACGCAATTTGTTTAAATTCAGCGGGGCAAAGAATTTTACACTATTGGAACATATCAATCAAATTTTAAGCTCTGACAAGGGCAAAAATTGGAATACATTTAAAAATGAGGTACTGAAACTCAACCCCAAGTATAACAAAAACTATTTGCAAGCTGAGTGGCAAACTGCCAAACAAGCAGGCTATCACGCCGCCAATTGGCAGGAATATCAAAAAAACAAAGGGCTGTACCCAAATTTGAAGTACCAAACCCAAAAGGACAATCGTGTGCGAGAGGCACATCAGGCGTTGAGTGGTTTTATTGCTCCGATAGATAGCGACTTTTGGAAAACGCACTATCCGCCCAATGGCTGGCGTTGCCGTTGCTATGTTGTGCAAACAGCAGAACCCGCCACACAAGGCGACATTCCGAACCTTTCCGACAAAGAGTTTCCGAAAGAATTTCGGGGTAATGTGGGGATTTCGGGCGAGGTTTTTAAGGAAACAGACGAAAATAAAGGCAAGCCACACCCGTACTTTGCCCTATCCAAAGAAGGAGGCAGTGAATACAAAAAAGCCTTTGAATACAGCAAGCTCGCCGCACCTTATACCAAAATTTACGAAGTCAAAAACGGAGCAGAAATTAAAGTAAGTCCCTTTGCCGATGAAAGCGACTTACAAAAAAACGTACAAACCGCTATGGTGATTGCCGATGAGTTGGGAGTAGGTGTAAATATTCGTCCGCATTTGGATTTACACAAACACAGAAATCCTGAATATGAAATTAATAAGAAACTTGCTGATAGAAAAGAGGTTAGTTCTTACACAAGTATAAAAAGTAACTTAGGGAATGCAAAAAAACAAGGAAATAGCAGTATTGTATATGATATTTCCAATTTTAAAGGCTGGGAAGCAGGTGAAATACTTAGATATTTAAAAGGCAAGATAATTAGCTTTAACGACAAAAAATGGTTAAAAGAAATTTTTTTTGTTAATGGTAACAAAGCGATTTACTTTACCAAAGAGCAACTAATGAATGACTTTGATAGTGTGTTTATTCTTTTCAAGAAGTTATAAACGGAATAAGCCCTAATATTACTATTAGGGCTTATTCTGGGAGCGAATTGGAACTGTCCGCTTCGCAGTGTAACAATTGCTTGTTACACACTGCAAAATTACAAAAACTTTTTAAACAACAAATAAAAACGATTTAAATTTTATTGAAATGGCAGAAATACAAGCACCTGATTTCAGACGTTTAGCCCAGCAGGTATGGCAAAATATACCCAAACGCATTGCCCAAGAAGCACGAGCTTTTTTTGTGCAGTCATTTGTAAAACAAGGTTTCACCGATTCCTCGTTCATTCCTTGGGTCAAAAGAAAAGATGTGTTGCCTCACAAAATTTTAAATCAGTCATTGGCACTTAAAAATAGCATTCGCATTACACAAGCCAATTGGGAGAAAATAGTCATTACCGCAGGCAATGTAGTTTTGTTAGTTAAAGTGCTGATGTTGCTCTTCTCTTTTTGATACCTTATAAGAACGATATACGCCGACAGCATAAGCAGTAACAAATACTCCAGCAAAAGACGCAAAGATATAGCATCTCTATCGCAACCTTTATCCCAAAAATAACCAAATAAGGAGCGATGAAGAAATAGAAAATTATTTTTATAAAATCTTTCATAATTACAACTTTTTAGCTAAACAAACTTAAGCATAAAAAAAATAAAAAAAAACTTTTTTTAAAGCTCCTGCTGGTGTGGTGTGTTTTTGTTTAGGAAAATAAATTAAAAATAGAATCGTGATTTTAAAACCAAAGCCCCCATCCTAACCACCATTTTGTCACAAGGAAAGCGATAAATGCCGTAAAAAAGAGTATAATACGAGAATAAGTTATATTTTTTTTAGATAAATTACTTTGTGTTTTAACGGGAGAAAATAATCCCATTGTTGATATATAACAGATTAAGGCAGGGAAATAAGAAAAAATTATATTCCAAATACTTAAACCCTCTTTTGCAAGTCTCCAAGGCAAAATAAAATACAACACTAATCCCGAAAAAACAAGAATATTAAAAAAAAGAACATACCGATTATTTTTCAAGATGCTTTGTTTTGGTTCATACTCCAAACGAATGTTCATATCCAAAACATTTTTGAAAGGTACAACAAAAGTATCGCCCGGTATGACCTTAAACATACTTGATTTATTATCATATCTACGTGATTTTTTTAGGAATATATATTCCAAATCTCCTGTAGAGGAATTTATGGTGTAGTCGACCAATGCTCCTTGTACCATTTTATTTTTATTCTCGCTATCTTGTATATTGAGAACCAAATCAACCCAAGTAAATAAAAGTTTCCCTTGAGGCTTTAATTCACCTGAAAAATGATAATGCCAAACATTTGAATAACGCCAAATAAAAGTACGTACATCCAGTTTTATTGAACGGACAAACTTATAACCTAAGTAACCAGTAAGTCCAGCAATAATTACCGAAAAAATGATATAAGCCAAAAATAGAATGATATATTCTCTGTTTTTAGAAAGATACGTGAATATTTTTTTTGTGTCTACTTCAGAGACGTCTTTTCCTTCAAGAATAGAGTCTATCCAAGGGGTGTAGCTAAAAATCAAAAGAGTCACCAATTGAGCTATAATTCCCCAAAAAATACTAATCACAATACGTTCACTCCATTCTCCTTTAGTAAATTGTTTTGCAAACTGACTCGCATAATAAAATCGCCTAAAAAAAACAAGACCTGGGAATAAGGCAACAACAATAACTAATATCGAATTTAGTGCAAATTCAGGAAGCATAGGTCTAAGATGCTTGAGGGATTGGTTGCTCTACTTTATTTTCGGACTCTACTTTTTTCTTTTCTTCATCTAACTTTCTATAGAATTCCTTCATCTTTTCTTCGTTAGATAAAAAAGCCCTACCCTCAGCGGTGATTAGAGCATCATCAAGCGATAACACAGCCCATATTTTACTAAAAGCAGTTTTAATATCCTGGACTATCTCACACATAATTATGAAGTGTTTTTATATTATTAGGACTAATAATGCAACTTTTATGCTGCAAAAGTAGATTTTAAAATCCATATTTCAAAGAAAAGTGAGAAAATTTTAACATTTTACCTATTCTTGCTGGTGTGAGCATTTTGCTCGTACCTTAATTTGTAAGTTTCAGTTGTACACGAGCTACAAGCTCACGCCGGCAGTAGCAGCCTCACGACTATCTATTTTCCAAATATTTTTTGACGTAC
>JBGYFE010000195.1:0-12630 GCA_041819925.1 Capnocytophaga sp.
AATTATGAATTACGAATTATGAATTACGAATTATGAATTACGAATTATGAATTACGAATTATGAATTACGAATTACGAATTACGAATTATGAATTACGAATTATGAATTACGAATTATGAATTATGAATTATGAATTAAGAATTATGAATCTAAATATCAGATAAAGTCAAAAAATCGTAATTGAGAATTGAACATCTGTAATTAATTTAAAACTATGAAACTTATTTTATTAACAATTGGAATATTAGCCCTTTGTGTAGCGGGCATTGCCATCAAGATATGGGCAAAGAAAGGCGGAAAATTTTCAGGAACTTGCGCAAGTCAGAATCCGCATTTGAATAAAACGGGCGAACCTTGCGGTTTTTGCGGAAAAATGCCCGATGAACAAGAGTGTAAAAAATAGAAAAACAAACAAAAATGGCAACAATTACGAACATCAATCAGTTGGATGTGGCTAATGGCGTATACACGTATGCTGACTATTTGCTATGGAAATTTGAGGAGCGTGTAGAACTTTTGAAAGGAAGAGTTTTTAAAATGTCGCCAGCTCCCAGCCGAAAACATCAAGAAGTTTCTGGAAAGCTGTATATTGAGTTGGCAGCAATTTTCAAGAAAGGAAACTGTAACTTATATTATGCACCTTTTGATGTGCGTTTGCCCTTGAAGAACGAAAAAAAAGGACAAATACACACGGTTGTACAGCCCGATCTTTGTGTTGTTTGTGACCCGTCAAAGTTAGATGATAAAGGTTGTTTAGGAGCGCCTGATTTGGTGGTGGAAATTCTTTCACCTGGAAATTCAAAAAAAGAATTAAAAAATAAATTTGAAATTTATGAGGAAGCAGGCGTACCTGAATATTGGGTGATTTATCCTAATGAGGAAAGCATTCACGTTTATGTGTTGGAAAATGAAAAATACAAAGCCCTAAAACCAATTGTTGACGATTATATTACCTCTGAAAAATTTCCGAATTTAAAAATTCATAGCACTTCCTTGTTTGAATAGAAGATGGTTTGTGTTGCACAAATGAAATATGAAAGAAAAGCAAATCACTGAAAAAATCAATGAAGCGAAAGCGGGAAGTCAGAAGGCTTTCAGCTATTTGTTAGATGTTTTTTGGACAGATGTTTACAATTTCCAGTTCAAACGCATTGGCGATGAAAACGATGCCGAAGATGTTACCATTCAGACTTTTTCAAAAGCCTTCGATAAAATTGCTACATATAACGAGGAATTTTCTTTCAAAACGTGGCTGATAGCTATTTCCAAAAATGTACACGTGGATATGCTCCGAACTCGGCAAAGCAATCCGTTGCACGCATCGTCTTCTGAAGAAAAAGAAGCACAAACTGTTGCCGATGAGTCACCTTCTGCCGAAGACCGCTTGATTATGGAACAAAACTTAAACCGATTGCTCTTGTGCATCAAGCAGTTAAAAGAACCGTATCGGACGGCCATTCAATTGCGATATTTGCAAGAAAAATCCTACAAAGAAATAGCTCAAGAAATGGATATTCCGATGAATAATGTTAAGGTTACATTGCTCAGGGCGCGAAAAATTTTAGCAGAAATTTTAAAAAGCAACTGAAAATCAAAAAAGTACGTATATAAAAGTATTGAAAGATATCACCACAAAGAAGAAAGTATTAAAAAATTATAAAAACGGATAACCAAACGTTTAAAGTATCACAAGTAAGGTAAAAACTTATATGAATATGTTTTTACGCTTGCAAACATCGGAAGATTTACAAAATAATTGACTCAAACGGAGTACAACGGTTCTTTGATTTAGTAAGATTTGATTTTTTACGTATAAAATCGGGTGAAAAATATAAATTCATATCATTCACAGTTACAGTTAGTTCCGAATTTAAAAAAGCAATAAATGTCAATCGTGCATTTTTTTTCTAAAAAAAATATGAAATTCGCTTTTTTTTTCGGTTTTTATTTGTACTTTTACGTCGCCAAATTTTAACCTATTTAATGAAAGTTAATAGTATAAATAAATAATTACAAAATTAAAAGTTATGAGTAAATCAAAAACAATTTCAGTTGAGAATTACGGAATCAAAAATGCAAACGTGCGCTATCAGTTAAGTGCCGATGAGTTGCACAAAGAGTCTCTTGCAAAAGGTTTGGCAGAAGAAGCTAAATCAGGGGCTTTGGCTATCACAACAGGAAAATTTACAGGTCGCTCTCCACAAGACCGTTTCATCGTTGAAGATGACATCACAAGAGACCGCGTATGGTGGGGAAAAGTAAACATCAAATTCGATGCTAAAAAATTTGATGCTCTTTATGACAAAGTAATGGCGTATCTTTCTGGAAAAGAAATTTTTGTTCACGACGGATATGTTTGTGCAGACCCTAACTACCGCACTAACGTTCGTACTATCGCGGAACTTCCTTGGAGTGCGCAATTCGTATATAATATGTTCTTACGTTTAGAGGAAAGCGAAGTAGCTGGTTTTAAAGAAGATTGGTTGGTAGTAAATGCACCAGGATTCTTGGCTGACCCAGCTGTTGACGGAACACGTCAGTCAAACTTCGCTATTTTGAACTTCGGAAGAAAAATCGCGTTAATTGGTGGAACAGGTTACCCAGGAGAAATGAAAAAAGGTATTTTCTCCGCACTTAACTTCGAACTTCCTGTGTTCAGAAATACAATGCCAATGCACTGCTCTGCCAACGTAGGTAAAGGTGGTGATACAGCTATTTTCTTCGGACTTTCAGGAACAGGAAAAACAACGCTTTCTGCTGACCCGAACCGTCATTTGATTGGAGATGATGAGCACGGTTGGACACCTGAAAACACTGTGTTTAACTTTGAAGGAGGTTGCTATGCAAAAGTAGTTGATTTAACTCCTGAAAAAGAACCAGAAATTTTTGCTGCTATCAAAAAAGGAGCTATCCTTGAAAACGTGATTATGCACAACGGAGAGGTTGATTTTGCTGATACTTCAATCACTGAAAACACACGTGTTTCTTATCCAATTCACCACATCGCAAACATTCAACCAGGTTCAATCGGAAAAAATCCTAAAAACATTTTCTTCTTGACATTTGATGCTTACGGTGTGTTGCCTCCAATCTCTAAATTGACTCCTAACCAAGCTGCTTATCAGTTCGTTTCAGGATATACTTCAAAAGTTGCTGGAACAGAAGTAGGAATCACTACACCACAAAAAACATTCTCTGCTTGTTTCGGTGCGGCATTTATGCCTCTTCACCCAGCTGAATACGGAAAAATGTTGGCTGAGAAAATCGAAAAATCAGGCGTAAACGTGTGGTTAGTAAATACAGGTTACAACGGAAAAATGAAACGTTGCAGTTTGAAAGACACTCGTGCTTTGATTACAGCTGCACTTACAGGAGCTTTGGATAAAGTTCAATACAAAGAACTTCCAATCTTTGGTTTCCAAGTGCCACAATCGTGCGAGGGTGTTTCTGACCAAAGCATCTTGAACCCAGAAAACACTTGGAACGATAAAGCTCAATTCGCTGCTAAATCAAAAGAATTGGCTGAAGCATTCCTTCAAAACTTCAAAGACAAAGGTTTTGAAAATGGTGCTGACCCAGAAGTAGTTAAAGGTGCACCAAAAGTGTAATCTTATTTCATAATATATAAATTTTTAAGAAAAAAGAGTTACCTTGAAAAAGGTAACTCTTTTTGATTATATTTTTACTTTCTTACTTTTTTTGCTTTGTAACGACAATAATCACTCCATTTTTTCCTTTTTCACCATAAAGAGCCGTAGCTTTTTCTCCTTTTAAAACAGACACGGACTCAATGTTTTGAGGTGCTATCTCGTTAAGTTTTCCATATTCTATTTCTTTGCCATCGAGAATTACGAGTGCATTTTCCATAGAATCCATTTTCTGAATGTCTCCCTTCAATTCAGAAGAAACAACGGATACATTTGATTTGGTTTTCACTACAATTACTTCTTTTTTAGCATACTCTCCGTATTTTTTTGCAATTTCCTCGCCTTCTTTGCCTTTGAAAACGCTTATATGGTCAATGTTTTGAGGATTTATCTCATTAAGTTTCGACATATTGCTCTTTTTTTCATCAACAATCACAAGAACATCTTCAAATTTTGAGTTCGTCTCTTGTTTGATTGTTTCATTATTTGGGTTTCCTTCCAAAATAATAACTTTTGCATCATCATCTGCCTTTTGTCCGATGACTTTAATGTCTGATTTCTCTTTTTTAGAAATTTCTTTCTTCTCTTGAGCTTGCAATGTTTCAGTTGAAAATATAAACATTGTTCCTACTGTTGCCAAAATGAGGGTTGCATAGCTCCATTTGGCATTTGCTGTTGATTTGTTTTTCATTGTCATATATATTCGTTTTTTTAAGTTACTGGTTTCAAAATTATGAGCTAAAGCTACTTTTTTAGCTCCTACACATCGGATTATCAATTCCTTACGATATGAGTTTTTGTCGTTGGTTTGGTGTAAAGCTCTTTCGTCGGCTTGAAATTCGTGAACGGTCGCCAATTGTTTTTTGAGTAGCCAAACAAACGGATTCCACCAAAAAACGAGGCAGTAAAGTTCTGCAAAAAGCAAGTCCCACGAATGCCGATACTGCACGTGTGCCATTTCGTGATTGACAATGTTTTGAAAGTCAGTTTGAATGTCTTTTTCAGGAAGAACCACATAGTTAAACCAACTGAAAGGCGACACGTTTTGAGAAGTTACGTATATCTGTTTTTTGTCTAAGATGTTGATTTTTCGTGCTTTGCGTATGATTCTTTTAACAGAGATAAGTCCTACGGCATAACGAAAAGCAAAAAACAACGTTCCAACGACATAAATTCCAAAGGTCAAATTTTGCAATCGTTGCCCATTTTCAATATTAATAGCTTGTATTTCAGCACTTTCTACTGTTAACGTACTGTCAAATTTCCAGAAATAGGATATCGAAGTTTGATTCTCCTCATTGAATTTGAGAAGCGGAATTTCTATCAAAGGAAATAGCAATCCGCCTATGAAAATCAGCAAAATCACCAACCGATTGGTTTGATGGAACGTGTTTCTGCTGATAAAAACACGGAAACAAATCCAAAGTAATCCTGTGAAAATCAGATTTTTAATTCCAAATAAAATGAAGTTTTCCATATCAATTACGATTTATTTTCAATTTCGTCTAACAATTTTCGGATTTGCTCGATTGACAATTCTTCCGATTTGATGAATGTGCTTACTACGTTTAAATACGAATTAGAAAAGTATTTCTTTACTACGTTTTTGAGCGTTCGGTTGTGATATTCCTCTTTGGAAACAATCGGAAAATATTGGTAAGATGACCCAAAACTTTCGTGTGAGAGAAATCCTTTTTCTTCGAGCGCTCTGACGTAAGTTGAAATGGTGTTGAAATGAGGTTTGGGGTCGTCATACATTTCTACAATTTGCTTCACGAAAAGTTTTCCGTTTTCCCAAAAATAAGTCATTATTTCTTCCTCTTTTATAGTAAGTTCTTTCATAATAAAATGAATTTTTTGAATCACGGTGCAAATATAAACTAAATGTTTTAGTTACGCAACTATTTTTTATAGTTTTAATAAAAAAATATATTTTCCTATTGATTTCTTTGCATATTGAAAGAGTAATATTTTAAGACTACCATAAATTCAGGTTAAAAGACATTTTTTTTTGAAAATTTTAATATTTTATATAAAATATGGCGCAATTTTTGACGTGGGCAGGGTTTATAAAACATTTAATTATTAACATTTAAAATTTACTAAGTATGAAAAAAGCTATTTTTTTTGGTACTCTATTGTTTGCCTCGCTTTTTGTAGGCTGTAAAGACAGTAATGACGACAATGTCTCGGAAGTGGGTAGTGTTGCAATTCCCAGTGGAACAAATTTTCAAAATTTACGCAAAGCTGCAATAGAAGAATTGACTATCAAGAAAGAATTTACGGTTGATGGAGAGGGTAACATTGAATTTACATCTACAAAAGGAGTAAAAGTATCTATTCCAGAAGAGTGTTTGAACATCAGCGGAGCAAGCGTAAGTGGAACAGTACAGGTTGAGTTTGTTGAATTATTTGATAAAGCTCCGTTACTTACAACTAATATTGCTACAATGGGTTGGGATTACACCGATAACACAGCAAAATTTTTGATAACAGGAGGAGCATTTTTATTAAAATTAACTCAAAATGGTCAGGAAATTGAAAGTAATACCTATTGTATTTATACCTTAGACGTTCCCGCAAGTTTGACAGGAGGACTTAATAATAGTATGGTTTTGTGGTATGGAAATTTCAATGAAAACGGTGATTTGATTTGGGAAAAGGTTATCAGTGAAGTAGATGGAAATCCGGATAGGGAAGTAATCAATGCACAATTAGCCAATGGAGAAATTACGATAGAAGAATATAATAATCTCATCAATTTGGCAGGCAATTATAATAGGTCGGTAGCAATTAATTTCGATGTGGATAAGGGAATTTATCAAGTTTTTGCGAATAGGTTTGGTTGGACAAATATTGATGTGTTTTACGATGATACTCGTGAAAAAACAGCTCTTACCTTGAAAGTGCCAAGCGAATATCATTATGAGAACTCAGCAATGTATATATCTTATAAAAATATTGCGGGAATTAGTAGAACTTGGTATTACGCAAATGAAAAAGCCTATAAAGATTTTTCTCTACCCATAGGTTTAGAATTAAGTGCAATTTTTGTTTCAGAAAGCAATGGAAAATGGGTATATGCCATCAAAAATATTACCGTAAGCAAAGACCTTCAAGTGGAATTTTTAAAGTCAGAATTGAAAGAAGCTACACAAGCTGAATTAGAAGCTGCAATAAGTCAGTTACAATAAAACAGAACAAAAAACCGAAGTTTTTATGGTAAAAACTTCGGTTTTTTATATACATTTTTTGTTTTTAATTTCCTGAATAAATAAAATAAACAAGCAATACAATTCCTACAATAATTCGGTAGTAGCCCCAGATTTTAAATCCGTATTTGGTGAGTAAATGTATGAATGATTTAACAGCAATCATAGCCACGATGAAAGCTACAATATTTCCGATAATGAAAATTTGAATGTTTTCAGGAGATGATAAAATCATTTCATAACCTTTTTGAGCATTGGCTGTGCCTTCACCCCAAGTTTTTACAAAAATGGAATAGACCGTTACGGCTAACATTGTTGGTACGGCAAGGAAAAATGAAAATTCAGCTGCTGCTTTTCGGCTGAGTCCCTGAGTCATTCCTCCAATGATAGATGCCGCTGAACGAGATGTACCAGGCATCATAGCCAAACATTGCCAAAATCCGATGATAATTGATTTTTTTAGAGATATTTCCTTTTCGTTGTTTATTTTCGGATTTTTAAACCAATTATCTGCAAAAAGAAGCACAATTCCTCCCAAAATAAGCACAACGGATATTGCAATTTGATTTCCGAGTACGGCTTCAATTTTATCGTCAAATAATTTTCCTAAAATAAGCGCAGGAATTACAGCACAAATCAATTTTATGTAGAAATTAAAATTTGAAAAATCAAAAAATTTCTTCCAATAAAGCACAACTATCGAAAGAATTGCCCCAAATTGGATAGAGACTTGAAACATTTTCAAAAACTCAGACTCTTCAATGCCTAACAAAGATGCTGTAAATCCCATATGCGCAGTTGATGAAATGGGTAAATACTCCGTGAGCCCTTCAATAATGGCAATAATGATAGCTTCAATCGTGTTCATTATTTATTTTCTTTTTTCGGATTTAACAAAATAGCATATACCTCAACAGCAAACCCTAACAGAACCAAAGTAGGCGCTAAGTGAATGCGTCTAAAATTAAAAATTGAAGGGTCAAAAACGTTCGGGTCATTACTTCCGCCTCCGCTCATTAAAATAAATCCAAAGGTAATGATTATCAATCCAATAGCCATAAAAATATAATTTTTACGCCCAAAAATTAATGTTGAGTGATGTTTGTTATTCATATCTAATAATATAGGTCGTTTGTGTTTAAGTTTAAAAAACGTTGGGCAGCAAAATAAGTGCTTATCCACGTGATGAGTACGCCAATGATAAAGATAGCTGTAAAAACAACTATCATATCACTCGTGTTTGAAAATAGCTGAAATTCAGGAGATATGGAACTGATATAGGACAAACAGCCATAAAGCAGTCCCGTAGCAAAAATGGCACTTACAATTCCTAAACGTATGTTTGTCCAAATAAATGGACGACGAATGAAACTGCGAGTTGCTCCTACCAACTGCATTGTTTTGATAATGAATCGTTTGGAATAAATCGATAGCCGAATGGAAGAATTTATCAATAAAACAGCAATAAAAGTAAATAATCCGCTGAAAATAAGCAAAATAATTCCAATTCGATTAACATTTTCGTGAATAAGTGCGATGAGAGATTTGTCATATACCACCTCTGAAACAAATGAATTCTGGCTCAATTCTTTTTCAAGCTCTTTCATTTTTTCAGGCTCAGCAAATTCAGCTTTTAAACTCAAATCAATTGAATTTTGTAACGGATTGTCACCAATGAAAGTTACAAAATCCTCACCAATTTCTTCACTAAACGTTTCAGCAGCTTCCTCTTTTGAAATGAATTTCAACGATTTGACATAATTTGCTATGGAAAGTGTTTTCTGCAATTGTTCAATGTCAGCATCTTTGGCATCATCTTTCAAAAAAACGGTTATAGAAACCTGCTCTTTAAAGTAATTCGCCAAGCGTTGCGAACTCAAAATCAAAAATCCCAAAACACCTAACAAAAATAGCACCAAAGTGATGCTTATTATCACTGAAAAATAAGAAGTTATCAATCTTCTTCTGTTGAATGTATCTATTGATCGTGCCAAGTTATTTCGTTTTTCAAATAATTCGGTAAAAGTATGAAAATATTGGGAAAATACAATGAAATATGTTTAAAAAACATAGTTTCCATTTAAAAAGTAATAGTTTTAAGTACTTTTATTTGTACCTTTTTGTTCTGTATATCCTTTAATTTCAACATATTGTGTTGAATGAATTTCTACATTTGATTGCTTGAACGTATTTTGAATATTTTTTACCAAATCCGATTTGATAAAGTACATATTATCGGGATTAAACGTATAGGCATTGAGTTCATACACGGCGTGTAACTCTTCAAGAGAAAGTTGAAACACATAAGGACAAGGAGTTTTAGAGATGTCTTGTGTGAGCAAAGCTGCTTCAATCAAAAGTTCTTCGACCAAATTATGAGAATATTCATAGCGTACTTTCACTTTTACGTTCAAAGCTAAACCAAATTCTTTGCCAAGAGAAGAATAATTCACTGTTGCTCCGCTCAAAATAGCTGAATTTGGGATTGAAACATCTTCATTATTAATGGTTCGCAAGCGTGTAACCAAAGCGTCACGTTCAATAACTACACCAATAATTTCACCCGTTTTTATCCAATCACCTACGCGAAACGGACGCATATAAGTAATTACCAAACCTGCAATGGCATTTGAAACCGCTGATGATGAGCCAAACGAAATCAAAACCCCTAAAAACACTGAAATTCCTTTGAAAGCATCACTGTCTGACCCTGGTAAATATGGAAAAATAATCACCAAAGCCAATACCAATGTCAAAAAACGAGTAATGTTATAAGTTGTTTTTGCCCATTCAGGGTGAAAACCTTTGATTTTCAGTGACCCACGTTCTATTTCCAAAGAAAAGAAACGAAGCAATCTTAACACATAGCGCGTAATGAAAACGATGATGATAATATTTAGTAAATTCGGAATGTAATCTATGATTGCTTGCCAAAAGGTGTGTAAAGGATTCAATATTGATTCTAAAATATTTTCTGAAAGATGTTTTGTAGAAGGAAATATGCTGAATGACAGAGGAATAATAGTAACAAAAAGAAAAATAAAAACGAAAATTTTTATTAAAAAAAGTAATTTCACAAGTAAATTAGCAACGTGTTCTTTCCTAACAAGTTCATAATTTCGTATTTTTATTCCCTTCAAAAAACGACGTTTTGAAGAAATAGACCAGTTTTTCAGAAAATTAAAAAATCGATTTATTCCCCATATTATTCCGATGGTGAATCCGATTACTAAAATAAACTCACCAATGCGTAATAATTTGTTTTTTAGGCTGTTTTGTATGCGATATTTGACAATTACGTCTTTTATTTTTTGAGCCTGTGAACTCGCTAAATCGTCAGGAGTTGAATTTTCCCATAGAGCATCGGCAATAGTAATTCCTGAAATTACATCATTTTCATAGGTGATACTCAAATAATCTCCTGAATTTCTAACCTTTATAGAATCAGCTTTGAAAAAAGGATTTTTATACAGAAGTTCTATTTTTTCTTCAACATATTTTTTTCGTGTTTCAATGCTGTAAGGTGCGTAAGAAGCATAGAGAAAAAAAATTGTATCATTTTGAAATATGACAGGAACACCTTTTGTTTTTTTGCGTAATTGATTAATTTCTTCTTTCTTTTTTTAAAAATGTAGAATCAACAGATGATGCTTCTTTTTTAGAGGTATTATCAGAACGAATTAATGATTGTATCTCACTCAAAAGCAAGTTAATTTTAATAGAATCCTTCTCTCGTAGAGCTTTGAGTGTTGTTATTTCTCTTTGGATTTGAATTATGTGGGAACTATCTCTTTCGGATTGGGCGAAAATTTGTCCGAAGTAAAAAAATAAAACTAATATTATGACATTTTTGAGTTGCATACTTCAATTTTATCAAAGAAGAGTTTCACATTTTCCTGATTATTAAAAAAATGCCGCTTGCGTGTGGCGAAATTGCATCACTCAAACGGCATTTCTATCAAATAAAAACGAGTAGACTTTATTTAGAATTCAAATCTTTTAAAACGTTTACGGCTTCCTCCACATAAACATCTTTTTCTAAATTTTCGTGCCAACGATCACGACTTAATTTTAGATTTTCATCACCCTTAACTTTCTCTTCATCAGCAGGAACTGACATAAATTTAAGATTTGATTTATAGTCGTTTATAGCTTTAAATCGTTTCGCTTCTTCTTCATCTTTCTCAATAATTTTTTTATATGCGTCATAATTCAGAGGAAAGACATTTTTGTCGCGTTGTTGCCTTATCCAACGGGCATTCTCATCAATAAGTTTGAAGTTGTTATTTTCGCCAATTCTTTTATTGCTATTTTCAACAGCTTTATTGAAATTAGGATTAGCTTCCCAAAAAGTATATTTTACAGGGTCGATACTGTCCCATTTCATCGCGTTAGGCAAATCACGCTCACCAATATCGATATATTTGTATTTGTCAGGGGTTACAATGTCGCTTTTCACACCTTCCAATTGGGTTGAACCTCCATTGATTCTGTAAAACTTCTGAATGGTATATTTCAAAGCACCTAATTGCCCGAAAGAACTTTTGCGTACGTAATCATTTAAATCCTCAAAACCTTGCACAGTTCCTTTTCCATAAGTTTGCTTTCCTCCAATAACAATGGCACGTTTGTAGTCTTGCATAGCTGCTGCTAAAATCTCTGAGGCAGAAGCCGAAAGTTCATTAGTCAAAATTACCAATGAACCGTCCCATTGAATGCGAGCGTCATTGTCTGACAGCACATCAATACGTCCACGAGGCGATTTTACTTGCACCACAGGTCCTGTTTTGATGAATAATCCTGCAATGTCAACAACCGTTCTGAGTGAACCTCCACCGTTGTCACGTAGGTCAATAATAAGCCCATCAATGTTTTCTTTTTTCAACTTTTCAATTTCTAACACCATATCAGAGGCAGCGTTTCTTTCTTTTTGGTCTTTAAAGTCAATATAGAATTTAGGAAGATTGATGATTCCATATTTTTTATTTCCATCTTGAATTACAGCTGATTTGGCAAATGTTTCCTCAAGTTCTACAACATCACGAACAATGGGCACTATTGCGATAGTTCCATCAACACGTTTTATGGTTAATCTAACTTCAGAACCTTTTGGCCCTTTGATGAGCTTCACAACGTCATCTAAACGCATACCTACGATATCAACGGGGTCTCCATCTTTCTGAGCTACTTTGATGATAATATCACCCACTTCTAAAAGTTTTCCCTTCCAAACAGGTCCTCCTGAAATAATGCTTGAAATATGAACTCCGTCGTGTTTTTTCTGTAACTGTGCGCCAATCCCCTCAAATTTTCCTGAAATGTCACGGTCAAAAGTTTCTTTGATGTCAGGAGCCATATAATTCGAGTGAGGGTCAAAGGTTTCGGTGATTGAATTAACATAAACACTAAACCATTCTTCTTTGGTCATTTCATTGTAGAAAGAAAAAAGGTCTAAGAACGTTTTTTCAGAGTTTTCCACTGATTCTTTTTGTAATTCTTGTGCCGATTTCACTTTGTAAGAGGCATCTTTCTCTTTCTTCGTTTTTTCTTCTTTTTCCTTTGTGGTATAATTAGACAAAACAGAGAAAGTGATAATTTGCTTCCAACGATTTTGCAATTCGGCTTTATTTTTCACATACGGAATTTTTTCAAAATCAGTGTTTATACTTTCTTTTGAAGAAAAACTGATTGGTTTTTTCAGTATGTCTTTGGCAGGCGCTTCCCTTTGAACACGCAATTCCCTTTAAATCAAGATAGAATAAAAGCATAT
>JBGYFE010000196.1:0-6274 GCA_041819925.1 Capnocytophaga sp.
AAACTAAAAGTGGTAATATTGACCCCTAAACGAAAGATTTCAAAACCAAAAGTAGTAATATTGACCTCAATACGACAATTAAAAAATTGTAAATTCTTTTTTAGTGCGCTATACAACACCTTATAAAGGAAAAAGTTACAATATTTTTATACATATAAGAACCTAAATGTTTGTAAGCTGTGGTTTTGTGGGGAATTTAATAGAAAACAAAAGTTTTAAGAGAAATTAGTGCTTTTATTTTGCATAACAGACTAATAATCAATGAACTTTTGACAAAGATACAATAAAAAAATGGATTATCCCACATTTGAATATAGGAAAAATAGGAATTTAAAGTAATTTTAATATGCCTTTGGTGTTTTTATTGGTAATCAAATAATTAGAAACAATATTCCGTTTGATGAAAAAAGATAATTCCATCATTTTATAGGGATAAAACCGCAGCAATTTTCGGAATCATAAGTGTAAGAAATATGAAATCAGTTATTTATAACATAATTTTCTTTGTCTGTTTTTTTATTGTTCATAACTTGATTGCAAAGAGTTATGACAGTTTTCAGTTATTTTCTATTTTTGCACGATTAAAAACATTTTATGGAGAAGTATTTATCATTACTTAATGATGCTCAAAGAGCTCCGGTGTTGCAAAAAGACGGACCTTTGATGGTAATCGCTGGCGCTGGCTCAGGAAAAACGCGTGTTTTAACCTATCGAATTGCCAATTTGATGCATTTGGGCGTAGATGCTTTTAACATTCTGGCTTTGACTTTTACTAACAAAGCTGCTAATGAAATGAAAAAGCGTATCGCTGAAATTGTAGGCAATAGTGAGGCTAAAAACCTGTGGATGGGAACTTTCCATTCAGTTTTTGCAAAAATATTGCGTATTGAGGCTGATAAATTAGGCTATCCACAGAATTTTACAATTTACGACACACAAGATTCTCAACGTTTGATTAATGCTATCATCAAAGAGATGGCATTAGATAAAGATATTTATAAATACAAACAAATTCAATCGCGTATTTCTTCTTTTAAAAATAGCCTAATCACCGTGCGGGCATATTTTAATAATCCTGAATTGATGGAAGCCGATGCAATGGCAAAACGCCCTCGTATGGGAGAGATTTATCAAGCCTATGTGGAACGCTGTTTCAAAGCAGGAGCAATGGATTTTGATGATTTACTTCTGAAAACAAATGAGTTATTAAATACGCAACCCGACGTATTGGCAAAATATCAAAACCGATTTCGGTATATTTTGGTTGATGAGTACCAAGATACGAACCATTCGCAATATCTTATCGTAAAAGCCCTTGCTGACCGTTTTCACAACATTTGTGTAGTGGGTGATGATGCTCAGAGTATTTACGCTTTTCGAGGAGCGAATATCAATAATATATTGAATTTTCAACGTGATTATCACAACGTGCAGGTTTATCGTTTGGAACAAAACTATCGTTCCACTAAAAACATTGTTGAGGCTGCTAATTCTGTGATTGAACACAACAAAACCCGATTGGATAAAGTGGTTTGGACTGCCAACGAATTAGGAGAACCCATTAAAGTGCATCGCAGCCCCACCGATTCTGATGAAGGACGTTTTGTGGCAAGTTCCATTTTTGAAACCAAAATGCAAAAACAGCTTCAAAATGGGCACTTTGCAGTGCTTTATCGAACCAACTCGCAATCACGAGCCATTGAAGATGCTTTAAGAAAACGCGATATTCCATATCGAATTTATGGAGGATTATCGTTCTATCAACGCAAAGAAATTAAAGATATGTTAGCGTATTTACGCCTGATTATCAATCCGAATGATGAAGAAGCTCTCATACGAATTATCAATTTTCCTGCGCGTGGCATCGGTGATTCTACGGTTGAAAAACTTACGTTGGTAGCGAATCATTACAAAAAATCTATATTTGAGATAATGTATCACATCAATCGGATTGAAAACATACAAATCAATAATAGTACCAAACAGAAATTAACCGATTTTGTGATAATGATTCGTAATTTTCAGGCACTTAGCAAAGAAGTAAACGCTTTTGAAGTAGCAGAACAAGTAGCTCGAAAAACAGGATTGTTGCAAGAATATAAAAAAGATGGAACACCCGAAGGCATCGCTAAAATGGAAAATATTGAAGAAATGCTCAACGGTATCAAGGATTTTGTAGAAGGACAGCAAGATGTTGCCGACAGCACTGCAAGCCTGACAGAATATTTAGAAGATGTTTCCCTTGCTACCGATATGGACAAAGACATTGAAGATGATGACCGCGTGGCATTGATGACCATTCACCTCGCCAAGGGATTGGAGTTTCCGTATGTCTATATTGTTGGAATGGAGGAAGATTTGTTTCCTTCGGCGATGAGTGTGCATTCACGTTCAGAGTTGGAAGAAGAGCGTCGGCTTTTTTACGTTGCCCTAACACGAGCTGAAAAGCAAGCCTATTTGACCTATGCCGAAAGCCGTTATCGCTGGGGAAAACTCACTGACGCTGAACCAAGTCGTTTCATTGATGAAATTGATTCTAAATACTTGCAATTTTTGACAGCCCCCGTTTCTAATCCTAATTATCGGTATAAACCATTGATTGATAGGGATATTTTTGGAGAAATTGATAAAAGTAAGTTACGTTTGCAAAAACCTATAAGTGCCACGCCTCCTTCTTCAAATGCTCCTACGGGAGATGAATTACAGAAACTCAGACGTTTGAAACCCATAAATGGTTTAGGAGGGGCGAATAATTCTAATTCAGACGGTTTAGAGGTAGGAAGCCTTGTGCAACACGAACGCTTTGGACGAGGTCAGGTTTTGTCATTAGAAGGAGTTGGTAACGACCGAAAAGCTGAAATCAATTTTGAGTCAGGAGGCATAAAAAAAATCCTGTTGAAATTTGCGAAGTTAACAGTAATAAGATAAAGAATCAATAACACAATGCAGCATTTGTTTGATTTCTTTTTAAGTCTTAAACAAATATTTATAGAATTTATCAAAAATGATTTTAAACCATTCGGTGTAGTTTTGTGGATTTTTGTTGATGTCATTTTTCACATTTTCAGGAAGTTCCCATCGCCAGTCAGCTACTTCTTCAAGATTTATTACGGGTGGATTTTCATAAAAACCCAATAAAACGTGGTCAAGCTCGTGTTCCGTAAGTCCGTTGTCAAATGGTGCTTTATAGATGAATGAAAATACTTCGGTAAGTTCAGTAGTAAAGCCCATTTCTTCTTCCAACCGACGTTTGCCAGCTTCAATATTACTCTCATTTTCACGCTGATGGCTACAACAAGTGTTTGTCCACAACCCTGGTGAATGGTATTTGTGAAAAGCTCGTTTTTGCAACATCATTTCACCTTTTTTGTTCATCACAAACACCGAAAAAGCTCGATGTAGCAAAGCCTTTTCGTGAGCTTCTATCTTTGACATCAACCCAATCGGATTGTCATTTTCATCAACTAATATTACTTTTTCTTCTTCCATATCATTTTGTAAAATCTGCAACAAGTGTTACAAATCTTAATTACGCATATAGTAATTAGCAAATAGTGAATAGTGGTTAGCAAATAGTGAATAGTGGTTAGCGATTAGTGATTAGTGAATAAACTGAACACTAATTGCTAATCACTAACCACTAAACATCATAACATTTTAATTTCAATAACATCACCTTTGTCGATGCCCCATTTGTCAGACAATCCGCCATTGATTTCTAAAACATACATTGCAGGAGCTTCCGACGGCAGCGACGTTTCGTCATACGGCTTGGCTCTTTTGGCAATGCTTACGATTTTTCGGTCTTTGTCTAAATAAATAATATCCAACGGAAATTGAGTATTCCGCATATAAAAAGAACGAATATCTTCATCAGGAAAAATGAATAACATTCCTTGATTTTCGTCCATTCCTTTGCGATACATCAATCCTAAATTACGTTCTTCTTGCGTATTAGCTAATTCTACATCGATGGTTTTCAATATGTTGCCATTTTTGATGATGGAAACTTCTGCTTCTTTTTCAAAGTCAATTTCAACGACTTTAATTTCTTCCGTTTGAACTATTTTGGGTTCTTCTTTTGAAACAAAAACGGGAATTATGTATGCCAAAGCTGCAAGTCCCACCAATCCTAATGCCAAGTGTACAAAATATTTTCTAAAAAATTCCATTTTTATAATGTTTTGAATTTCCTCATCTCGAGCCCTATCCAAAAAAGAGGAAATAGAAATGTTATAACCAACTCATTTGTCGTTACACAAATCCTCCTTTGAAGGGAGGAAGTCTGCGAAAGCAGAGTATGTAGCGAAGGACGGAGGATGTTTCTTTTAAAATTATATCCCCCTGCCCCCTTTGAAAGGGGGAATTGTCGCGACAAATTATTTTAGATTAGCTATATTGAATTTCCAATCTCCCAAAGGACGAGTTTTTTTAATTATTAATTTATTTTATAATTCTACTGTCTATTACTTATCACTTGTCGCTTATCACTTATTGCTTACTGTTTTCCCTATTGCTTCTAAACAACAAATAAAATCCGACAGCAATAAACGGAAGACTTAACCATTGTCCGGTGGAAAACATTCCGAGAGCACTTTCAAATCCGCCTTGACTTTCTTTGATGAACTCAACGGCGAAACGAATGCCCCACAGAGCCACCAAAAACAGCCCGAAAATGAAAAAAGGTTGTTGTTTTTTGTTGGTTTTCCAATAGACAAACCACAATATCCAAAACAGAATGAAGTAGCCAAATGCTTCGTAAAGTTGTGTAGGATGTTGATACGGAATGCTTGCTAAAACTTCGGAAAAACGTGGGTCAGAAGCAATCAAATCATAAGCCTGTTCGGGAGTGCGTGCCCCCGTGGTCGCCATTGCCTCACGAGGAGAAATTGTTCCTCCTTGCACAAATTTTACGCCTAACGGAAAACTCGCTTCAACTATTTTTCCATTGATTTCAGAATTGAAAAAATTTCCCAATCGCACAAACATTCCACCGATGGTGATAGGAATTACCACGCGGTCTAAAATCCAAGAAATGGATATATCCTTGTATTTTCTGACATAGAGGAACATTGCAAGGATAATCCCAATGGCTGCTCCGTGACTTGCCAAACCTGAAAAACCTGCCAATTCCCAACCCGAAGCCGTTTCTCGAATGGGTAAAATAATTTCAATAAGATGATGTTTGAAATAATCCCAATCGTAGAAAAGACAATGCCCTATGCGTGCTCCAAATAAGGTTGCTAACGCAGTGTAAATGAATAAAGTATCCAACTGTTTGATGGTTTTTCCTTCATTGAGATAGATTTTTTTCATCAAATACCACCCCAAACCGAAAGCCACAACAAACATCAAACTATAATACCGCAGTTTGAAAGCTCCCAAGGACAATAAAGCCTCATCAGGATTCCAAATAAAATTTAATAGCATAACAACGTTTTCTAATTTAAATTAATTATTGATTTGCCGAAACAAGGGCTGACAATCGGTTCAGCGTTTCTTCTTTTCCAATAACTTCCATAATATCAAACACGTGCGGACCTTTCATCTCGCCAACCAGAGCCAATCGCAACGGAGGCATCACCTGCCCAAAGCCATATCCTTTTTCAGCAACATAAGCCTTCACATTTTCTTCCAAAACCGATGACGAAAAATCAGTGGTGTTAGCAATGATGTGGCTTACTTCTGAAATGATAGTAGGAGTTTCATTTTTCCATTGTTTTTTCAGTGCTTTTTCATCATAAGAAATTGGTTTTTGGAAAAAGAAACTGCCTAAATCCCAAAAATCAGAAATAAATGTAGCGCGTTCCTTAATCAAGGAAACGATTTTTTCAACAGTTGCATCAGGTTTAGAAATTCCCTTTTCGGTAAGTATTTTTTGAAACTCACGAGCCAATTCAGCATCGGATTTTTTTTGTAAATATTGATGATTAAACCATTTGATTTTATCGGGGTCAAAACGAGCGCCTGCTTTGTGAACACGCTCTAAATCAAATAGATTTACGAGTTCTTCCAATGAAAAAATTTCTTGGTCGTTACCCGGATTCCATCCTAAAAGAGCCAAAAAGTTTACTAATGCGTCGGGGAAATAGCCCTCGCCTTTAAACCCTTTCAGTACGTTGCCTTCATCTGTCCAATCTAACGGAAAAACAGGAAATCCGAGCTTGATTCCGTCGCGTTTGCTCAGTTTTCCGTATCCTACGGGCTTCAAAATCAGAGGTAAATGTGCAAACTGGGGCGCTTGCCAACCGAAAGCACGATAGAGTAAAATATG
>JBGYFE010000197.1:0-7119 GCA_041819925.1 Capnocytophaga sp.
AATATCCAAAATTGTTTGCTCATTTTCAGGAAGTTATTGAGTGGTATGTGCAAGAATATCAACTCAAAAAACTGTATTTTGACTCACATTATCAAAGGGATTATCGGTATTTTCTTATTGAGGGTGAGTTTTTAGACCTCAAACTTGAAAAAATAGCACTCATTTACAAGAAATTTAAGAAAAGTTATGCCGTTGATGCCTTTTTTGGCGTGGAAGACTATCAACCGAAATGCGTTTTGCAGACCATCGGCGGTTGGGTTTATTTTAATTTGGATACGGGCGAAATTGGAATGAAATTTCAAAAAATTTATCATCAAAAAGCAAAAGAATTGATTGTGTTTTTTGAGGAAGAGATAAAATAATTAGCAATTAGTGGTTAGTGATTAGCAATTAATAATTGGTAATTAACCATTAACAATTAGCCATTGACCATTGACAATTAAAAATTAACCATTAAAAAAATGAATTGGATAACAGAAATTATTGACAATGAATTGATTAAAATTCAAAATACATTGCGTGAAACGACCGATGAAGTTTTGCGAAAGGAATATATTGAGAAAGTCAATCAGTTGAAAGAGGTTTTGTTTTTGATTGAAATTGCTCAAAAATACCGCATTAGCCGAAAAAACATTCAAAAAATAGTGGAATTGCCTCCTTCTAATACTGATTTTTCATCATTTAGAGTTTTAGATGATAACGATGTGGAAGACAGAAGTTTATGGACAGAGCTCAACATAGAAAACACTCGGCTGGAACTCTCCACAGGCGACATTGTTTTTATAAGATAGGTTTAAATATTGATAATTAACCATTAAAAATGAACGGACGAATTTTTCAAGATAACAATTTTATTTTCAAGGAGTTTAACGGACTTAAATTGGAAGGTTTGGTCAGTTGTGAAAACCCTGAAACTGATGATGTGGTATTGGTTTTTATTAAGGTGGAAAATCATTTTTGGCATCGGTTTTTTATAGATTTTGGTTGTGGTTTTTGGGAAAATTGGAATGAAGAAACGCCCGAAACCGATGACGAAGACTATCGCTATACAGACCAAATGCAGCAGCTTAAACTTTTTGGGAAAATCATCAAACATATAGAATGCAATCCCCAAGATAACGGCGTGAAAATCAGTATTATATTTACAGACAACACCCAATTTGTCCTCAAAAGCATTTCAGAAGATAAAAACGAACTTGTGGTGATTGGTAATTAGTGATTAGTGTTTAGTTATTAGTGATTAGTAGTTAGTAATTGACCATTAACAATTAACCATTAACCATTGACAATTCACCATTAAAAATTAATTGACTTGTAGACACTTTGTAGACGCTCATTTCTTGGCAGGATAGGAGCTTGTGCGTAAATTTGCCAAAATCATTAACCATTAAAAATTAATCATTGACAATTAACAATTAAAAAAATGCTTACCCCATCATTGCAAAAATTACTTGCCAAAAAAGGCATACACATAGAGCGAAAAATCCCCAAAGACATCTTTGAGGAGCGACAAAATCACATCGTAAAATTATATAAAAATGCTGGTTTTGAGAATGTTCCAAGAGAGGTGGTGCTTTTTATGGGATATTTTGACAATATAGAAATTGAGCATAAAGGCTATAAAATCGCCTTTCATTTGGAGGAGACGCTGATATTTTTTACGCATCATTCGCTGATAAATACTGAAAAACTATTGGAAAAAACCATCATTCCGCTTGGGGTGATGCAGTCGGGCTGGTATGATGTGTTTGCCGATGAACATTCGGCAGTTTACGCCTTTCATATTGAAGCGGACGAGATGATTTTATACGGTTCAACGCCGTTTGAAGCCCTTGAAAACATCTTGAAAAACAATCCGTTAGAACAAATACAAATAAAATGATATAATAAAATAAACTTAATTTTAAAAAAAGGATAACAGTATGAATTTAGCACAAAAACAAACAATCCGACAGCTTGCCGAAGCCGAAATCCGCTATGCGTTTGCCAAAATCAAAGCCCAAACCGATGCGGACAGAAAGACCATCAAGGCGTATTATTTCTTTTTGGTTGATGACTTTTTTGCCACCGCCAATGCTGCCATTACCGTGCAAGATATGCAAGCGTATGACCCTAATGACTCGCTTTTGGAGGCGATTTGGTCGGGCGAGTGTGAGCTTTATGAAGGGGAATTTGAGCCTGTGGACAGCAACTCAACAGACTGGCTAGACAGACAAAGCCAACTGTACAAGACTGTCTATCAGCTGAAAGACGCGTTTGGCGATAGCATTAGCAACGATGAGTGGTACAACCAATACAAGGCACTCAGGGCTGCTTTTGAAGAGGGGTTGATTGAAGCCTTGCAAAATTGCGATAAGGAGGGCGTGTTTGGCAACCGTGCCGAAAATGGCATTTTGCTTTTTGCCTTCTATGTTGATGACTATGACGGAAACGGCGAAAATTCCGTGCTTTATCGCTCGGCAAGGGCATTAAATAACGACAAAGGGTTTCAATATATTGTTAAATAATGGTCAATTGATAATTGTTAATTGTTAATTGTTAATTGTTAATGGTGAGTTAAGCAAAAAAGTGTTTTAAAAAAGATGTCAATCAATAAATAACATAAAAATGAATCTTCAATTTGCAAACAAACTCAAAGAAAAACTTGGCATTGGCTTATCCGAAGCGATGGCGTTGGTTAAAGACTGTGGCGAAGATTTTGAGCGATGCCAAAAAGCGGTTTATGACAAGCAAATTGCCCAAATAATGACCCAAACCGAGCGTGATAGACCAGAAGCCATAACAGCTTTTGAGCAGTTTTCAAGTGTAGAAAAAGCCATCAAATACCTAAACGAAAAGGTGGATATTTTTGCGGTGGAAGATCTGGAATATGATAAACCTTATGGTTTTCAGCTTTGGGCGGAAGATGAAAACGAAACCATTTTACAAGGTAAATATGCCCGTATTTTTGTGCCATTTTCGCATTTTGAGGCATATTTATTGGACGATTTTAAAGCCGTTTTTCCGATAGAAAATGATTATTTTGAGGATAACTGCTTTGATGTTACGGGCGTTAATTATTTTGGAAAAAAAGAAGTGCAAAGCATCATTTGCTCGTTAAAAACAAAAACTTTTTCCAACGAAAACGAACAGCGATTTGTCCAAAAACTCATTGATTGGCTTACCGAAAAAATTGCTTTCGCTCACGAAATTGTGGTGTATGGCACTTTATAATTAAAACAAATAAAATGAAGATAATCAGTCAATTTAAAGATTTTTACGATTACAAAGTCGCTGAATACGGCTTGGACGAAACGCTTGTTTTTGACCGCCGAGACGCTGTTTTGCTGGATAACCAAAGCCTGATGACCAAAGGCATTTTTGACAAGCCCAACGACACGGACGCTTTGCATTCGGTTTTGTATGTGGGCAATCAGTTGGTGCATCTTTTTGGGACTGACAGTCAGGTATATACGCATTTTGATTTTGCCAATCTGGAAGATTTAACGCTACATTCTGACTATTTGTATTTTGGAGAACCTTATGAAATTCAGCTACTTAACGGCAAAACGATAAATATTACTTCATATCTGTCTTTTGCCAATGGGCTTACTCTTGATGAGCAAATACAAAAATCTCGCAGGGATAATATTTATGATGTCAAAGGTCAGCTGACAGCTTCGGGCAAGCAATTGTTTTGGGAAGATTTTGCCGAAAAACCGCTTGTGTTGTTGCGAAAAAGACGGCGTGATGGAGCGGTTTTGGTAGATGCCAATCCGTTTTTGGCTCAGGCTGGGATTTATCTTGACCCTGATTTTGTTTGGCAAAATATTGTGCAATTTTTGTCCGATTTAAAAAACCAAAAAGAAATCACGCCCGAAGTTTCTAACGATGAAAAAATCGCCAATAAGGGTTTTGACAAAAAAAACTCATTCCGACCGAAGATGAAAAAGAAAAAATAAAAGACAAACACACCTTAGTGAAATAAACCAGTTATTTTTAAACGAAAAGAATCATTTTATGAATACAGAAAAGATTTTAAACGAAAGATTGATGGCGTTTATCCGTGAAATGCACGCTTGGGAAGTCAATGCAGAAAACGAAATAGAACAAGATGACACGCTTTTTGATAATCCTGCGTGGCAAGAAAAACAAAATGCCATCAGACAAAAAATTTATCAAGAATATATCACCCAAAGAGAGCGAAAATATGGCGGTGTGGAGGGGTTTAGTGTCGGATTTCCGCCCAAATACGACCCCAAAAAAGAGACGATTACAAGTATTGCCATTGATAAGAAAAAAGCATCAGTTTTTACTGATAAAAATTACGCTGGATTGCCTTACGAAGTGGAATACAAATTCAAAATCGTGGCTGAAAAATGGCTTATCGATGTCATCAAAGAACGCTTGAAGGGCAAAGAAAAATGGGATAATGTGATTATCTTGTGATGAAAAAGGATAGTAAACAAAAAATATAAGCTCCTAAAAATAACGCATAAAAACCCATTTTCAAAGGTAATTTAAAAAAGGAAAAATAATTAAAAATGACAGAAAAACTGACCATAGAAACTGCCATTGCTCACCGCCGTTTTGGGGTGGAGGGCAAGCCTTGCGAATTTGTAGATATTTTTGTGGGAAAACCCTATCAATTTTCGGAAGAGGAATGGATTTGCCCATACAGAATTGTGGGAGCAGGAAAGGATTTGAACTTTCAAATTCACGGTATTGACAGCGTGCAGGCGTTGCAATTGGTTTGGAAAGTCATAGAAGCGACCATCATTGGGGCAGGGCTTGAGCTATTAGAATTTGGACATAGATTTGAAGGATTTAAAACTTAACGATGAAACCATTTTATTATCATTTGTTTGTGGCTTGTGTGGCGGCAGAAAAAGACCAAGCGTACGACCACTATGTATTAGATGAAGAAAATAACAATCCGTTGTTTTTAAGAGAGTTAGGGATTACCGATTTTACATACGAAAACGAAGTTTATAATTACGGAATGGAAGTTTTAGATGTGGATTTTCGTTATGAATTTCCGATTTCGGAATTATTTAAGTTTTCGGTGGTCAAAAAAGAAGACTTTGCAGTGATAGAAAATTTCTGCGAAGTGAAAAAAATTGTGCCCAATTCGTATATCATTCTTTATAAAAAAGGATTAAAACTGCCAAAAGAAATTCATCTTTCCTTTTGTAATATTTTTTATGTTGGAGAATTTGAAATGAGCGAACAAGGCAAGGAAGAGGAAATGGATATGAACCCTCATTTATTTGAAGAATAAACTGTAAGAAACAATTAACAATTAACAATTAACAATTAACAATTAACAATTAACTTTATGATTATATCAAAATTAATCACACATTATCGCAATTGCTTAAACCAACGGCCTGAATCTATACTCATTGGCGAAATTCCAGAGGGAGCTTCTAATCTCAATGAGAATTTGGATTTTTTTCTAACACCAGAGCATAAAGAATTTTTAACTTTATGTGATGGCGGTTCGTTTGGAGACATACTTTTATGGGGGAGTGATGAGCTTTTAGACCAGCAGTATAGAGTGCCTGATTCCTTGAAAGATGATATGTATGAGATTGGTCATATATTGTATGAACCGCTTTTTTTGGATAGAAGGAATAATACGGTATTTTACTCAGGAGAAAATTATGATGGAATCAATGAGATAGCTGTTATTTTCTCTGAATTTGTCTCGGATTACATATTTGGAGATAAGTATAAACAAGAAATTATAGGCGAAAGTAGTGATGAATGGTCTGAATTTTTAAGCAAAAACCCTATTAAATAACCTTAACCTGAATTTAACCATTAAAAAAATGAAAATCTATGAAATGACTTGCCGAGATATAAAAATCCGTGCCGAAATGGAGCTGATTTTTTCAGAGGACAAACTGCCATTAGACCAAAATTGTGATGTGGTAGAAATTCATAAATTGTTTGATACCAACTATTTACGATTGTTTTATGATGAGGGTTCTTGCTTGGCTATTTATCGTCCTGCCTTTGAGTTTATCTATATAGATAGCCAAAATGAGCGAGTGGATATTTATGTTTCCAAGCAATATTTGCAGGACGATTGCCCTAAGAATGATTTTGAAATGATTTGTATTTACCTCAAAAACAGCGAGTTATTACATCGGCTAAAAGAGGTTTTTAAATTGGATACAATGATATCCCTTGAAGATTGGATTGAGTAATTAACACACATTGAAAATGAGATATGACAACCATAGAAGCGATTAAAAAACTCTACGCCATTGCACCCGATGACCTGTATGGCTATAGCGAAACCCAAATTTCTTTGGTAGAAAAACGCCTAACCGTTTGTTTCCCAATGCCATTGCGAACATATTATTTGACTTTGGCAACACACGAAAGGCTAAATCAGTCTCACAATCGGCTGATTTCTCTGGACGAATTGCACTTTGAAGGCGATTATTTGATTTTGTATGAAGAAAATCAGCAAGTGTGCTTTTGGGCTATCAAAAAAAGCGAGTTACAGCAGAGCAATCCGCCTGTGTATGTGGGTTATAGCCTTGCCGATAGCGATGAGCTGGAATGGGTTTTGTCCCATCAGAATTTAGATGATTTTTTCTTGGAAATGGCGTTTTATAATGGCACAATGGGCGGTTTGCGGTACAATGCCAATATGCTCAATCAGCCCAATCAAAAGGCGGTGCAAACCATACAGACCGACAAAACCGAAATCCGTGCGTTGCGGACACCGAACCAGCGTTTTTATACCGATGCCTATCACGAAGCGATTAGCCTTTGTTTTGACGATGAAGGGCAATGCACCGCTGTTTTTGTCGGCACGGAAGACGAAGAGCGGTTTGCGGAGTTGTTAGAACTTTTTGGCTATGAGGATTGGGACTACACTTCTTACGATGACGAAGATTGGGAAGAAGATGAAGAAAATGAGTAAGTTACAGCGATTTTAAAAAGATAAATTTATGACACCAAAAGATTTTTTACATCATTGTATTGAACAATATATCCTCACACCACTCACGGAGGCGGGTTTTACTTATCACAAATCAAAATACAGCTTTACCAAAACAGTGGGCGATTTTCAGCAAGAGATAGAATTTTGCAAAATCGGGAATACGATTGATTTTTATA
>JBGYFE010000198.1:0-42319 GCA_041819925.1 Capnocytophaga sp.
AAAATAAACTTATTTCAGGCGATGATGATGTGAAATTTTTGGGCGAAGATAACGAATGGTTGGTGCAGTATTGCAAACGGAAATTAGCCGTGAAACACTATGACTATTTCCTTTTTGGGCATCGCCATTTACCAATGGAAATTTCGTTAGGAAATGATGCAAATTACATAAACACAGGTGATTGGATTCATTACTTTACGTATGCTGTGTTTGATGGAAAAACAACCAGATTGGTCAACAACACGCCTAAAAGCGAATCTTGATAATGATAAAAAAAATACTCAGTTATCTCTTTCCGATTTCAGTTCACAAGCAAAAATCAAGTGTGAGTAAATCTATAAACGTAATTTTGTTTGAAGGGCGATTGATGCTTGATACACCCAATACGAACTATTCCTACGGAAGTTTACAGCGAATTTTGCGTTTTGGCTTGCAAAAAATAGGATTTGCAAAAGTGCAAGAAATGCGGCACATTTTAGTTTTAGGATTGGCAGGCGGAAGTGTGGTGAGAACTTTGGTCAATGAAATTGGCTACAAAGGAAAAATAACAGGAGTGGATATTGATTCAGAAATCGTTGAAATAGCAAAAAAGTATTTTAATTTGGCTGAAATCAGTAATTTAGAAATTGTAATTGATGATGCCCAACGATTCGTTCAGAAAACAAAATTGAAGTATGATTTGGTTATTATTGATGTTTTTCAAGACGATACAATGCCAGAATTTTTATTCTCTCCGAAATTTATAGATAAAACACTTTCTTTGCTGACTTCTGATGGGAAAATATTATTTAATACAATGAAAATAAATAAATTACAAAAAGAAAGGAATGCTTTTTTTGTTGCACATTGCCAAAAAACACATCGTGTAGAAATTTTTCCGAATGTGGAAGGCAATAATGAATTGATAATTGTTTTTTAGCAGAAAACAGAAAAATAATTTGCATAGTTTTAAAAAAAGTTGCAACTTTGCGCCCCAAATGAGAGGAGGTGTATAGATTATGTTAATAATACCAGTAAAAGACGGCGAAAGCATTGATAAGGCTTTAAAACGCTACAAAAGAAAATTTGACAGAACAGGAGTTGTACGTAAACTTCGTGAAAAGCAGCATTTTACTAAAAACTCTGTGAAGAGAAGAAGTGAAATTCAAAAGGCTCAGTACATCCAACGATTGAAAGACCAAGAAGAAGTTTAGTCAATTTCATAATGATATAAAAATCCGTTTCTGATTCAGAAGCGGATTTTTTTGTTTTAGAATTCTGCAAGATTATATGATTGTTCGTTTTGAAACATAATCAGTAAAATGCAATACACGGACAATCGTTAAAAATTATTCTGTAACAAAAAATAGAGTAGTAGCAAAATCATAACTTTTTCATATCTTTGCCCTTTTAAAACATAGAATATCAGAAAAATGAAAAATATACGCAACTTTTGCATCATTGCACACATTGACCACGGAAAAAGCACCCTTGCTGACCGCTTGCTTGAATTTACCAATTCCATTACCGAACGTGAAAAACAAGACCAATTGCTCGACAATATGGACTTGGAGCGTGAACGTGGCATCACCATCAAGAGTCACGCCATTCAAATGGAATACGAGTACAAAGGTGAGAAATATATCTTAAACCTTATCGATACGCCCGGACACGTTGATTTTTCCTATGAAGTGTCGCGTTCCATTGCTGCTTGCGAAGGAGCTCTTTTGATTGTTGATGCAGCACAAAGCATTCAGGCTCAAACCATTTCAAATCTCTATTTGGCATTGGAAAACGATTTGGAAATCATTCCCGTTTTAAATAAAATTGACCTTCCTTCCGCTAATCCCGAAGAGGTGAAAGACGATATTGTGGATTTACTCGGTTGCGACCCCGATGATATTATCCCCGCCAGCGGAAAAACAGGCTTGGGGGTTGATAAAATTTTGGAAGCCATCGTGGAACGCGTTCCTGCTCCGAAAGGCGACCCCGAAGCTCCGTTACAAGCCTTGATTTTCGACTCGGTTTATAATCCGTTTCGCGGTGTGGAAACCTATTTCCGTGTGATGAATGGTGAAATCCGTAAAGGACAGAAAATCAAATTTATGTCCACCGGAAAAACATACGAAGCCGATGAGGTCGGAACGCTGAAACTCAATCAAGTTCCGAAAGAAGTTGTGAAAACGGGCGATGTAGGCTATCTCATAACAGGGATTAAAGACGCTCGCGAGGTGAAAGTGGGCGATACGATTACTTCGGCGGTGAATGGCTGTACCGAAGTCATTGACGGATTTGAAGATGTGAAACCGATGGTTTTCGCTGGAATTTATCCCGTTGATACTGAGGATTATGAAGAGCTTCGAGCTTCGATGGAAAAACTGCAACTGAACGATGCTTCGTTGGTGTTTACGCCCGAAAGTTCGGCTGCGTTGGGCTTTGGTTTCCGTTGCGGATTTTTAGGAATGTTACACTTGGAAATCATTCAAGAACGCTTGGAGCGCGAGTTTGATATGACTGTTATTACGACTGTTCCGAACGTAAGTTACTTGGCTTACACCAAAAAAGACCCTGAAACTCCGATTGTTGTAAATAATCCGTCGGATTTGCCCGACCCATCGAAATTAGACCGCGTGGAAGAACCATACATAAAAGCATCGGTCATTACCAAAGCCGATTTTGTGGGACAAGTGATGTCGCTTTGCATTGAAAAACGCGGGCAAATCACCAATCAAACCTACCTTACACCCGAACGGGTAGAACTTAATTTCGATATGCCTTTGGCGGAAATTGTGTTTGATTTTTACGACCGACTCAAAACCGTATCAAAAGGATACGCTTCGTTTGATTATTCGCCTATCGGAATGCGTGCCTCGAATTTGGTGAAAGTCGATGTGCTTATCAATGCCAATTCGGTTGATGCACTTTCGGCTCTTATCCACGCCGACAATGCGTATAACATCGGAAAGAAAATGTGCGAAAAACTGCGTGAACTCATTCCGCGTCAGCAGTTTGACATTCCAATTCAGGCGGCTATTGGAGCGAAAATTATTGCCCGCGAAACCATTAAAGCCCTCCGCAAAGATGTTACCGCCAAATGTTACGGTGGCGATATTTCCCGTAAGCGTAAACTCCTTGAAAAACAGAAAAAAGGAAAAAAACGTATGCGTCAAATCGGAAATGTAGAAGTACCACAAAGTGCGTTTATGGCGGTGTTGAAGTTGAATGACTAATTAGGAAAAATAATATTTGGATTATGAGTAATTTTATTGAAATCATTTTGGCTTTTATTGTTGCTTGGTTGTCAAGACCATTATTAAAAATAATTTTAAATCAAGTAACTGCACTTAGAAACTATTTGTATGTAGAATTAAGTTTCAGAAAATATAACTATGGAATAAACACAAATATCTTATTTGTAGCTGCAATTATTATCTTTGGAATTTTTGTTCCTAAACAAGTTGATTTTGAAGATAAAATAGAAGGGTATAAAACAGAAATAGCCGTCTATAAAGAAGGAGAAAAAACTACTCCCGAGTTACTTACAGAAGCAGGTAAAGTCGCTGAGTTAGAAAAGCAAATCAAAGTATCGGAATTTATCAATTTTTCTTGGCAATTTCTTCTTTATATTTTGATTTTATTTTTAGGCGTTAGATTGGCTTTTTCCACTATAATCAATGAAAATCTTTCTAAATTTGAAAGAGATTTAAAGATTTTGAAACCAACAATAAGTGAAGAAGACTACAATTTATTAGAAAGTTTATGGGCACAAATGAAAAATCAGGAAAACTTCAATGAAATAAGAAATAAAATAAAAGAATTAAAAGGAATGAAATAATTAGAATATGGAATTTTTAGACAATATAATCAAGAATAATCCAGGAGTAGTAACAACTTTTATAACTGCATTTCTTCTTCCAATTGTGATGTTACTAATTACGAATTGGCAAACAATAAGGTTAAAAAAAATGGATATTAGCAAAGAAAAGATAGCACTTGGGTTAGATGTCAGTAGTTCTTCCATAAAACAAGAAAATATTGTTTATTCTTCTTTGATTAAAATACTCTTTGAAGTACAAAAATTGCACATAGAGCTATCAGGTAAATGCTCTATTGATTTTACTTGTATAAGTAAAGCCGTTGAAAATTTTCAAATCAAGTTTTCTGAATATCAAGAGATAATTAGTGATAATCAGATATATCTTAAACCTAAGGTAACCAATGAACTTTATGGATTTTATCAAGAATTAGCTAATTTATTGATTGAACTTAAAGAAATTGAAAACCAAAAGAAATATGATTTGGCTGTTGTATCAGTATTTTCTCATTCGCAAGTTTTGGCAAATATAATTTTAAATATTCAAAAAGAATTATCCTATATTCAAAAAGAATTGAAATATAAAGTTAAGGAAGAAGATATGTACAATTTTATATACTGCTGTGGAAAAAAACCGAATGAAGCAGATATCCAAAAATACAGAGAAATGAACCCTTTAAGTAGGGGGATTATTAACTATAATAATGCTATTTATGGGAAAAACATTGCATAACATTTAATGCAAAAACAAAAAAGAACACAATAAACAGATGATGTTCAAATCCCTCAAAGTGCGTTTATGGCGGTGTTGAAGTTGAATGATTGACCATAGATATGAAGTATAGACGTGATTAAATTAATTTAAATACAATAGAGAATGACAAATAAAAAATATCAGACGGTTATAGATAAGAATACCTTTTATTTTAGTAACCCCGTTTTTCAAGAAAAATATGACGGATATATCAATTCATTAGTAGAGACTTTACTTCTCTTGAAAATCAAAATTGAAACTAACGGATTACAAAAAAAGATATTTGAGGATTTGTTAAAACAAAATGATAATGGTTTGCGTGCTCTATTAGCACTTACTGGGTTTGCTAATGAAAGTCTTAAAAGATTAATTACTGTTATTAGAGTTGTAGATGATAAGAAAATAGAAAAACTTCTCTTTGTTTCTAAGTGGAATAGCCCCAAAAGTGAAGAAATTAGTGAATGGGGAGATGCTAAAATAGCGAATCTTATAAGAACAAATACTTATTTTAGGAAAGCGATTGTAAATTTATTTTTTGAAGGAGCTACTATACCTTTTTTAGTACAAACACTTCCTCTATTTGAGCTAAAAAAACTAAGTATAGCAAAATTAAAATTTGAACCAACAGCTCTTATTGATACTATTGTTCGTTATAAAGAAAAAGGTAGTCTCTCAGGAAAATATGAGAATAATCCTGAATATCTAATAGCCTCAATGCTTACAGATTTGAATATTTCATTTGAAAAAGGAGACCTCACAGAGTTATTTAAAAATGAACCTGTAGCTAAGAGGACAATGGATTTTATCATTCCCAACAAACAAAATCCACTTATCATCATAGAAAGCTCTTTTTTGGTTACTACCTCATCAGGACAAGGAGATAAATCTAAAACAGAAGGAAACATTAATACTTTAATTAAAAAGTACTATCCAAAAGCAAAATTTATTGGATTTGTAGATGGTATCGGTTGGTATGTTCGCAAAGGTGATTTACAGCGAATGGTTACCGCTTATGATGAAGTTTTTACTTTCCACAAAACAGAACTTGCCCGATTTACTAAATTCATTAAATCCAAGCTAAAATGATAGATAAATATATAAATAATATAATTCAAGGTGATTGTTTAGAACTTTTGAAGACTATTCCTGATGATAGTATTGATTGTACATTTGCAGATCCACCTTTTAATCTGAAAAAAGGATATAAAAGCTATAAAGACAGGTTAAATATTCAGGAATATATTGATTGGTGTGAGCAATGGATTACTCAAATGGTAAGAATTACTAAACCTACGGGCTCTATTTTTTTACACAATATTCCTAAATGGCTTACTTTTTACACTGAAATACTAAACAAACAAGCTGATTTTAAACATTGGATTAGCTGGGATGCTTCGACAGCACCTATGGGGAAAACCCTTCAACCTGCTCATTACGGCATTTTATTTTATGCTAAGAATGTTAAGCAACTCAAATTTTATGAAATTCGTCATCCACATAAACGGGCACGAAAGTCAGGGATTTTAGCCAAAGACTATGGAGGTAAAAAAGGATTATTACACCCTTTCGGTCCTTTGGTTTCTGATGTTTGGACAGATATTTTTCGCGTAAAACACAATAAATATCGTGATGACCATCCTTGCCAATTACCAATTCATCTGTTGGAACGTATTATTCTTATGGCTACCGACGAAGGTGATATCGTGCTCGACCCTTTCAATGGAACGGGAACTACCGCTATAGCAGCTAAGCGATTGGGCAGAAATTATATTGGTTTTGAACTTGACCCAGAATATGTTGCTATCACTAAAAATAAATTGGCACAAGAAGAAGCAAATTCAAAAATAGGAAATTGCTGGGTAAGTTATTATATGAATGAAATTATTACGCTCCGTAATGACGATTGGGGTGCCCTTAAAGACCATTTTTACATTCCCTTTAAGAGTGAAGATATAGACAAGCAAAAAATTATTTTAAAAGACAAATTAAATGTACAAACACCCTTAAAGAGTAATACAGATACGCTTAATTTATTTAGTTTAGAAGAGTATAATAAAGTTTTAGTAAAATAAATAACCATTTAATTTTTTACGTTATGCCAGTAAAGTACAATGTAGTAGGTAGAAAAAATCCGCAAAAACCTACGGAAGCACCCAAGTTTTACGCCAATGCCAAAGCCGATGGCGAAATCAACCTAAAAACCATTGCCAAAGAAATTGCGGGAGGCTCGACCACCGTGTCCGATACCGATGTGTTGGCAACGCTTAACGAGTTTACCAAAATTCTTATCAAACACCTGTCGGAAGGCAAAATCGTGAAGTTTGGCGACTTTGGAAATTTTCAAATCACGCTAAGTAGCGAAGGCGTGGACGACGAAAAGAAATTCACGGCGGCAAACATCACAGGCAACAAAATTCAGTTTCGACCCGGTGCCGATTTAAGAGAAATGTTGGCAACCGTTAAGTACGAAAAGTACAGCAAATAACCCCTTTGGAAACACCTGATTTTGTGGGGATTTGCATAGGTACGCTTCGGCGAATGAACGGGAGCGGTCGCATTCAAGCACGGGAGCGCTCCCATTGGTTCACGCATACGCTTGCGTTGAAAGAAACGACCGCTCGTGTTTTTCAGAGCAAGCCGGTGGCAGTGATGCAAAAACGTATTTATGGCGGTTTTGAAGTCAGAAAGAAATAATTAAAAATGCTTAAATATGAATTACAAAATATCCTTTGCTCAAATGACGAAGTTAAATACGGAGCAGTTATCCAAACAATCCTCCGTTACCTTAAAAGAAGCCAAAGCGCAAGCTCGGTGGCTCAAAACTATAAGCAAAGCAAAAGGCAAGAAACAGAGAAGCTCCGCCGCTGGATAGATAAAAATCAGTGAAAATGTATTAACTTATGATGGAGTTTTGTATTTTATTGATACAGTTTTTTACTTAACAGATAATTTCTGGAATAATTAAAAATCATATTCGTGTTTAAGTGCCATAAACAAAACCTATGGAAATTTCGTAGGCTTCGACGTTTTTAATAACTCACGCACCACACACCTCAAAGCGGTCTATTGCAGTGAGATACCATTTCCCGTTTTTGGGCGTGAGATAAAATATAAACGCATTTTGGCTCTCGCCTACCGCAATAACAACGATGCTGTTTTGGGTAATTTCTTCTGCCAATTTGTTGTCAATGCCAAATTCTTCTCCCGCTATCTTTTTGAGTGATTTATTCGTGCGTGCTATGTTATACTGCTCGTTAACAGGTAAATAATAAATTCCTTGTGGAGCATTCCACTTCTCTGTTTCACAAGAAAAATTGATTTTTTTGTTTAGCTTAATCTGTTTTGTTGGTTTCATCTCAAATTGATACGGCAGATATTCCGGTACAGGCTTTGCGAAAGAAAATCTACTCTCGGTAGAAAAAGTCGTAAATACGCCTCGCTGAAAGACAAAAGTAAGTCCCCAATCTTTGTTAATAAAACTATTCATCGTTTTTTCGTCTTTACTTTTATAGGCTTCTACGATTTTCAAAATGGTTTCATTCAGTTCTTTCTTTTTTTGTGCGAAAGAAAAAACGGAGGCTAATAGCAAAGCCAAAAACAAAAATTTCTTGCAATTTTTCATTTTTGAAATATAATGGATAATGTTCTAAAAAGAATGATGCTACAAAATACCGATAATCGGAAATAGATGTGGTATTTTATTGAAAGTGAAGCACAATAAAATTTCACTATCCCGATTGTCAGAGTACAAAGATAGTCAAAAATGGATTAAAACCTTACGGGAAAGCCTTTGAAATGGTGTTTTTCTGTGTTAATTTCGGATATTATTAAATCATACTTTGGAATATATGACCGAAGAATCAAAATCAAAACGTCTGAATAAATTTTACGATAAAGAGTTGTTTCCTAAGATATTAAGGAAATACTAAATAAATGTTTTTGCAAAAATATTATTCGTTTGCGATGGCGCATAAAATCTCAAAAAGGAGTCCAAATTTTGCGTTCGTAATCCCAATAAAACTTTGAAATTTTTGAAAAATAATGATTTGAAGCAAGAGCATAACTTGATATACCTTTTTGTTTTCTCACAAAAAATTGTACCTTTGTGGGGTAATTTTAAAAAATCAGAACAATGGCAGATATAGAAAAAGTAAAATGCTTAATTATCGGGTCAGGACCTGCGGGTTATACAGCAGCGATTTACGCCTCACGCGCCAATATGCACCCTATTTTATATCAAGGTGAACAACCTGGCGGACAGCTAACAACCACCAATGAAGTAGAAAACTTTCCGGGGTATCCTAACGGAATTACAGGTACGGAAATGATGGTGGAATTGCAAAAACAAGCAGAGCGTTTTGGAGCAGAAATCCGTAGCGGCTGGGTAACGAAAGTAGATTTTTCACAAACTCCTCATAAGGTATGGATTAATGAAGAAAAAGAAATTCACGCTCAAACCGTGATTATTGCTACGGGAGCTTCGGCAAAATATTTAGGGTTGCCCTCAGAACAACACTATTTAAAAACAGGAGGTGGAGTTTCAGCTTGTGCTGTTTGCGATGGGTTTTTTTACCGAAAACAACAAGTTGCCATCGTTGGAGCTGGTGATTCGGCTTGTGAAGAAGCTCTCTATTTGTCGAACATCTGTGAAAAAGTAACGATGTTAGTGCGTCGTGATGAGTTTCGTGCATCGCGAATTATGAAAGAAAGAGTGCTTAAAACTCAAAATATCGAAGTGCTTTTCAATACAGAAACCGAAGAAATTTTAGGAGACGGACAGGTCGTTTCTGCCGTAAAGGTGCGAAATAATAAAACGGGCGAAATCAAAGAAATTCCTATAACAGGATTTTTTGTAGCCATCGGACATAAACCTAACACGGATATTTTTAAGGAATTTATTACGCTTGATGAAACGGGTTATATTAAAAATCAACCAGGAACGTCTTTAACAAATGTAAAAGGAGTATTCGTGGCGGGTGATGCTGCTGATAGTCGTTATCGTCAGGCAATTACTGCCGCAGGTTCAGGTTGTATGGCGGCATTAGATGCTGAAAAATATTTAATGACGTTGGAATAGATAAAAGTACTATTTTTTGAAAAAAGGTTTTCCAAATTTTTGGAAAACCTTTTTGTGTTCTGTATGTCAAAATGAACGGACAATATCGTCCTTTGAGAAATTAATCCGATAATTTTCGGTTGATAATTCTGTCCATATAATCTTGAATGAAAGCCTGCAAATCTTTGATGCCTTTTTCAATTTCAGGATTTTTTTCTTTGCCGAAAATGTTTTCAGTTAGCCCTTCGTCTTCTTTTTTGTAAACACCATTTACGCTTCCATCTTCGTTCAGAATGTAAATATAATTGCCTTGCATCAGTCGGTAAGTGTGTGAATCAGAGATGTAAGCTCTTGGAGTTTCCTGCTTGTCAGAAAATAAACTGCGTCCCCACGAGCGGAAAGGTTTGTTATATCCGATTAAATCCACCACAGAAGGATAAATATCAATCTGTTGCGTAATTTCCGAAGAAATTCCTTTGCCCACCAAATCGGCATTAGGACTGAAAAACATTAGGGTTGCTCCTACGCCCGTGATGGGTTGTTTGTAGAGGTCGTAAAACACTTGATTGGGGTGGTCATTCGTGAATACGAAAATTGTGTTCTGATACCAATCTTCTTTTTTGGCAGCTTCAAAGAATTTCTTCAATGCGTAGTCCGTATATTGAATACATTGGTGCATTTCCACGCTTCCTTTATCGAATTTTCCTTCATAAATCTGTGGAATTTTATACGGATGATGCGATGAAACCGTAAAAATCGTTCCTAAGAAAGGTTGTTTTTTCTTGCTGAGTTCAGTGTTCATAAATTGCAAAAATGGTTCGTCCCAAATGCCCCAAATACCGTCATAATCAGCGTTGTTGTTATATTCATCTTTTCCATAGTAATGGTCAAAACCTAAAATATTTGAAAAACCTAAAAATCCCATTGAACCGTTGGGAGCTGAATGAAAAAATGAGGTGTCATAGCCCATTTCTTTGGCGATGGAAACCACCGATTCTGTGGGTTGTTTCACGTAGGGTGATGAGGTATAGGCCACTTGAAACGTTGGAATTCCAGCATAAATAGATGACATTCCGTGTATGGATTGCCTTCCGTTTCCGTAAGCATTGTCAAAAACAAACGAATGCTGTGCCAATGAATCTAAAAAAGGCGTGTAAGACTTGTAGTCAGGAATGTTTCTTCGGGTGTTCATCGCCCCTACATATTCCCTACCGAAACTTTCCAAAATAAAAATAACAACGTTTGGTTTAAAAGTCGTTTTTCGGTCGTATTGCTTTATTGGTTGAACGTTTTCCTGAATGTAATCAGTTGAAACAAAGTTATATGCTTTAAATCCCTTATTTTTTCCGATAGTTCGGATAAGTGTAAAAGGAGTGTTGAGAATCACATCGGCTTGTGCAGAAACCGCTACGTGTCGGCTGGCATCTAAAATATTGATAGGACGCGATGAGTGAGCTAAACTTCCGCCACGAATGCCTGCTAAAACGCCAATTCCGATGAGAGGCAATATCAAAACAGACCAAAAAACATAAGGCAAAGGTCGAAGTTCGTTAGAGCGTACTTTTAAGCGATTATATAAAAATATCCATAAGAGAATCAGTACAATAAAAAGCAAAAACACATACCAATACATTTCCAAAAAAGTGAAAAACAACGTGGATTTGTTTTGTTCGTTTTCAATGACAGCAAAAGAAGCGGTGGTTAGGCGTGATTTGCTAAACGGATAGTAAACCATATCCACAAAATTGGTGGCATAAGCAATTGTGTTTGTGATGAAATATATCCAAAAGAGCATTTTTTGATAGCCTTGCTGAGTGTTTATCCATAAAGGTAAGATACTCAACAAGATGAATAACGAATTGACATACAAAATGGCGGTTGTGTCAAACTGCAATCCGTATAAGAAAAGTTTTGAAAGCTGACTACCGCCGATTTCACCAATGGTTTCTTTATTGAAGAGATAGAACAAAAACCGAGCGGCGGCAAAAAAAATATATACTAAAAATATACGGTAAAAAAGTACGAAATATTCGTTATAACGGATACGTTTTTTCATTCCTTTGGGCAATTAGGTTGCAAAGATATGGATTATTTCAAAAAGAATAAGGCTAACTATACTAAATTTACATATTTAGATGAAGTTTCGAGATATTTTGTATTTATTAAAAGTTAATTAAATGAGACTATACGAAAAGTCTAAAAATAGCAATCGTTAAATTTAAAAATGTTTAAAATCAACTTTTTATACAATCTCTCTTTAATTCGGCAACAATTCTTTGGGTATTCTATATTGTTTTCCTAATCTCTACAAGAAGGCTGTTTTTTGGAAAAACTTCAAGTCTTAATATTTGACTAAAAAACACTAAAACATAGCTAAAAACATATTTTAAAAGTTAAATAAATAGTTTTTTTCAAGATTTTCCTTTTCAGTGTTAACAAAGCGTTTAGAAGTAAGATTGGATATTTGTCAGAAATTACTACCTTTGCCCCCGCTAATTTTAAGCAGGAAATTCTCTGAGAAGAGCTCTCCGTAAGTCTTAAAGAAATGAATTTACGATGATTAAAACAAAAAAGAGGTATTTTTTTACGGTATTAGGATTGCTTAGTTTTTTCTGTATGTGCTTTACAATCAATGATGAAAAACCAACACAAGTGCAAGTACATACCAACTTTATCGTAACAAAACCTCAATTGGCAACAACAATGCCAGTGGAAGAAAACAACGAAAAAATTACTTTAAATCCGCCTCACATTGGGAAATCTTTTATTGGTTTTAAGGAGGCGTTGGCTTACAGAGAATCCCGAGGTAACTACTTTATTGTCAATCAATATGGTTATATGGGAAAGTATCAATTTGGAAAATCAGCTTTGCAGTTTTATGGAGTTAAGAATGCAGAAGAGTTTTTAAAATCTCCTGAACAGCAAGAGCGGCTTTTCACTTTGAGTGTGAAACGAAACAAATGGGTTTTGAGAAAAGAAATTAACCAATTTGTAGGTAAACGCATTAACGGCATACACATCACGGAATCAGGAATCTTGGCAGCAGCGCATCTTGCTGGTGCTCAGAGCGTGAAGAATTATTTTAAGAGCAGAGGTGGTTATGCCTTTGCTGATGCGAACGGGACAACTTTGCAAAATTATTTGAAAAATTTTGCGGGTTATGAAGTAGAACACATTATTCCTGAAAAATTGCCAAGATTTTAACTATTTATTCCCGTTTTACTGAGAAGCTATCTTCATTGATGGCTTCTTTTTTTATTCTAATAAATTCTTATCTTTGCAAAATAAAGAGAGGCAAATGCAATTGTTTTATCACACACATAACGAGGCAGGAACTGATGAAGCTGGCAGAGGTTGTTTGGCAGGACCTGTTACGGCAGCGGCGGTCATTCTCCCGAAGGATTTTAAAAATGACATTTTGACCGACTCGAAGCAACTTTCTGAAAAAAAACGAATGCAATTAAAGTCCGTTATTGAGCAAGAAGCCATTTGTTACGCCGTAGCGCACGTTTTTCCTGCTGAAATTGATGAGTTAAACATTTTGCGAGCTTCTATTGCAGCGATGCACCGTGCTTTGGAACAATTGTCAATTATGCCAGAGTTTATTGCTGTTGACGGAAATAAGTTCGTAAAATTCAATAAAATACCTCACGCTTGTGTGATAAAAGGCGATGCTAAAATAAAAACAATTGCGGCAGCTTCGGTGTTAGCAAAAACTTATCGGGATATTTATATGGAAACAATTGATGCCGAATTTCCGATGTATCAATGGAAAAAAAATAAAGGTTATCCAACGGAAGAACACCGAAATGCTATTCGTGAGTACGGAATTACGCCCTATCACCGAAAAACTTTCCAATTGTTGCCAACACAACTCAAATTGGAATTTTAGGCAAGGTGTTTGTTAAAAGAATTTTATGTAGAAATATTGAGATATGAAAAAAAATTACTACTCATTGCTTTTGTTAACGTTATTTTCATTCGTTTCGTTACATTTGCAGGCGCAAGAAAAGAAATTTATGGTCAGAACCGTAGCTTTTTATAATGTCGAAAACTTATTCGATACAATCAATGACCCTAATAAATTTGACGATGACCGTACTCCCGAAGGGGCTGACCGTTGGACGTCAAAAGTGTATAAAGACCACGTGCAGAAAATCGCCAAAGTGATTTCTGAAATAGGAAGTGATGTTACCAAGCAAGCCCCTGATATTGTAGGCCTGTGTGAAATTGAAAATCAAGACGTTATTGTTGATTTGATTAATACGGACTACTTAAAAAAATACAATTATGGCATCGTTCACTACAATTCTCCTGATAGTCGTGGCATTGATGTGGCATTGATTTACAAAAAAAATGTTTTTAAGCCAACATCTACTTCTAAACACGAGTTGGTGGTGTATGACCCAGACGGAAAACGAAGATACACACGTGACCAGCTTTTAGTCAGTGGAACATTTGATGGTGAACCGATGCACTTCATCGTAAATCACTGGCCTTCAAGAAGTGGGGGAGAAGCCGCAAGTCGCCCTAAACGAGAAGCCGCTGCCGCTTTGAATAAAAAAATAATTGATTCATTGCTAACAAAAGACCCTAATGCCAAGATTTTGAGTATGGGTGATTTTAATGATGACCCCACAAATGCAAGTTTCAAAAAAGTTTTAAAAACCGAAGGCAAAAAAGAAAATGTGAAATCGGGAGGGCTTTATAATCCGATGGAAGAAATGCTTAAAAAAGGCATAGGTTCGTTGGCATATCAAGATGGCTGGAATTTGTTTGACCAAATTTATTTCACACAAGAATTGCTCAAAGACGACAAATCGACCTACCGTTATTGGAAAGCTGCCGTATTTAATAAATCATACCTTGCCAATCAAAAAGGACGCTACAAAGGTTATCCTTTCCGGAGTATGTCAAACGGAAATTATACGTGGGGATATTCAGACCATTTTCCGGTGTATCTTTACCTAATTAAGGAACAGAAATAAAATAATGAAAATCTGAAAGTTGATAAACTTTTCAGATTTTTTTATTTGTAGAATATTTTAATGTGTAATTTCTTTTTTGTAAAAATATATTTTAGCATTTATAAAATATTAATTATTTTTGCCCGGTGAATATATGATTACATATTAAAAATGTCCATAGAGAAAAAACCTACCATAATTTCTATTTTTCCGTTGCTTGTTTTTGTTGCCATCTTTTTAGGAGGGGGGCTTTATTTCAATGATTTTTATTCTTTGCCCACACCTTTGGTAGCATTAGCAGGTGTTTTTGCAGCATTATTGGTTTATAGGTTGCCTTTTGACAAAAAAGTAAATATTTTCTTTAAGGGAGCTGGAAATGGTAATGTATTGATAATGTGTGTTATAATGCTTTTTGCAGGAGCTTTTGCTACGGTAGCAAAAGCATCAGGAAGTGTGGACAGCATCGTGAATTTAGGTATTTATTACATCTCCCCGAAATATTTTCCTGTTGGAATTTTTGTCATAGCGTCATTTTTGTCATTTTCCACAGGAACTTCAGTCGGAACAATTACCACTTTGGCGCCCATTGCTATTCGTTTGGCAGAGCAAGCAAACCTAAATATTTCTTTAATCGGAGCTTGTTTACTTTCAGGAGCAATGTTTGGTGATAATTTGTCGTTGATTTCTGATACCACTATTGCAGCTACACAAACAATGGGTTGCAAGATGAACGAAAAAATGAGAGCAAATGCTAAAATAGCCTTACCAGCTTCCGTTTTGGCAATAATAATTTTGTTGTTTATAGGTGATTCCCAAGCGGTAGAAAGCGTTGCTGAAATCAAAAAGGATTTCAACATTATTTTGATATTGCCCTACGCGACCGTGGTGGTATTGTCGCTTTTAGGCGTAAATGTGTTTATTTCACTGCTTTCGGGTGTGCTTTTTTCAGGAATTTTAGGAATGGTGTACGGAAAATTTAATTTTCTTGAATTTACAAATCACACCTACCAAGGTTTTACAAATATGTCTGAAATATTTTTCTTATTCTTTTTTACGGGTGGCTTGGCGGCATTGGTAGAGCACTTTGGAGGTATTCGTTTTTTGATGAATTTGATTCAAAAACACATAAAATCAACCAAAAGAGCCCTGTTGGGAATCGGAGCTTTGGTGGGCGTAACTGACCTTTGTGTGGCAAACAACACGGTTTCTATCCTGATTGTTTCACGTGTGTGTCGTGAAATTACTGAAAAATTTCGCATTCGCCCGCGAGATGCAGCTTCGGTTTTAGATATTTTTTCGTGTTATGTACAAGGGGTCATTCCCTATGGGGCACAGGTTATTGCATTGGTTGAGCTGAGCAAAAATACTATTAATTATCCTGAAATGGTAGGGTATGCGGTTTACTTACATTTGCTTCTGATTTCTACTTTGATTTATATTTTCATTTACAAGGAAAAGAAAACCAATGAGTTATCTGTTTAGAAAGTAATGAGTTTTTTGTAATGTGTTGATTTAATATTTATAAAATACAAAAACAAGAAATAAATTCTAAAAAATACACTTCTTATAGAAGGAATTTCTGTATTTTGTGTGATTACCTTTTTTGTGGGTAGCTATAAAGTAAGCGTAGAAAATTATTTTCCAAATTCTGTTATCTTCTCTTTTGATATAAAAACGTTGACAGAGAAAAGAAAAATGCGAAAAATAAATTAAAAAAGCCAAATCGTAATTAAAAAATCGTAATAGTTTTTTATATATTTGCGGAAATTAAATCTTATTTGTATGAAGTTATCTTGCATAGTGATTGATGACGAACCAATGGCGTTACAGTTGGTTGAAAATTACGTATTGAAAACTCCTTTTCTGGAACTTAAAGGAAAATTTTCTAATGCAATTGACGTACTACAATTTTTTCACAGCACAGAAGAAACGATTAATTTAATTTTTTTGGATATCCAAATGCCTGAATTAACAGGACTTGACCTCTCCAAGAAAATTCCGCCAATGACCAAAATTATTTTTACGACAGCTTTCGATAAGTATGCTTTGGAGGGTTATAAGGTCAATGCCGTAGGTTATTTACTCAAACCGTTTAGTTACGTTGAATTTTTGGAAGCTGCCGAAAAAGTACAGAAACTAAGTCAATCAAGTGTAAATTTTGGGGCAGTAGAAACCTCTCAGCAGCCAAATTATATGTTTGTCAAGTCTGATTACAAGCAATTAAAAATCAATTTTGATGATATTATTTATATTGAAGGATTGAAAGATTACGTAAAAATTCATTTAACCACGCAATCTACTCCTATTTTAACGCTTTTAAGTCTAAAAAAATTGACAGAACAGTTGCCTTCTGACCGTTTTATGCGAGTGCATCGTTCATTCATCGTGGCGTTAGATAAAGTTAAGGAAGTGGAACGGCATCAAATTGTTTTTGGTAAACAACGCATCACCATTGCCGAGCAACATCGGGAGAGTTTTGATGATTTCTTAAAACAAAATAGCATTTAGGAAGGCTAAAAGGCAAAGAGAAATACTTTTGTTTATAAATTGAATGTAAAAAATAGCTTGTAAAGTTTGAAAAATAGCAGAATTGAGTTTTGTGATATTATAAATATTTGTAAAACAATAAATTAAGATGAATTTAATCATAGATGAGGGGAATACTTCTACAAAGGTAGCTATTTTTGAAGGTCAAAAAATAATTTTTTTTCGTACCTTTGCGAGGTTAAATTTTCAGGAAGAAATTGCACAAGAGGTTGATTTTTCAAAAATAACGAGTTGTATTGTGGCTTCGGTGGTGGAAAATGCTTCAAAGCGTTTTTCTTTCTTGCATAAAAATATTGAAAACGTATTGTTTGTAAATGCACAAACTCCGATGCCTTTTGTAAATAAGTATGCCACCCCTCACACGTTGGGTATTGACCGCTTGGCATTGATGGCGGGAGCTGTAACGCTTTATCCAAAGCAAAATGTGCTGGTCATTGACGCAGGAACTTGCATCACTTTCGATTTGATGACTGAAAAGGGAGAATACCTTGGTGGAGCTATTGCTCCTGGCATTGCGATGCGTTTCAAAGCAATGCACGAGTTTACGTCAAAATTACCGTTGATAGAAGAGCAAGATTTTAGTATCGAAAATTTTGTTGGAAATACAACAAAAACGTGTATGTTGTCAGGGGTTTATAACAATGTGGTATGCGAAATCGAAGGTGTAATAACCAAATATGAACATCAATTTGAAAATTTAACGATAATTTTAACAGGGGGAAATCATCTTTTTTTGGTTAACAACATAAAAAATCGCATATTTGCCAACTCATTTTTTTTATTAGAGGGATTGAATGCCATTTTGGAATGGCAAAAGAGAAGTTAGAGTATAAAAAACGTATTCTTAATTGTTTATGAATAAAAAAATAGTTATATTTATTATTGTCTTATTCACAGCGACTTATGCTGTATTTTCGCAACAAACAACAGAATCACCTTATTCCTATTATGGCATCGGAGAATTGAATTTTAATGGAACGGTTGAAGAGCGAGTTATGGGAGGGATTGGAGTGTATGCCGACAGTACGCGAGTGAATATGCAAAACCCAGCAGCTTTATCGAAATTAAAATTTACCGCTTTTGCAGCGGGGCTTTCTTTTGTTCAAAAAAATATTGCTTCAAACGTAACAGAAGTGAAAAGTAAATCTACCGCCTTTGACTACATAGCATTGGGTTTTCCGGTGATTGATAAATTAGGAATTTCTGTTGGTTTGGTGCCTTATTCTTCCGTTGGTTATAAATTGGCTTCTAATCAGACAAGCGGAGATGTAACTCGTTCAAATCAATTTGAGGGCACAGGAAACGTGAATCAGGCTTTCCTTTCGGCGGGCTATGAAATTTATAAAGGGTTGAGTTTGGGTGTTTCTCTGAAATACAACTTCGGAAAGACGGAAATGATTGATAGACTTTCTATTACAGGCATAGATTTTTACACACGCGAGTACAGTAAATCGATATACAAAGGAGCTTTAACAACTTTTGGTTTATATTATGAAAAACCGTTGAAAGGGCGTTTAATGCTTTCTTCTTCGCTGGTTTACACACCTCAAAGTAAACTCACTTCAACTAATGAAAGAACTGTTTCAACACTTGGTTACACCGTTTCGGGGCAGTCTTATGTTTTGGCTGAAAAAGAAAAACAAGTGAAAGATTTGACTGCTCTTGGATTGGCAGAAACCAAACTCACTTTGCCAGCACAATTTGAATTAGGTGTAGGTGTGGGAGAAAAACAAAAATGGTTTGTAGGGGTTGAATATACACACTCGCAGACTAAAAAATTCTCAAATCCGTTTCTTTCGGCAACTAATGTAACGTATGAAAACGGATACAAGTTGTCATTAGGAGGATTTTACATTCCTCAATATAGTTCTTTTACAAGTTATTGGAAAAGAGTTACTTATAGAGCAGGGTTGCGCTATGAAAAAACAGGAATTATGCTAAACAATGAGTCTATTAATGATTTTGGCATATCTTTTGGACTGAGCCTACCCGTAAGAGGTTTTTCAAATCTGACGGCGGGCTTTGAATATGGAAAAAAAAGGAACTTTAAAACAAAATTTAATAAAAGAGAACTATTTTAATTTCAGAGTCGGTTTTACCTTGAACGATAAATGGTTCCAAAGAACTAAGTACCAATAAAAACAATAAAAAACAAACGAAAAATGAAAAGAAGAATTTTATTATTAACGGCATTTGTAGTAGGTGTTTTTTACGCGACTAATGCACACGCGCAAGGCTGTGAACAAGATGTAGAGATTAAACAAAATCTGTCTCTGTTTAATGAAGATGCAAAAGCAAAGAGATATGATGCCGCCTATTCTACGTGGAAATCAGTTTATGAGAAATGTCCGAGCATTAATGCTGCTGTTTATACTCGTGGAGAAGTTATTTTAAAACATAAGATAGCAAACAGTAACGGAGCTGAAAAAGAGCAATTTATAAAAGATTTGATAAAACTTTATCAAGATTACCACAAATATTTTCCTACACGCTATGCGGCAGCAAATATGTATGTTGACCAAGCGATGTTAGCATTTGACCAAAAAACAGGTTCAAGTGAAGAAATTTATGGATTGCTCCATAAAGCATTTACCGAAGATAGAGCAAACTTTAAAAACGAGAAAGCTCTTTACTTATACTTTTCTGAATTAGTAACTTTGTACGAGAAAAATCAAAAAACATTACAAGATGTTTTCAATACGTATGATGACGTTGCTGAGAAAATTCAGGAAGAAAGAGACCTTTTGTCAGAAGCAATTAATAAATTCCTTGCTCAGGAAGAGGCTGGAACTATCAGCGATCGCGATAAAAAAAGTTTAGAGGCCTCACGCAAACGTGTTGATAACTATGAAACTATTTCAGAAAGTATTGATGGTAAATTAGGAAGGCTGGCTGACTGTGATAATTTGATACCTCTTTATAACAAGACTTATGAAGCTAATAAAAACAATGAGGTTTGGTTACGTCGTGCTGCCGGAAAAATGTCAGATAAGGATTGTACAGGAGACCCTCTATTTGTGAAAATAGTTACCTCGTTGCATAACATTTCTCCATCAGCTTCATCGGCTTACTATTTAGGTGTGTTGAACGAGAAAAATAAAAACTCAGCCAAAGCCATTCAATATTTCAACGAGTCTGTTTCTTTGGAGAGCGATAACCTTAAAAAATCAAAAATTTTAACACGAATTGCTTCAAAACAATCGAAAGCGGCTGCTGTGAAGTATGCACAAGAAGCGTTGAGATACAACCCTTCAAATTCAGATGCTTACCGAATTATGGCACACGCCTATGCCGATAGCGCTAATGAATGTGGAAGTTCTCAATTTGAGAAAAGAGCTATTTATTGGTTGGCAGCAAGTACTGCCCGTAAAGGAGGGTTGGAGAGTTTAGCCGCTCGTTATGATGCGTTAGCACCGTCAAAAGTAGATATTTTTGAGTCAGGAATGGCAGGAAAAACCATTACTTTCAAGTGTTGGGTAGGGCAGTCCGTGAAAGTTCCTGCATTATAGATGATGAAAGATAACACATTGTCATATAGTATAATAAGAAGCGTTGCCGTACTTTTCTGTATGGCAATGCTTTTTTCGTGTAGCAATGACTTGAAAAGTTTACAGCAAATGAACATTGTTCACAAATTTCCACAAGGAGAAGTGTTTGATTTTAAATTGGTCTATACCGATTCAACGAAAGTAGTTGCTGTTATTACAAGTCCACAAAACAAGGATTTTTCAAATCAACGTTTCCCATATTCCGAATTTCCGAAAGGAGTGTCGGTAGATTTTTTTGATAATAAAAATAATAAAAATACAGTTACGGCAAAGTATGGGATTATATACAACAATTCACAAATGGTAGAACTGCGTGATAGTGTGGTTTTAACAACTCACGATGGCAAAAAACTTCAAACTTCGCAACTTTTCTGGGACCAAAAACAAGATTGGGTGTTTACAGAAAAAGAATTTACTTTCACCGATTCAGTGAAAGGAACGCTTACGCAGGGCATCGGAATGGATTTTGACAAGGCATTTTCAACAGTCAAAGCACACAAAACTACGGGAATTTTAGCCATAGAAGAAAAAGAATGATGAAGTTTTTAAACTTGAAAAGAAAGAAATTATGAACATAAGAAAGTTTTTTGAATATGCTTATTTAGGAATTTGTGCGTTTTCAATTTATGAAGCTATCCGTTATTGGAACTTAGTAGATAAGCAATCATTCTATATGTACACATTTTTTGCAGTGGCTTCCTTGGGAATGTTTTTTCTCAGAAGACAGGCTCGCAAGCGCAATGAAAATAAAGAATCAAAGAAAACGTAATTTTTCTAAAACAGAACACAAACCTAAAACATTATAGATTTTTTCTTAATTCAGAATTAAGTTCTTGTTAATTGTGTTGAACTAATTGTTAGTTGTCATTTTTTTTGTAATTTTGCCGGCTCAAAGCCGTATCATTATGATTGTACACAGACTATCAAATGATTTTTTTGACGATAATTTTAGATTGATAGCCATTCACACCACAATGGAAGATTATCGTTTGGTGTATTTTTTAAATAAGAATCTAAAACTAAGATTTTCAAAAAGTTACGAAAGAAGCGATTTAAAAGATACAGAAAGCGGTTTTTGTTTCCCGTATTTTCGTTGGTATGACGAAAACTCAAAGCTCACTTGGCATTGTTTTGCTAATAGGTTGGTTTATGAAAAAAAAACAAGTGGATTCTCACTTTTTGACCAAGTAGAATCTGTTAGTTATTTGATAAACAGCAAAAAAAAAATTGATTTTTTTGTAAAAATTGATGGGCAAGAACGCATTAAAGAAAAAGAAATCATAAGTAAAATCGTTACCATTCCAAATGTTTCGGCAGTATATACAATTGAAGCAGAAACATTGAATTCAAAACATAAATTAATATTTCAAGAATGTTAAGCACAAAAAAAACAAAGATTGTAGCTACCTTAGGACCGGCTACTGACACACAAGAGGTTCTCAAAAATATGATGGAAGCGGGTGTTAACGTGTTTCGCATCAATTTTTCACACGCTGACTATGATGATGTGAAAAGGCGTATTGAAATGATTCGTTCTATCAATAAAGAATATGGCTTCAATACCGCTATTTTAGCTGATCTTCAAGGTCCTAAATTGCGCGTAGGGGTTATGGAAGAGAATGTTATTGTGAATCCAGGAGACAGAATCACTTTTGTTACGGGCGAGCCTTTCGTGGGGAGTAGTGAGCGAGTTTATATGAACTACAAAGCTTTTCCGAAAGATGTAAATCCTGGTGAACGCATTTTGCTTGATGACGGAAAACTTATTTTTGAAGTAGTTTCCACAAATCGAGACAATGAAGTGGAAGCCAAAGTCATACAAGGAGGACCGCTAAAATCTAAAAAAGGTGTAAATCTTCCTAACACAAACGTTTCATTGCCTGCACTAACTGAAAAAGATATTAGAGATGCTCTCTTTGCTATATCACAAGAAGTGGACTGGTTTGCTTTGTCATTTGTGCGTCACGCCAAAGATATTCAAGATTTAAAAGACCTTATTACAGAAAATGCAAGCCACAGAATCCCGATTATAGCCAAAATTGAGAAGCCTGAAGCCTTGGTAAACATCGATAAAATTATGGCAAATTGTGATGGCATTATGGTAGCTCGGGGTGATTTGGGTGTGGAAATACCAGCGGAAGAAGTGCCTCTAATTCAGAAAGAATTGGTTCACAAGGCAAAGTTAAACCATATTCCTGTGATTATCGCTACACAAATGATGGAGAGTATGATTTCGAGTTTGACACCTACACGTGCTGAGGTGAATGATGTAGGAAACTCGGTGATGGACGGGGCTGACGCTGTGATGCTTTCAGGAGAAACTTCGGTAGGAGCATATCCTGTGCAGGTAATCGAACAAATGAGTAGGATTATCAAAAGTGTAGAAGAATCAGATTTGATTAAAGTTCCGATGCTCACTCCGTTTGTACGTTCAGGGCGTTACGTAACAAACTCTATTTGTTATCATGCTGCAACAATGGCAAATGAGATGAATGCTAAGGTAATTTCAACGTTGACTAATAGTGGCTACACCGCTCATCGTATTTCATCGTATCGTCCAAATTCACACATTTTGGTGTTTACGTCAAGTAAACGTATCTTAACACAGTTAAGTTTACTGTGGGGAGTTACAACTTTCTATTATGATAGGCTTGTTTCTACCGATGAAATTATTGAAGATGTAAACCATATTGCCAACGAAAAGGGCTATGTAAATATGGGGGATATTATGGTAAGTTTGGCGGCAATGCCAAGTCAAGGAAAGGGAATGGTGAATACTTTACGTGTCTCTGAAATAGACTCTTGTGCCATAAGAACAAAATAAGAAAGGTTATACAATATATTATAAACGGAACAGTAGCGAAGTTGGGAAACTTGCTACTGTTTTTCTTTTGCTCTTACTTGCTGTATTTTTGAAGAATAGGAGTCAGTTTTTCCTGTCCCCATTTAGTCCCCTCTATCATTCCTTTTCGGGACAAAACAGAGGTTTTTTCTGCCATTTTTTTACCTAAGGGAGTTTCGTAAAATTTTAATAATTCTTTGATTTCATTGTGCGTAAACTCCTCCATATAAATTTTTGCCATAGCGTCGTAAAGGCTGGGCAGTGTAGCTTTGATTTCTTTTTCAGCTTCCGGAAATTTATCAGCAGGAATGAGCTGCTTCAAAGGAGTAATTGCTGCTTCGAAAGAAGATTTACTCACAATTGACATCAATTTCTGGGCGTCCTCTTTGAAAGCATCATTCGTCTGTGCTGACATACAAAATGTTACAAATAGTAACATTAGGGTAAATAAACATTTTTTCATCTGTATTCTTTTAATAATTAATAAGGCGAAGGTACGATATTTTTTGAAAATAAAAATAAGAAAACCTACAAAACGTAAGAAAATCTCTTTGATAATGTGAAAAATCGAAAAAGGCACACTTATTGTATGTTCAAGAGCAACACTTAAAAACATACAAAACAATGAAAAAATATGTGTTTAGTGGCATCATTGCCGTTTTTATTCTGTCATTCAGCAAATTAAAAGCACAAACTCCTGTTTTTGCCAACGCCAAAGCTGAAAAAGTGCAACTTTATTTTAACGGTGCTGAAATTCAGCAAACTGCTAATGTGAATTTGCCCAAAGGCACTTCGGAGGTGGTAGTTATGAATGTGGCAAATCATTTAGATGAGAATTCTGTTCAAATAAAATCGACTGCAAAAGTAACGATTTTATCAGTTCGATTTACGAATCAATCCATAGAAGGGTTTGATAATGAGTATGTTTCAGAGTCAGTTCGTCCTATTCGGGATAGCATTCAGCTTGTTGAAAAAGAAATCGAAAAAAACAGAATTTTGAAGAATGCCACTCTGAAATCAGTAGAATTGTTAGATAAAAACCAGCAACTTTCAGGAAACAATGTCAATACTGCTGAACTTTCAAAGCTATTGGAATATTATAAATCAAAACGTTATGAGCTTGAAAATCAGCTTACGCAAATTAACGACCAAGCACAAAAGTTGCAAAAAAAGTTAAGTTCGCTAAAATTCCGAATGGGAACAGCCTCTTCACAAAATGCAAACAATCGCGGGAAATTAGTGCTTCAAGTGCTTAATGAAGCGGCAGGAAAAGTGCCTTTTCAACTGAATTATGTGAGTTATCAGGCTCGTTGGTCGCCTTTTTATGAAATTCGTTCTGAAAAGGTAAATGCACCCATTACTTTGAAATATAACGCAGATGTAAGCCAGAATACGGGAGTCGACTGGAATGATGTAAAGTTAAGTTTATCAAGTGGTTACATAAATCAACATACGCAAGCCCCGACAGTTAATCCCTGGTTTATTTCTTCTCGAAAAGACAATATTTATCTTCAAAATGCGCCAATGGCAGCAACAAACGCTCGCAGAGAAAGGGCGGCTTTTGAGAAAAATATACAAACAATGGAACTCAGTGATGTTGAAGTTGCTAAAGAGGAAATAATTTTGGAAGACAAATCATTAGATGACGTGGTTATCGTGGGAGAGACGCATTTTAATGTGGTTTTTGATATTGATTTGCCTTATAGTATCCTTTCCAATGGTAAAAAACACAGTGTTTCGCTTAAAAATATTGAAATTCCAGCAACTTATCAGTATTATGTTGCTCCACGATATGACACAGGGGCTTATTTGGTAGGAAATATTCAAGATTACGGAAAATACAACTTATTGCCAGGGGAAGCGAACCTTATTTTTGAAGGAATGTATGTGGGAAAAACAACGATTAGCCCTGAAAGAGCTGACGAAAAGTTAGTACTCAGCTTGGGGCGTGATAAAAGAATAAGTACGCAACGTAAAAAAATAGCTCAAAATACTGAAAACAAGTCGTTTAGTTCTAAAAAAGTACAGACTTTCACCTATGAAATTAGTGTACAAAACAACAAAAAAGAGAACATAAGCATTGAGCTTGAAGACCAAATTCCGATTAGTACCGAAAAAGAAATTAAAGTAACTTTGACTGAAGCCAATGGTGCAATTTTTGACAAAGAAAAAGGAACTTTGAAATGGAATTTAACTTTAAAACCTAATGAAAATCAAAAAGTTAGGTTTGTTTACCAAATAGAGTCAGACAAAGATGTGATTGTAGATAATTTGTAAACTATTTATTCCCTGCCTTGAAGCGTGAATTTTGAAAATATTTTCATCATTCACGCTTTTTTATTCCGTTTAAAAACGTTACATTTGCCCGAAACTAAAATATTCATTCTATGTACAGTACAATACTTCAGCTTCATTCGTGGTTTGCGTATGCAGTAGTAGCGATGCTTTTTGTGGCAACAGCCAATGCAATTATTGGCTTTTTTGGTAAGAAAAAGTATGAGGCAAAGGATTTAAGATTGGGGCTCTATGCCTTGATTTTTTCACATATTCAGTTGCTTATAGGAATTATTCTTTATGTAACTTCGCCATTGTTCAGCGCGTGGAGTTTTGGCGGTGTTATGAAAGACTCTTATTTACGAAAACTCCTTGTTGAGCACCCGATGATGGTTATCGTAGGAGTGGTACTTGTTACTGTGGGTTGGTCATTGCACAAAAAACAGCCAACAGACAATCGTGCTTTTGGAAAAATAGCTATTTTTTATGCGTTAGGTTTGTTGTGTATTTTATCAAGAATTCCTTGGGAAAATTGGTTTTAAAATAGCCAAGATAAAAATTTTAATGTTCTTTCATCAAGACTTTATCAGAGTTAGCATCCTCAAAAATAAACTTATTACAAAAGGGCTTTTTCCCTTACTAATTATAACTCTTATTGTTGTGTTATAAAAAAAACTGTCTATCTTTCAAGGATAGACAGTTTTTTTTATGATTTCATTAAAATTGTTATTGTTTTAATTTGTTTAAATACAAATTCACCACATTTTCCAAACCTAAATAGAGCGATTCGCTGATGAGAGCGTGCCCAATAGAGACTTCCAGCAAATTGGGTATGTTTTCCTTAAAAAATTTGATATTATCAAGGCTTAAATCGTGTCCCGCATTGAGCCCAAGCCCAACTTTTTGAGCCTCCAAAGCCGCTTTTACGTAAGGTTCAATGCCTTTTTTATTGCCTTTTTCATATTCAGTGGCATAACTTTCTGTGTAAAGTTCAACACGGTCAGTGCCTGTTTCGGCAGCGGCTGTCACCATTGCTTCCACAGGGTCTACGAAAAGTGAAGTGCGAATGCCATTGCGTTTAAATTCGGCAATAATTTCCGTCAGATAGGCTTTGTGCTTGATGGTGTCCCAGCCCGCATTGGAAGTGATGGCATCATCGGCATCAGGCACAAGAGTTACCTGCGTAGGTTTGACTTTTAGCACCAAATCCATAAACTTTGGAATGGGATTTCCTTCGATGTTGTATTCCGTTACCACCACGTTTAGCAAATCAAATGCGTCTTTATAGCGTATGTGTCGCTCATCAGGGCGTGGATGAATGGTGATGCCTTGCGCTCCAAATTTCTGTACATCGGTTGCCACCTTCAACAGATTGGGAACATTTCCTCCGCGTGAGTTACGCAAAGTGGCTATTTTATTGATGTTTACACTTAATTTTGTCATCATTAATAATCGTATTTTTTAGGTGACAAAGGTACGGTTTTGAAGCGAAAATAAAAATTTTTGCACTCCGACTTTTTGTAACAACATTTTTAGATTGTTTTTATCTGTTTTTAAGTCCTTTTTCCTTATTTTTACCCCCAAATAAAATCGTGAGTATATGAAAAAGATTTTCCTACTTTCAATTGCTCTTTTAACATTTTTTGCGTGTAAAAAAGATGCTGCTATTTTCAACAGTAATCCGTTGTTGTATAAGGATTACATTTCTGGATTTTCCAGCGGAATGATTTCTGCCGAATCCGGATTTAAAATTTTGTTTAACGAAGCTATTTCGCAGGAAAAACTTGACAAAATCAATGACTTGGAGTTGTTTGAAATTTCGCCCAAAGTCAAAGGAAAGGTGTCGAGTTTGAGTCCGTATGAAGTGGAATTTATTCCTGAAAAACGTTTGGAACAAGACACTGAATACAAAATTTCATTCCATCTGAAAAAATTATTTTCGGTTTCTGACGGATTGGAAGTGTTTAATTTCTCCGTAAAAACGTTGCAACAAGGCTACAAAATCAAAGAAAACGATTTGCAATCATACAACGAAGACCTTTATTTTTTGAATGCCGAATTGCTTGCTAATGACAAAATTCCGTATGAAACGGCTAAAAATTTGATTACGGCAAAAGTGGGAGGTAAAAAAGTTTCTGTGAAGTTTCTTTCACAGGGAAGTAATAATCGTTTTGCGGTAATTTTTGACAGTATTCCGCGTTCAAGTAGCGAACAGAAACTTGAAGTTTCGTGGAATAAAGGCGATGTACCGACAGAAAATATCGTTCCTTTTGGATTTATGATTCCTGAAAAAGGTTCATTCAAAGTGATTTCTGTAAAAGCAGAAGACACATCAAATCAATCGTTTAGCATCAATTTTTCCGAGCCTCTTGAAAAAAATCAAAATTTCAACGGGTTGGTAACTTTAAGCGATACGGATACGGAATTGAAATACAGCGTAAACGGAAATGTTTTGAAGGTTTTTCGTGAAGAATCCACCGAAGGTGATTTCAAAACCACAGTTTATGAAGGCATACGAAGCATTTACGGCAAGCGCATCAGCAATTCTGAAACCTTTACAGTCAGTTTCTTACAGCAAAAACCTGAAATTCGATTTGTGAAAAACGGAACTATTTTGCCAAGTTCGCAAAATTTAAAAATTCACTTTCAAACGATTAATTTGCGTGCCGTAAATGCAACCGTTTATCGCATTTATGAGAATAATATTCTTCAATTTTTGCAAGAAAATAGTTTAGGTTCAGGCTACGAAATCCACAGAGTGGGAAAACCAATCGCCAAAAAAGTTATTCAACTTTCAGAAAGTGCTTTATCACCTTTGAGAGAGTGGAATACGTACTCACTTGATTTGTCATCAGTTATCACACCCGAACCTGGGGCAATCTATCGAGTGGAATTTTCAATGAAGAAAAACTATTCGCTTTATGCCTGCGGAACTGAAAATGAACCTCTTGACCTATCGTTTGAAGAAGAACCGCTGGAAAACGAAGAAGATTATGATTATTATGACGACTATTATTGGGGAAATAGCGACAATCCTTGTGATGAATATTATTACAATCATAAAACCATAGGAACGAATGTTTTAGCAAGTGATTTGGGTGCGATTGTTAAAAAAGGACAAAACAATGATTATGTCGTGGTGGTAAATAACATCTTAACCACAGAACCGGTAGGTGATGCTTCGGTGGAAGTTTTTGATTATCAACAGCAAAAAATCCAAGAAGGAAAAACAAACGGTGATGGAATTGCTAAATTCAGCCTTTCGCATCGGGCTTTTTTTGCTAAAATACGAAAGGATAAGAATACGACTTATGTTAAAATGAATGATGGCGCTCCGCAATCACTCAGTAACTACGATGTGGACGGAATGCGTTTGCAAAAAGGGTTAAATGGTTACATCTATGCAGAAAGAGGTGTTTGGCGACCTGGTGACAGCATTTACGTTGGGTTTGTGCTAAACGATTACGCACAAAAAATACCTGAAAAGTTGCCAATAAAGCTCAAATTTACTGACCCCTACGGAAAAGTGATAACGGAGCGTATGCAAAGTAGCAACCCTACCAATCACTATGTTTTTGGACTAAAAACTTCGTCCGAAGCTCCCACAGGGAATTGGAACGTAAGTATTTCAGCCGGAGCTGCCAAATTTTACAAACAAATCAAGATAGAAACCATCAAACCAAATCGTTTGAAAATAGAAAATAGTTTGAATGGAAAACTCATTTCTTCACGAGGAGAAAATGCTAATTTACAGGTACTTTGGCTACACGGAACACCTGCTGCAAACACGCAAGTGAATGTCAAAGCCAAATTTTATCCGTCAGAAACAGCTTTCAAAGGTTATGAAAAATATGTTTTCAATAATGAAGCCTATAAATTTGAAACCCAAGAATTTGCAGTTTATGACGGAAGAACCGATGAACGTGGGAATGCTAACTTTTATTTCAAAACCGAAGAATTACAAGCTCCTGGAATGTTGCGAGTAAATTTTCTGACGCAGGCAAACGAAAGTGGTGGCGATTTTAGCACGGACGTAACCTCAGCATCATTCTCTCCTTATAGCAATTATGTGGGATTGCGCTTGCCTGAACCAAACAAATATGACTATTACGATACCGAGAAAAATCACACGTTTGAAACAGTCGTACTTTCAGAAAAAGGCGAGCCATTGAGCAATCGAAGCGTTTCGGTAGTGGTTTATAAAATCGGCTGGAATTGGTGGTGGGACGCTTCAAATCAAAATATTTCGACATACAGCAGTTCAAATAGTAACGCCGTTTACACCACCAAAAACGTAGAAACTGACCGAAACGGAAAAGCTAAATTTGATTTAAAAATTCCTGATGGAGATTGGGGCAGATATTTCATTTTGCTTTCGAGTGATGATAGCGGACATAAATCCGGAACAACCGTTTATTTTGATTGGGGAAGCTGGTCGGGCAAAACACGTAACGTTTCAGGCGAAGAAGCCGTAATGCTCTCAATAGGAAGTAATAAAAAAGAATACAGCGTGGGTGAAAAAGCCAAAATTTCATTCCCGTCAGACAAAGGCGGAAGAGCGTTAATTTCGGTTGAAAACGGAAATAGCGTAATTGAAACTTATTGGGTAGAAGCCAATTCAGGCGAAACTACGTATGAAATTCCGATTACTGAAAAAATGACTCCGAATGTCTATTTTTATGTAACTTTATTGCAACCACACGCTAAAACAATAAACGATGCTCCCATACGCTTGTATGGCATATTACCAATTTCGGTAGTGGATAAAAACACACAACTCAATCCGGTAATTCAAATGGCAGATGTGTTGCGCCCACAGCAAAAGGCAAGCATTAAAATCAGTGAAAAATCAGGCAAACCGATGACCTACACTTTGGCAATTGTAGAAGACGGACTTCTGAACTTAACCCGATTTAAAACGCCTAATCCGTGGCATACATTCTTTTCAAAAACGGCTTTGGGAGTAAAAACGTGGGACGTTTATAATGACATCATTGGAGCCTATGGAGGAACTGTAAATCAAGCATTCAGCATTGGAGGAGACGAAGATTTAGGCGGTGCTGACGCTCAAAAAGCCAATCGATTTAAGCCTTTTGTGATTGTTAAAGGTCCGTATGAATTGAAAAAAGGGAATACCAATGTCCATAATGTTGAAATTCCCAACTATATGGGTTCGGCACGGGTGATGGTTGTGGCTTCAGACGTTTCTAAAAATGCTTTCGGAAGTGCCGAGAAAAAAGACATTCCTATTATCAGCCCAATATCATTGCTTGGTTCATTGCCCCGAAAAGCTGTTCCTGGTGAAAAAATAACATTGCCTGTAACCGTTTTTGCAAATGATAAAAACGTTAAAAACGCAACTATTTCCGTAGAAACCAACGGACAATTTAAGGTGGTGGGCAACAAATCCCAATCATTGCAGTTCGATGGGGCAAGCGAGAAAATGGTTTTCTTTGAACTTGAAACCACGCAGCAAACAGGCATCGGAAAAGTGAAAATTACGGGAGTTTCAGGCAATGAAAAATCGACTTATGAGGTGGAAATGGACGTTTACAATCCCAATCCTGTAACATATCACGTGCAAAGTGCTGTGCTTTCAGCCGGAAAATCAGAAAGTTTGAATGCTTCTGTTTTTGGTGAAAAGGCTAAAACCGTTTTGGAGATTTCAAGTTTCCCTGGCGTAAATTTGCATCAAAGACTAAATTATTTAATTTCGTATCCGCACGGTTGCGCTGAACAAATAACTTCGGGAGCATTTCCGCAATTGTATTTAGGTGATTTTGTAAATCTTTCTTCGGAACGGGCTGAAAATGTTCGTCGAAATGTAGCAGCAGCTATCAGTAAGCTCCACGAAAATCAGCTTTCTAACGGAGGTTTTTCTTATTGGAAAGGAGGACGTTACGCCGACGATTGGGCAACTTCTTACATTGGGCAATTTTTCATTTTAGCGGAGAAGAAAGGATATGTTCTTCCATCAGGAAGTAAGCAAAATTGGCTTAATTATCAAAACAATGAAGCACGTCAATGGCGTTTTCAACCTCAATATAATAATGATTTTGCACAAGCATATCGTTTGTACACGTTAGCTTTGGCAGGAAGTCCCAATATGGGAGCAATGAATCGATTACGCGAAACGAGTGATATTTCAGCAGATGCAAAACGCTTATTAGCAGCTGCTTATGCCGTTGCTGGACAAAAGCAAACTGCCAATAACTTATTCCAATCTGTGGCAATGGATAATTTCAACGGAAATTATTATTACGGTTCAGAACTTCGCAACAAGGCGATGGCTCTTGAAACAGCATTGCTCATCGGTCGTAAGGAAGATGCTGGGCGCTGGGCATTGGAAATCGCTAATAAACTTTCGTCTTCGGATTGGTTAAGCACGCAAACCACTGCTTATTCGCTTTATGCAATGGCAAAATATGTTGAAATAAACAAAAGTGGTTCAAGTTTTTCAGCTTCCTATACTTGGAGTGGAAAAACAGAGAATATCAACTCAAAAGATGCAATGACTTCTGTTGAATTGCTCGTGAAAGGAGACAAACAGTCGTTACAAGTGAAAAATAATTCTAAACAAACATTGTATGTTCGTTTGATTTCAAGCGGTGTGTTGCCCGTTGGAAAAGAATTGGTTATGCAAAATGGCTTGTCAATTGTAACGACCTATCGTGATGCCAATGGAAATGTTCTTGATGTAAGTCAAATTAAGCAAAGTACTGAGTTTATGGCTTCTATTGAAATCAAGAATTTGACTAATGAATCGGTTGAAAATGTGGCTCTTACACAAATAATTCCGTCGGGTTGGGAAATCATAAATACACGTTTTACCGATTATGGCGGCACGGAACAAAATTCATACATTGATTATGCTGATTTCAGGGACGACCGTGCGAATTTCTACCTGTCACTCGGTGGCAATCAAACGAAAACTATTCGATTGAAACTTAATGCTTCTTACGCAGGAAGATATTATCTGCCTGGTACTTTCGCCGAAGCAATGTATAATAATCGTTATAACACCCGAACCGAAGGGAAATGGGTGGAAGTGATTCGAAATTAGGTTTTACCATTAAGTAAGATATAAACCTTGTAAACTTTTTTTATAAAAAGTTTACAAGGTTTTTTTGTTTATTTTCAGTTGTTTATAACATTTATTTAAAAATAATCTTAATAATGTTTTTGTATATAAAATTTATTTTTTAGATTTGCCAAAAAAAAATATTAAGTAAATATAAATTAAAAAACATATGAAGAGGTATTCGTTTATTTTTCTACTGTTTTTTTGTGTAGAAATTTGGTCGCAAGATGCTGTTTTAAAGGGAATTGTATCTTCTGATGGGCAACCTTTGGAAGCTGTTTCGGTAGTTTTAGAAAATCAGCATCATAAAAAATGGGCTACATCTGACAGAAACGGAAGTTTTGAAGTGAGTGTCCCCAGTGGAGATTATGTATTGAAAATAACGTCGTTAGGTTTTCTTTCCGTTATAGAAAGACTTTCTATCAAAGCTAATGAAATTCTTGAAAGAAATTTTGATTTAAAAGAAGATGTTTTAGGCATTGAAGAAGTGGTGGTTACAGCCACTAAAACGGCACTCAATCGTAAGGAAGCTCCTGTTTTAGTGAGTGTTACGGGTCAGAAAGATTTGGTAAACGTCCGCGCAACAACACTTATGGAAGGTTTGGTTTTTCAGCCCGGATTACGAACCGAGGTAAACTGCCAAAATTGTGGTTTTTCACAAGTTCGTATTAATGGATTAGGAGGTGCATATTCACAAATTTTGATAGATAGTCGTCCCGTATTTGGTTCATTGAACGGAATTTATGGTTTGGAGCAAATTCCGGCGAGTATGATTGACCGCATTGAGGTGATTCGCGGTGGTGGTTCAGCTCTTTTTGGAGCAAATGCCATTGGAGGGACGATAAATATCATTACCAAAAATCCAACAAAAAATGAAGCACAGGCAGGTGTATCTTCGGCTTGGATAGGAGGAAAATCGGAAGATGTTGTGGCTTCTTTCAATGGTTCTTTGGTGAGTGATAACTATATGAAAGGGATTTCATTTTATGCAATTAACCGTAATCGTGCGGCTTATGATGCCAATAATGACGGTTTTTCAGAATTGACGCGTTTGCGAAATTTGAATGCAGGAGCTAAGTTCTTCAATGATTTTTCTCCTCGTAAAAAACTCGTTGGAGAATTGAATGTGAGTAATGAAGATAGGCGTGGTGGAAATAAGTTCGACTTTCCTGAACATTTGGCTGATATTGCCGAGTCAATTAAGACCAATATGGCAAGCGGAAATGTTAACTATGATTATTTTACGCCTTCTTATAATCATAAGTTTTCTGTATTTGCCAGTGGGCAACGTACCAAAGCGGATAATTATTATGGGGCTTATGATACAGAAAATAATGCGTATGATTTAGAAGGATTGAATTATGGAATAACCAAAGAAAAGGTGTGGATTTTTGGTGGGCAACATAGTGCACATATTCACGTGGCGGAAGGATGTATTCAATTGACTTCTGGAACGGAGTATAAATATGATGAAATTTCAGAGCAGCGTCGCAATCCTGCGATTGCTGTGGTAACTCAAACTCAAAAAATTTTTGGATTATATTCCCAAGCTGATTGGAAAATACGCTCTGATTTGAAAATATTAGCAGGTTTGCGACTGGATAATGTGAGTTCTGACCGATTGAATAAAGCTATTACGGTGGTAAATCCCAGAGCGAGTTTACTTTATAATATTACAGAAAATATTATTTCAAGAGCTTCTTATGCCCGCGGATTCAGAGCTCCTTTGTTTTATTCAGAAGATGTTCATTCAGAGTTGATTACAGGTGAGGTGCGTCGCGTTCAGTTGGCAACGAATTTGAAAAAAGAAACTTCGGATAGTTTTACGGCTTCGTTAGAGTATAACTACTCACAGTCAGGCAAACAATTTGTGGCAATGGTTGAAGGATTTTATACCGCTTTGCACAATCCATTTCAGTATGTATCGGTAGGGAAGGAAAATGAATTAGATGTAAAAGAGAAGCAAAATGGGGATAAAGCGGTAGTAAAAGGATTGAATTTTGAGTTGAAATATAGTCCTGATCCAAAATTTGTATTGCAAATGGGAATGACTCTACAAAATTCTAAATATGCTAAGCCGCAAACTGTAGCTGAAGACGAACACGGAAATCTCATTGCTGAAAGCGATAAAATTTTACGTTCTCCTAATGCCTACGGAAATTTTACGGCAACTTACAAACCTTCCGAGCAGTGGACAGTGAACCTAACAACTGTTTTTACGGGAAAAATGGAAACTTATCACGAACGTTTACAGCAGTTAAAAACCACTCCTTCAATGTTTGATGTTGGGATAAATGCTTCGTATGATTTTACTTTTGATAATTTTTTTGATATGGAAATTAGTGCAGGAATTAAAAATTTATTTGACCAATACCAAAAAGATTTTGATGAAGGTGTCAAACGTGATCCTACTTACATTTACGGTCCAGCTTTGCCAAGAACTTTTTTTGCAGGTTTGAAAATAAGAATATAATTAGTTTGTTTTTTGAAAAAGGCTGTCCAAAAAAACTTTTTCGGACAGCCTTTTTTGTTTGTTGCATAAATCAACGCATCTCTACATAAACGTTTCAGTATGTTTCTCTTAAATGTTTAACCGTAAAGGGTATTGGTTCGTGGTTTTTTAATTCAGGAGAGGTTATCTCGATTATTTTTTCCTCATTCGGAAGTAAATCGAAAAAATTATCGCTGAATTTTGCTCCTTGAACGGGAATTTCGATAAATACATTTTTAGCTAAATGCGCACTTCGCAAACGAATTGTATACTTTCCATCAGAATGAGTAACTGATGTTTTAATTTCGGTTTGCGGAAGGTCTAATTCTTTTGCCCAATTGAAAAAGAAATGGTCTTTTGCTAAAATATTTTGGAAATTATCAGTAAATGTAACTCTTACGAAACAATTTCTTTGTTGTTTTTTACTTACATACATAAAAGTAAAAAGCCGTTTGACCAATTTGCTTTCATTGGCTGGAATTGTAACCTTTTTTTTGCTTATTTTTTTGATTTTTCCGTCAAAATCGATTAGCTCAACCGTTAAAAAGCCTTCTTTTTCTTCCAAAAGGTCTGAAAATACATAAAATTCAGTTTTCTTATTCTTCGGATTGTTATACATATCCACAGCGATTGGCGCAAAGGCTTCACGGGTTTTGTAGTGCAGGGCTTTCCAATTGTTGTAATAATCAATGCCTGCCCACGAAACCACTGGCCAACTGTCATTCAATTGCCAATAGAGCGTTCCCATACAATACGGACGGTTACGCCGATGTGCCAACATTCCTTTTTTCATTCCCTCGCCTTGCATCACAAGATTGACATACACAAAATCGGAAAAATTTTGCGGTGTATGATAATATTTCGACATATATTCTTTGATGGCATCGTTGCCTGTGGAGCTTTTTTGGTGTGTTTTCATCACTTCTGACTCAATGTCGAAATCTTTTTCCTCAGCAAAAGAGCGCACCGTTTTCATTTCAGGGAACGATTGGAAACCAAATTCACTCATAAATCGGGAAATACGTGTGTTAAGAATTTCAAACGGTTGTCGTCCGTACCAAACTCCCCAATAGTGCGAATCGCCATACGCCAACGATTCGGGTTTTCCCCAATTTGCTACATCAGGTGAACCGTGAAGATATGCCTTTTGAGGGTCATACTCTGACACGATTTTAGGAAGTAACTCCCTAAAAGTGAGATTGTAGCCCACTTTAAATCCTTCGTAAACATTGGCGGGTACTTTACGTTGAAATCCCCAATATAGAATGCTTTCTTCCACTTCATTATTTCCGCACCATAGCACTACACAGGCGTGATTACGGAGCCTTTTGACGTTATGTATGGCTTCTTGTGCCACATTTTCAAGAAACTGCGTATCGTGCGGATAAGGCGTACAAGCGAACATAAAATCTTGCCAAATGAGGATGCCTTTTTGGTCGGCAAGTTCATAAAAATAATCATTTTCGTAAATTCCGCCGCCCCAAACTCGAATCATATTCATATTGGCAGCTAAAATATTGTCAAACAGTTGGTCGTAATAGGCTTTGTCTTGCTTTGTTGTCAGTATTTCTCCCGGAATATAATTTGCTCCTTTGGCAAAAAGTGGTTTTCCGTTTATTTGAAAGTAAAAAGATTGTCCGTTTTTCTCCTTTTCTTGTACAGATTTTACGTCTCGAAGCCCTATTTTGTGTTTTTTTTCACTGATTAATTCATTATTGATATGCAAACCAACTGAAACATCATACAAATGTTGCTCACCCCAGCCATTGGGTTGCCACAATTTTGGATTTTCGATTTCGGAAGGAATTTGTACTTGATTTTCACCCTGTTGCAGAGTTATTTCTTTTAAAAAAGAAAATGTTTTTCCGTCTATGGAATATTTTATTTCCACCGAAGCCTCTGCAACACTTTCGGAAGTGATTGTAATTTGATTTTGCAAGGAAGCCTTTTCGGAAGAAACCATAAGTTGCTGCGAAAAACAATCCGTAATGTGCGCTTTGTTGTAAAAATCAAGCCAAACAGGACGCCAAATGCCCATTTGCACAATGCGTATGCCCCAATCCCAACCAAAATGATACGGCGCTTTGCGCGAATAAACGCTCAATTTTTCTTCTCGGTGGTCATTCATCGCAGGATATTCAAAACCACTGGCTTCCCGCAAAGGCATCAGATGTGTTATGGGCGATAAAAACCGAATTAAAAGCGTGTTTTCACCTTCTTTCAGAGAATTTTTAACCGAAGTTTCGTAGGCAAGGAACATATTTTGAGCATTGAGTATCTTCTGACCGTTTAAAAATACTTCGGCGTGTGTGTCTAATCCTTCAAAATGCAATCGAATTTGGTCGTAATTCAAATCTTCTGTTGTGAGATTGAATGTTTTTTGGTATTCCCAATCAAGGTCTTCCACCCATTGGATTTTTTTTTCGTTTGTTCCGTAAAATGGGTCGGGGAGCAAGGAATGTTTTAACAAATCGGATTGCACTGAACTTGGTACGTCAGACGAACGCCATTCGTTTTTCCCTACTTGTGAAAACTGCCAATTGTCGGTGAGCGAAATTCTCTTTCCGGCAGAGTTTTGTGTAAATCCGTTGTGTGTAAATATCATCATCAATAAAATTAAAGTAAATCGTTTCATTGTTTTGGAAAGTTAAAAATTGAAATGCAAAAAAGGATTTATTTTCCCTTTTCTATGTAAAGCTATAAATTACTGTTATAATATTTCGGATTGCCCGTAACTTCGTCACCAATCCAATTGGGAACGGAAAACGTTTGATTTTCATCATTCAGTTCAATTTCTGCTATGATTAATCCTGTGTGTTTCCCGCTGAAAACATCAACCTCCCACAGAAAACCATCAAAAGGCACTTCGTAGCGCACTTTTTCAATCATTCCGTCTTCACAAAGGGGTAAAAGAGCTTCCGCTTCGGCAACCGTAATTTCTTTTTCCCATTCAAAACGAGACGTTCCGGACGAATTGCCAATGCCTTTTATCGTAAGGAACGCCTTTTCTCCTTTGATGCGCACACGAACTGTCCGATGAGGATTACGATTTAAAAAAGCCTGAATGATGCGTGTTTGCTTCGCTGCCTCAGACATAAAATCCGTATTTTTCACTAAAAACTTACGTTCTATCTCAACCATAATAGCTTCTTTTTTAAGAAAAAATGTGCGTCAAATATACGGATATTTGTATATATTCCACAATGTTGCGAATAGGATTTAATTTTTTGTATTCTTATCAGCTTAAATTTTATCTTTAAAGAATAGAATATAAAATGTTTTTTGCATAAAAAAGACATATTTTCTAAATAATCTCGACGAATTAGTTAAACGTTCACCCGTTTATACAATTCATTAGAATGAATTTTATGAATCGTTGCCCGTTTTCAAAATTCATCGCTTTGAACAGGCTGAACGACTGCCAACTTAAAATATTTTGTAGGATAGGTAACTTATTTTTCAAACTCTTCCAAAAAATAAGAAAAATATTACCAATAAAAAACTCTGATAAAGTGCAAAACTTTATCAAAGTTAGTGTATCAATTTTATGAATAGTCGTTACGAAATTTTAATTTCAAACTGTGTAAGTTCCTTGAATTGCAAAAGGCGCTTTTGTAGTTCGTCATTGGTGAGGTTGAGCGTGCGCTCGGCTCCTAATTTTTCAACACAAAACGAAGCTAATGCCGACCCGTAAATAACACCATTTTTAATATTTTCAAACAAATAATCTTGTGATTTGGTCAAATAACCTACCAATCCGCCAGCAAAAGTATCGCCCGCTCCTGTGGGGTCAAATACTTCTTCTAACGGAAGAGCGGGCGCAAAGAAAACCGAGTCTTTGTGGAACAACAAAACACCGTGTTCCCCTTTTTTGATAACGACATATTTCACGCCCATTGCCATTATTTTTTGAGCCGCTTTCACAAGAGAATATTCCTTTGTGAGTTGGCGCGCTTCTTGGTCATTGATGGTAATGACATCTACTTTTCGGATAACTTCCATCAGCAAATCCCACGTGTGATTCATCCAATAGTCCATTGTGTCAAGCACCACCAAATCAGGCTTTTGACGCATTTGTTGCAAAACATCTAACTGAATTTGCGGATGTAAGTTCCCTAACATCAAAACTTTGGCATCTTTATAGGCTTCGGGAACGACAGGTTTGAAATTTGATAGTACGTTAAGCTGTGTGTCCAGCGTGTCGCGTGTATTCATATCGTTATGATATTTTCCACTCCAAAAAAATGACTTTCCGCCTTTGACAATTTCAATGCCCGAAGTGTTAATATTTCTTTCCGTAAGAAGATTCAAAAAATCTTGCGGATAGTCTTCTCCCACAATCGAAATTACGGCAGCATCTATGCCGAATTGCGAAGCTGCCACAGCGATATAGTTCGCCGCACCGCCCATAATTTTATCCGTTTTGGCGAAAGGCGTTTCAATCTGGTCGAAAGCTACTGTGCCAACAATCAAGAGTTTATTCATTTTAATTCAGAAACTATTTGGAGCGACAAATATACATCAATTTTCCTGAATTATGTACGAGCTGTTCTGCATAAATATAGAAATCTGTGTGCTTCTTGAATATTATTGCTCAAAAAGCACACAGATTAATCCAAAATCAGAATGTTTTACTCAAACCAATGGAAAAATTGCGGGTAACCTTCTACGTTTATCACGGGTTCTGGACTTGCTTTGTCAGTGGCAGGGTCGTAAGTGTAATAACCTTTGGCAGTTTGGCTTGTATTTCCAAAGACAAAGAGATTTTTGTACTTACCTATGGCACAAGAATATCCGTTCGTTACGGGAATTCCTGCAATACGTGTGATGGTTTTCTTATTCAAATCAACTTTGACGGCAACACTGGCTATTGACAAAGGACTTACATTTCCATTTGGGTCGTATTCTTTGATGTAAGCATAACCATAGACAATTCCGTTTCCTTCATACCTGCACGAACGTAAATAAATCACTTTTCCTGGCTCACCTGGCACATTAATTTGACTGAAATTGATAAAATATGTTGTATCAAACTCTGTTTCTCCGGCTTTAATGCGAACAATTCCTCCGTCAAAGCCTTGAACCTGTCCGAAAGCTCCCACGCAGAAGATATAAATGTTTTTTGCTTCGTCCATTACCATTAATTGTCCAGGGTCCATCGGGAAAGAAAGCCCTGATGTTGTTTCTTTTATGTGTTTTAGAATCGTATCGCTCTGTACATCAACAACGATGGCTTCTACTACTTTTTCGGAAGGAAACCACGTAGCACCTTTCCACTGTCCCAGTGTTATGAATAAGTGGTTATCACGAATAATCATTCCCGTAGGTTCTGGATTAGGGTCTCCGTACTTATTAAGGTCTATTTCGGATATTTTTACCATCGTCGTAGGGTTAAAAATGAGTATCTTACCCAATCCGGTGAGTCCTACATAGGCTTTATTTTCATTAAGAACGACCAAATGTGTCGCTTGCGACTTGGCAGGTAGTGCTAAGGAGCTTTCTTTTTTCAATACACCATTTTCACGGACAAACTTATTGAGTTCAGATACGTCTGAACCAAAATAACTTGGAAACGTAAATACCCAGTTTTTATACACAACGGGCGGAACGCCTACTCCAACAGGAAAAGCATTTTTATTATCAATTTTTTGTGACGTAACACCTTCCAGTAATTGAATATAAGAACTTCCTGCTTGTCCATCATTAGTAACTACGGTTTGTATCAATACATTTCCTTTACTTCCGTTGCTTGGAGACTCTGGTGTTTGGTTATTATTGCTCTCTTTGCTACAACTTACTGCTAAAAAGGTAGCTATGAAAGCTACTAAAAGAATTCTTTTTTTCATTTTTGATAAAAGTTTTGTTATTTAATTTCTAATTTTATGACTCTTTGATTTAAGTTTTTGTATATCCAAGGAATTTTATAGAGTAATTTCAAAAATATTGAAAGTCTTTTAGGATAGAAATCACTCATATAATATTCTTTTGTCAAGTGAATCTTTTTGTTCCAATGTTCCATATCTTTGGAGTTGTATAACGACCATTTGAATTCGGGTTTTTGCTTTGTGTTTTTGAGGGCATCGTGTTTTTTAGCCTGTCCAACACCTTTATAATAAAGCATATCGAACAAAATTGTAACTTCATCAAATTGACGGCATATCTCACTAAAAAAATCCTTTACTTCTTTTTCTGAAAAGTACATCAATACACCTTCAACGATAATAAGAACCGATTTTTTATGTACTTTTACCTTTTCAATCCATTGATAATCAAATAATGATAAAGGTATATACGTATTTTTTTCTGTCGGAACGATTAATTTCTGTCTCAAATCAATTACTTCTGGAAGGTCGAGGTCGTACCAATGTGTCAATGAAGGAAAATCTAATCGTTCGTAGCGTGTATCTAATCCTGCACCAAGTTGAATAACTACTGCATCAGGATTTTCTGCTAAAAATGATTTTGTTTCTTCGTCAATTAGTTTTGCACGAGTACAAACACCTATTTGTGAGAACTTTGTGTTCTTAAATTTTTTAAAATCATAATCGATTTTTTCAATAATTTCTATGGATTTTATATCCTTTAAAATTGGATTTTTATTTTTTGTCTCTACTGCTTTTGCCAATAGCGTAATAAGCATTGTTTCTGGAATTCCTCCTAAAACTGATGCAGAAATAGGATTACTGTCTTTCATTGTATATTTATATTTTTATTTTTTATGCTGATTAAGTATATTTTATATGCTATTTTGTGATTTTTTTATTATATCTCATATCTTTTTTATTATATCACGCATATTTTTTGTTTTATTATACGCCTTTTTTGTTCTATCACATATATTTTTTGTTTTATTGCACGTCTTTTTTGTTCTATCACATATCTTTTTTATTTTATTACACATCTTTTTTATTCTATCACATATCTTTTTTGTTCTATCACATATATTTTTTGTTTTATTACATATCT
>JBGYFE010000199.1:0-3348 GCA_041819925.1 Capnocytophaga sp.
AACGACCATAGCAGTCCCGCCGCTAAAAATCCGTTGTATAAACCCTGATTGGCTGCCAATCCCTTCGTTTTTGGGAATAATTCTTCGGGCAATGCACCTTTAAAGGTACGTTTTCCGATGGTTTCCCAAGCAAACATTTCGATGTACAATATATAAAGGTGTTCAATTGCCACCAAAGCAGTTAAAATTTGTGCTATTATATCCATATTTTTGTGTCTATTTTATTAAAAAGTCGATGCCACCGAATTTAGAATTACCCATTTACCATTTCGTTTTTCGAGCGTCATTACTTGTTGTAAGCTCCACGTATTGCGACTGCCCCAAATGCGAGCATCTAAACGGTTTCTGCCCGTAAGTACCGCCCGATTGCCGTCCATTTTTACCGAAACGGACACTTCTTCGTAGCCGTAATACTTCATAGTTTCTTGCTCTATTTCTTTGAGCCACTCAGCTTTGGATTGCACTCGTCCCGTAATGTGCGTAAGGGTAAAATCATCGGCTAACAAAGTGTTTATTTCTTTGCTATTTCGAGCTATCATCAAATCCGTTAAACGGCGAGCAGTGGCAATTACCTCTTGCTCGTCGGGTGTAAATGTGTTATTCATTGTTTTAGTTCTTTCGGTAGTTTGAGAACAAGCCCACAGAGGTAAAAACAGTATTGCTATTAAGATATTTTTCATCTTTTTCTTCTTTCTTCTTTCTTCTGGAATTTTTTTCTCTGAGGAAAATTTAAGATTTATTGCATTCTCCTTTCGTGGATTTGCCTTACATCTTCCTAATCCCCTTCAAAGGGGGAATTGCGGAGGGGAATTGAAATCAATATGATACAATTAAATTCTCTTGTTCCTTCTTAGATTAAAAAATCGGTTGAATCGCCTTTACAATACTGTCCATTGAAACTTGTTTTGCTTTGATAGCCATTCCACTGCGGGCAGTATTAAGTCCTTGAACGAGAATTACGTCGCCTTTTTCAAGTCCGCTTTCTACAACAGCAAGGTTATTATTTCGATTTTTGAGTTTTAGGATAACCTGTTTGAGTGTATCTTGTTGCACTTTGTAGGCAAACACGACTCCTTGCTGCTCGAAAGTAGCCACTTCGGGAATGACCAAACTATTGGCGTACACTTCGGGAATCAATACGGTTCCGCTGTTTCCGTTGGTCAATAAACCTTCTGCATTAGGGAAAGTCGCCCGAAAGCGAATGCTTCCTGTGGTTTTGTCAACTTGCCCCGTTACGGCTTTAATCCTTCCTTTGTGAGCGTACATTTCGCCGTTCGCCAAACGAAGCGATACTTCGGGCAGATTGTTAATCTTCTCCGTTAAGTTGTTGCCTTTGGCACGCTCCAAAAATGCTAAATATTCGCTTTCGTTCATTGAAAAATAAGCGTACACATCTTTCACATCAGATACGGTAGTTAAAATGGTGCTATTAGCCGTAACCAGCGCACCCTCACGGAAGTTAATGCTTCCTACCACACCACTCACGGGAGCGCGCACCACCGAGTAATCGATGTTGGCAGCTATTTCGGCATAGGAGGCTTTGGCTCGGTTCAGACTGGCTTTGGCGGTTTCAAGCTGAACGTTGCTCACAATGTTTTTCGCCACCAACGGCTCTAACCGATTGACTTCCACTTGGGCAGCATCGACAGAGGCTTTGGCTGCCTGTGCTGATTGGTTAAGTGCCTGTGTCTCCAATCGGAAAAGCGGTTGCCCTTGAGTTACTTTGGCTCCTTCATCGACCAGCACTTGGGTGATATATCCCGATACGCGTGTTTGCACAGGGCTGTTTACAAGTCCTTCAATATTCACAGGGTATGACAATTCTGCTGTGCTATTTTGTTCACCAACGGTAATGACAGGCAAGGTTTTTACCATCTGTGGAGCTTGTTGAGAACCGTTATTGCAAGCCATTACTAAAACAGAACTTGCCAAAAAAATACATTTTTTCATATTGTGTTTATTTTCTTTTTCTTTATATAGTTGTTTCTATCTTTGAGAGCGTTTCCTTGAAATTCTGAACGCCTTTTTCTAATAATTCTTCGTGTAATTGTTTGCGTTTTAAGAACTTTGGGTTGATATTATCAGTCTTTTTAGCTAACATATTGACCCGCTGAACGATATTCAAAGTATTTTCCATTTGTTGAATGGCATCTTTGAGCCACGTGAGTATATAGTCCTGATTATACGCAAAATAAGTCTTCCGGTCGTTGAATTTATTAATTTCAATAACGATTCCTTTATCAATAAGCGTTCTGAGATTAAGAGAAATAGACCCTTTACTTACGCCGAGAGCCTCTTGTAATTGGTCAAAAGTTACTCCTTCACCCGAAAAATCAAGTTTCAAATACGCACATATTTTTGCTGCAATAGGCGATGCACCAAACCTATTGATGTACATCTTAACTAAATCCTGCAAAAGCGTTTCGTCAATGTTTGTTATCATTATTTTTTAGTGTTTTTGGAATGCAAAAGTACAATTAGTTTAATACAAACAAAACTAATTAAACATTTTTGTAATTCATTTAACAATTCCGAAACATTGAGGAATTAGTTGCTTTTCATCTTTTGTTTTTTTGAAGTAAGAAAGTTAATTTTAAACATTTGGTAATGAAAGAAAAAAGAATAAAAATCGGTTTTAAATTTTTCTTACTTGAATTTCTAATCCGTCGTATGCTAAAAACACATTTTTAGGCAATTTTTTAGAAATTTCGTCGTAAAACCCAAATGTTTGACTGATATGTGTAAAAAATGTTTGTTGAGGCTTCACCTCTTCTATGATGGCGAGCGCTTCCTCTAAATTCAAATGCGTAGGGTGAGCTTCCTCCCGCAAACAATTTAGTACTAAAATATCTAAATTATGTAGTTTTTTCAGTTCGCTTTTAGCAATTGTTTTAGCATCTGTAATGTAAGCCATATTTTCAATGCGATAGCCTAAAATAGGCAATTCACCGTGCATTACTTTTATCGGAATGATTGTTTTTCCAAAAAGTTCAAATGGTTGATTTTCAATTTCATTTATTCCAACCGAAGGAGCTCCCGGATAACGATTTTCGGTTTTAAAAATATATTCAAAACGTTTTTTTAACTCTGAAATCACACGAGGAAGTCCGTAAATTGGCATATCTCCTTGTTGATAAACGAACGGACGAATATCATCTATTCCAGCAGTATGATCAGCGTGTTCGTGTGTAAATAAAATGGCTTCCAAGTGATTGACCTTGTGAGTTAACATTTGTTGTCGAAAGTCTGGGCCACAATCAATTACCAAATTGACATTATCCCACGAAATGAGTGCAGATGTCCGTAAGCGTTTGTCTTTCTTGTTTTTACTAAAACCAACGGGGTGAT
>JBGYFE010000200.1:0-4140 GCA_041819925.1 Capnocytophaga sp.
ATTCCCCCTTTATAAGGGGGTTAGGGGGATATTTTTCTATATTGTCAGTGTACTTACACTTTTCTACATCTTTACATCCCCCTGCCCCCTTCAAAGGGGGAGTTTTGGAGGCTCTATATTTTCTCAACTCCCTGAAAGGGGGAGTTTTGGAATCTCTATACTCCGCTCATTCCCCCTTTTTAAGGGGGTAAGGGGGATATTAATTCTCCTGTGTAGGTGTATTTTCTTTTTCTGGTTCTTTTACTGTTTTAGAAGCCGACACCTGCCCCAATCGTTGTTTGTATGCCGTCATCGTATCGGTCATTAGTTTGTTTAACAATCGTACGAAAGTGTTACTTTCCGCAGACGGATTAATAATATCATTAGCAAACGCAAAACGAACTAACTCCTTAAACAAGTTATTAGCTTCTTTACGAACCTGTTTTACTTTGATTTTGGGTGCTGATATTTGATTTTCTGCACGAACATTAACAAGTTCCTGATAGCCAGAATTACTTTCTTTGAGCGAGGCAACCGCTTGCGTTAGTCCTAAGGCTTTGATATGCTTCGTGTTTTCCGACTTTTCTAAATCTTTAAGCATTGCATCAATGGCTTGCGATTTTTGTCGTGTAGGCAAAGATTGCGTACCTGAATAGTTTTTCAGTTCTTTGAAAAGTGCCGTAGCAGCTTCTTGTCTGGAAGTGATAGGGCTTTTTCGCTCCAATTTGAAAGAAGACATCAGGTACGATAGCAATTCGCTACGTTGTCTATCTAACCGATTGATGTTTTCAGACTCTTGACTTATTCTACTTTGTCGTGAAGCCTCCGTTAATAAATCTAATTGAGTTTGAATAGCATCAAACAGCTCTTGCTTAACAGCTAATTTTTCGATAGTAGCTGTACTTACCAATTTCATAGCACTTTTTAAAAATTGTGCATACTCGTCGTTGTTCAACTTAGCAAAGTTTGGCAACAAAAATTCTGATAAATTACTCATAATAGTACGTGTTTAATTTAAAATTTATAATCATTTTTATTTACAAATAAAATTTTTATACTTACTTCAACAGATTTTACAAAGAACAACAAGGCTGTTTCAATTTACTCATTAGCTTTGTTTCGATACGAAAACTACATTGTTTTTTATCTACCGGAATGACCTCATTCCAACAATCTAATTATTTTAAATCTATCGGAATGACCTCAATCCAATAACTAAAATATTCTAAAATCAGTATAACGACATCGTTCTAATAACTTCTTATTTTATAAATCGTCAGAATGACCAATAAACACTAATTTGTATTTTAATAACCTATAAGAACGACCTCATTCCTTGTAGTTTTAATTTTCTACTTTGTTGTTTCTTTCAACGTTTTGTAGATTTTTGTATCCGTATCTATCAGAAATAATACACTTCATTAATTAAAACTTTTTTAGATTCCTATCATTTAGTACTTTTAATAGATTAAATATAATAAAGCTAAAAGAACTACTTTAAACATTAAAATAAATAATATTTAAGCACTTTGAATTCCTCTTATAAAATAAATCTTTTTTTACAGATTGATATAATATGTAGTTTATCCACTGCAAATATAATGAAAGTTTATCTTATACAATAAAATATTATGAGATTTTTTTAATAAATTTACGAAAATGTTACCAACAATAGTTTTTACTTATTCTTGTATTGTTTTCTTCCTTCTGAAATTATAAAAAATGGAATACAACACCGGTAACACTACGAGTGTCAATAAGGTAGAAGTTACCAAGCCTCCTATAACTACGGTTGCCAATGGGCGTTGTACTTCTGCACCTGCTCCGCTGGAAACTGCCATAGGGAAAAAGCCCAAAGCAGCCGACATCGCTGTCAGAATTACGGCACGCATACGGTCTTTTGCTCCGTGAATGATGAGCGATTCCATCGATTCGTCTTGCCCAGAGTGCTTTAATTCTTGATAGTGTTCAATCAAAACAATTCCATTGAGTACGGCAATCCCAAAGAGAGCAATAAATCCGACCCCAGCCGATATGCTAAACGGCAAGTCGCGTACCCATAACAATAAAATGCCCCCAACAGCTGCAAACGGAATCGCTGAGTAAATAATCAAAGCCTCTTTTACCGAATGAAACGCAAAATACAACAGCACGAAAATCAGCACTAATGCAATTGGCACAACAATCATTAGTCGGTTGGTCGCCGACTGCAAGTTTTCAAACTGCCCGCCGTAAGAAAGGGTATAGCCCGTTGGCAAATCCAGCTTCTGGTTCAATATCTGTTGAATATCTTTCACAACCGACTGCAAATCTCGGTCGCGTACATTGATGCCTACCACAATACGACGGTATGTATTGTCTCTCGAAATCTTTGCCGCTCCTTTCTGATACGATATTGTTGCCAATTCGCTCAACGGAATTTTAGTTCCCATAGGTGTATCAATGTACAGGTTCTCAATATCTTCAATGTTTTTGCGATGCTCTTTGTCTAATCGAACAACCAAATCAAAACGCTTCTCTCCTTCAAAAACGTCGCCTGTGGTTTTTCCTGCGAAAGCCATTGAAAGCACATCGTTTACGTCAGCAACATTCAATCCGTATCGAGCTATTTTCTCACGGTCATATTGCACGCTCATTTGTGGCAATCCGTCCACTTTTTCAACTATCAAATCGCCAATTCCGGATATATTTTCAATCAAATGTTTGATTTCATCACCTTTTTTTGTCAATATATCCAAATCTTCGCCGAAAACTTTCACCGCAATATCGGCTCGAACGCCCGTGATAAGCTCGTTAAAACGCATTTCGATAGGTTGCGTAAATTCAAGTTCCAAGTTCGGAATCACGGCGAGGGCTTCTTTAAATTTGGTTGCCAATTCGTCTTTGGTTTCGGCAGTTCTCCAAGTATCTTTCGGGTTGAGCGTAACGATGATATCACTTTCTTCCATACTCATTGGGTCGGTAGGCACTTCGGCAGCACCTATACGCGACACTACTTGTTTTACTTCCGGAAATTCTTTAAGTATTTTCTCAATTTGCGTAGTGGCTTCAATGGTTTTTTCGAGTGATGTTCCTGTTTTTAGCACGGGCTGAATCACGAAATCACCTTCGTCTAACGTTGGGACAAATTCGCCCCCCATTCGGGAGAATAAAAATCCGCCAAGTAGTAGCATTCCCACCGAAATTCCTAATACGATACGCTTGTGGTGCATCGCCCAATGGATAGTTGGGGCATACATTTTGCTCAAAAGCCCAAGAAAGCGGGCTGAAATGCCTTTCGGATTTTCTTTGGTCGGTTTCAAGAACAAAGACGACATAACCGGAACGTATGTAAAGCATAGAATCATCGCACCGATTAGGGCAAAACTAAACGTAAGTGCCATCGGACGGAACATTTTGCCTTCTACGCCACTCAAAGCTAATATCGGAATGAACACTATCAAGATAATAAGTTGCCCAAATACAGCGGAATTCATCATTTTAGAAGCTCCTTCTATGGCAATGCTGTCTTTTCGCTGTTGCAATTCATTGTTAGAAACTCCGGCAAATAGCGAACTCTTTTGAGTTATCTGATATGAAATAAATTCGACAATAATCACCGCTCCGTCAATGATAATCCCGAAGTCAATAGCCCCTAAACTCATCAGGTTTGCATCAACGCCAAAAATATACATCATCGAAAGTGCAAAGAGCAAACAAAGCGGAATTACCGAAGCCACTACCAGCCCCGAACGCCAATTCCCCAGCAATAAAACCACTACGAAAATCACGATAAGGCAACCCAATATAAGGTTTTCCGCCACCGTGAACATAGTCTTTCCGATAAGTTCACTGCGTTCCAGCACCGTGTTAATGTACACGCCTTCGGGCAACGATTTGGAAATTTCGTCAATACGAGCCTTTACCCGATTGATGGTTTTGTTAGAGTCCGCTCCTTTGAGCATCATTATTTGCCCCATTACTTTTTCGCCCTCGCCATTGGCAGTGATAGCACCAAAACGAGTTGCACTTCCGTATTGAATTTTTGCGATATTCTTTACATAAACCGGAACTCCGTTGTCATTCTTCACGACGATATTCCCGATGTCTTCCAAGTTTTTGACTAATCCCTCGCCACGAATGAAATACGCTTGATTGACCTTTTCGATGTAGCCGCCACCC
>JBGYFE010000201.1:0-3449 GCA_041819925.1 Capnocytophaga sp.
CCACAAATCTAAAAATAAGGTGGTTACCCGAAATAAAAATAAAATTTCGGGAAGTGTTGAAATACAGGAAGTGCTAACACCTCGTGGACAATTGCATAAAGAGACTGTCTATGGAAAGTACCATTATTATGTGCAAAAGGAGGAAAAAATAGGAGCTAAGTTTGATGTTGAAACTATTGAAAAAGTAGCGAATCCTTTGTATAAATCATTGCTTAAAAAACGATTGGAAGAAAATGGGAACGATTCCAAAAAGGCTTTCACAGGTAAAAATGCGTTAGCTAAAAATCCGATATATTTAGATGAAGCTAAAATAGAACAACTTCCTGAAAAAGTAAAATTGGTGTGGTTAGAAGCCGATTATTCTATAAGAAAGGATATTACCCCCGAAAATTTCAAAGATGAAAAATCTATTGATAAAGTATTGGACGAGGGGGTTAAAAGAATACTGAAAAAACGTTTAAATACCTTTGGAGGTGATGCTAAAAAAGCCTTTTCTGATTTGGATAAGAATCCGATTTGGCTTAATGAAGAAAAAGGAATTTCAATTAAGAGAGTTACCATAAGTGGCGTGAGTAATGCAGAACCATTACATACAAAGAAAGACCATTTTGGCAACGAAATATTAGATGAAAATGGAACCCCGATTCCGGTAGATTATATAAGTACGGGAAATAACCATCACATAGCTATTTACCGAGATGAAAATGGCGATTTACAAGATAAAGCCGTTTCGTTTTTTGAAGCTGTTACCCGTGCAAATTATGGTTTACCTATTATTTTTAATAGTCCTCAGAAAAATATTGATGTAGTTTTGGAAAAAGGGATAAATGATAAACTCATTTTAAATAATTTGCCTAAAAAAGATTGGGAATTTTTATTTACAATGAAACAAAACGAAATGTTTATATTTCCAAATGAAGAGGATGGTTTTAATCCCACTGAAATAGATTTATTAGACCCTAAAAATAAGAAGTTAATAAGCAAACACTTGTTTAGGGTGCAGAAGATATCGACTAAAAACTATATGTTTTCTCATCACCTTGAAACAAAGGTTATAGATGGAGATATGCTGAAAAATAAAAAGGAGTTATCAGGTATTGTGTATAATTTTATTCAAACTCCTCAAAAATTGTTGGGTATTATTAAAGTTCGTATCAATCATTTGGGTGATATTGTGAGTGTTGGTGAGTATTAAAATATGGAATAATGAATCGTTCAGAATTTTTAAAAACTTTAGGATTAGGAGCAACAGGACTTATTTTACCTAAAAATTTACTTTCTAAATCATTTGTTAAAATTTATGATAATTATGTGAAAGGAATGCAACATTATCAATATGAACAGGTAAAAGAGCAATTAACTATCGGAAGCGAATTAATTCTGAAAAGAGAAGATACTAATATTCACGATGCTTTTGCGGTTGAAGTTTATTTTGAAAATTATAAATTAGGCTATCTTCCTGCTTATGAGAATATTGTCATAGCTAATATGTTAGATGCAAAAGTAGAACTTACAGCCAAAGTGAGTTATTTTGACCCCAAAACTCCCATTTGGAAAATGGAAAATTTAGGTGTAGAGGTTTTTGCAGAACTTATTACACCTACACCGCAGTTAATCAGTGAATTACAAAATGCTCGTGCAAGCGATGTAGAAGATATTTATAGACAAGGATATAAATTCTAAAATTATGCTCTATCGTTCCATTTACATCGGCAATCCTGCGTATCTGAAACTTAAAGATAATCAGATGAAAATCATTTGTCCTGAAACGAAAAATGAAAAAGGAAGCATACCTGTGGAAGATTTGGGACTGTTGATGCTTGACCATTTCCAAATTACTATTTCCCACCAGTTGATACAGCGGCTGATGGGAAATAATGTAGTGGTTATCAGTTGTGACGAGGCTCATTTGCCTCACGGACAAATGTTGCCTTTGTATGGAAATTCTGTTCATTCTCAACGAATTAAAGAGCAAATAGACGCTTCTGAACCACTCAAAAAGCAACTGTGGAAGCAAACCGTAGAATGTAAAATTACCAATCAAATTGCCGTTTTGGAAAAATTAGGCAACTATGCCGAACCGATGTATGAATATGTTGGTCAAGTAAAATCGGGCGACACTACCAATATGGAAGGCATTGCAGCACAGCATTATTGGAAATATTTGATAAGTCCAGATTTTCTGCGAGAACGTTTTGGTGAATCACCCAATCAGTTTTTTAATTTCGGATATTCGGTATTGAGAAGTATTGTAGCGAGAGCCTTGGTGGAAACGGGTTTGTTGCCTGTTTTGGGAATTTTTCATCGAAATAAATACAATCCGTATTGTTTGGCAGACGATGTGATGGAACCTTATCGTCCGTTTGTAGATTTATTGGTTATCAAATGGTTAGAAAGCAACCCCGATGCCGAAGAACTGACAAAAGAATGTAAGGCTTATTTTTTACAAATTGCTACTCGCGATGTGCAAATAGAAGAGCAAACTCGACCGCTTTTGGTTGCTGTAAAACAAACAGTATCATCGCTTTACAAATGTTATTCGGGTGAAAAACGATTGATAGCTTATCCTAAATTGTTATGAATTCTGACCGGTTCAATGCTTATCGAATTATGTGGGTAATGGTTTTGTATGATTTGCCAACGGAAACTAAGGCAATGCAAAAGGCGGCTAACCTTTTTAGAAAAAGATTGGAAGATGACGGTTTTGCTTTATTTCAGTTTTCAATTTATATTCGGCATTGCCCAAGTCGAGAAAACGCCGATGTACACATCAAAAGAGTAAAAAATTGGCTTCCAAAATACGGAAAAGTTGCCATAATGAGTATTACCGATAAGCAATTTGGTGATATTGAGATTTTTCATTCTCAAGCCAAGGAAGCCCCACCGCCAACGTATCAACAATTAGAGTTATTTTAGAATGGAAAAAAATGCTCTTTTTTACTTATTAGCCTTCGGTTAATTAGCAAAAAAATATTTCTAAAAAATAAAAATAATCCTCTGAATTTCAGAGGATTATTTTTTGAGGTTGTAACTCATCGCAAAGTTACGAAATTTTTGAAAGATTGTCACAACTGGAATGCTACACAGGGCGAATGTGCGAGGGTTGTAACTCATCGCAAAGTTACGAAATTATTGAAAGATTGTCACAACTAAATTAGTGAGTTATGATAGAAAATTGGGGTTGTAACTCATCGCAAAGTTACGAAATTTTTGAAAGATTGTCACAACCGGCTTATTGCCTACTACCTATCGCTTACAGTTGTAACTCATCGCAAAGTTACGAAATTTTTGAAAGATTGTCACAACTATTACCTTTGTCATTGTTATTATATTTTAGTTGTAACTCATCGCAAAGTTACGAAATTTTTGAAAGATTGTCACAACTTTAACGTTAAAAATCTTATTTTCAAATTAGTTGTAACTCATCGCAAAGTTACGAAATTTTTGAA